>NZ_JARZAH010000057.1:0-36628 GCF_029892145.1 Kitasatospora sp. GP30
GCCGGGGGGGGGCCGCCTCCCCCCCCCGCCCCCCCCCGCACCTCTCGGGCGCGCGGCGCGGGGGCGCCCCCCCCCCCCGCCCCGCCCCCCCCCCCGCCGGGGCCCCCCGCGGCGCTGCTGAAGCGATGCCGGGAGGAGTTCATCGAGCCGGGTGGAGCTGAGCCGGCTGGTCCTGCTTATGGGCGGGTACTCCTCCCGCGGTTCCGTCGCAGACTCAACTGGACGGCGTGCCCGGGGTCCACATGCCGAGCCACTGCTCGGCGCCCCAGGCCTCGTACCGCTCTACCTCAGTGAACCCCAGCTTCGCCGCGAGGCGCATCGAGCTGGCGTTGGCGCTCTGGGTGGCGAGCACCACCGGCTCGCCGGGAAGCGCGTCGGCGAGCCAGCCGAGTGCCGCCGCGCACGCCTCGGCGGCGTACCCGAAGCCCCACGCCCGCGGCAGGAAAAGGTAGCCGAGAGTGGCCTTCCCCACGACAGCCGGGCGATGGGCCTCCGCTGCCCTCCTGAGCAGGATCTGGCCGATCATCGACCCGTCGAGCTCAACGACGAAGCTCCCGGGCCACTGCTCGGGCACCCCGGACATCTCGCGCTCAAGCTCGTCACGCGGCCGGGGGCCACCGAGGTAGGTGTGCACCTCTGGCGAGGCGAGCAGCTCGATGAACGCCGCACGGTCCCGGGTCTCGGGCGCACGGAGCACGAGCCTCTCGGTCCTGATCGGCTCAGGCGGCCACGTTATGGGTCCCAGATCTTCCATCCGCGCACTGTAACAGCTGGTCAAACCAGCTGAACGGGAAGCGCTTGGAGCGCCCGGCGGTAGGCGCACTGGGTGGCTCAAGGGAAGCGCTCGCTAGCGCTTCAGGTAGGCCAGCACCGCCAGCACCCGCCGGTTGTCGTCCACCGAGGACTCGATGCCCAGCTTGGCGAAGATGCTGGTGGTGTGCTTGGCCACGGCGCTCTCGCCGATGTGCAGGGTGTTCATGATGGCCACGTTCGAGCGGCCCTCCGCCATCAGCTTCAGCACCTCGTGCTCACGCGGCGTCAGCTCTGCGGTGTTGCCGCGGGCGCCGCTGCGGGCCAGCAACTTGGCGATCACCTGAGGGTCCATCACCGTGCCGCCGGCCGCCACCGTGCGCACCGCGTCGATGAACTGGGCGGTGTGGGTGACCCGGTCCTTGAGGAGGTAGCCGACGGCGCCCAGGCCGGAGGCGAGCAGTTCATGGGCGTAGAGCTGGTCCACGTACTGGGAGAGGATCAGGACGGGCAGGCCGGGGCGGGCGCGGCGGGCTTCGAGGGCCGCCTGGAGGCCCTCGTCGGTGAAGCTGGGCGGGAGGCGGATGTCGACCACTGCGACGTCGGGCGCCTCCTCGCGCAGGGCGCGCCGCAGCGCGGGACTGTTGTCGACGGCCGCGACCACCTCGCAGCCGTGCTCCTGCAGGGTCCGGATCAGCCCTTCGCGGAGGAGGAAGAGGTCCTCGGCGACAACGACGCGCACGGTATCTCCAGGGTTGCGGTGGTCGGTCCGCCCTGCGGGCTGTGCAGGGCCAGGGTTCCATCGAAGGTGCTCAACCTGCGTTGGATGCCGCGCAGTCCACTCCCTCGGGTGCTGTCGGCGCCGCCGTGGCCGTCGTCGGTGACCGTGACGCGCAGGGTGGTGTCGGTGTACGTCAGGGCTATTCGTACTTCGCGGGCCCCGGAGTGCTTCGCGGCATTGGCGAGCAGCTCGCCGACCGCGAAGTAGGCGGCGGACTCGACGGGTGCGGGGAGCCGTCCGGGCAGACGGGGCTCGACGTGGACGTCGAGGAAGCTGTCGAGCGCCAGTGACCGGACGGCGTCGCTGAGGCCGCGGTCGGCGAGGACCGGCGGGTAGATGCCGTGCACCAGGTCCCGCAAGTCCTGCAGGGCCCGCTCGGAAGTGGCCCGCACTTCGAGCAGTAGGTCGCGGGCCGCCTGCGGATCGGCGTCCAGGCGGCGGGTGGCCTCGTCCAGGGTCATGCCCAGGGCGACCAGTCGGGCCTGCGCCCCGTCGTGCAAGTCCCGTTCGATGCGCCGCAGTTCGGCCGTCTGGGTGTCGAGTGCGTCGGCCCGGGTGTCGGTGAGCTGCTCGATGCGGCGGACCAACTGGGCGGTACGCGGCGCGGAGAGTGCCCGGCGGCTCCAGCGGGCGTGCAGGCGCAGCATCACCGGTGCGAGCCGCAGCCCAGCGGCGACGAAAGCGAGGCCGAGCAGGGCGGCGGCCAGCATGGTGGCGGTGGAGCGCACGGGGATGAAGGCATACCAGTTGCCGTCGTTGATGATCCGCCAGATGAACGGCTGCACCAGCGCGCCGAACACCCCGTACTCGATCAGTGCCAGCGGCACGGCGGCCAGCACGCCGCCGACCCACGGCTCCAACCAGGCCCAGCGCAGGTCCCGCCAGAAGCCGGCGCCGCCGAGGATGCCGAACGCTCGTCGGCGCAGGTCCGCGTCGTCGGCGAGCGGTTCGGGTGGACTGATCCGCAGATCGGCCCAGCGGGTGGTCCAGGCGCGGTAGCGGGCGGTGAGCCGGCGCAGGGCCGTCGCGGCGGGCGGCAGCAGCGGCAGGCCCAGGCCGATCGGGAGCAGCAGCAACGCGCAGACGACCAGGCTGCCGGTGGCGAGGGTGGCGAAGGCGGCCAGCGACAGCAGTTGGCAGCGGCCGACGGCCACCAGCCAGGCGCGGGCGGCGCCCGGCCGCCCCGCTCCCAGTGCCGTCATGACCACCCGTCGTTTCCCCATGTCAGCGCGCCCCGTGCCCCGCCGGCAGGATCCTATCGGCCGACCGCCGCAGCACCCAGGGCAGCGCGGCCAGCAGGCTCGCGGCGCCGAACATCACCAGGGGCAGCGCGGCACCTGACTGGTCATCCATGAGCAGCAGCATCCCGAGGTTGATCAGGGTGTGGAAGCCGCCCGCGAGCAGCAGCCGGTTCGCCCGCACCCGTTCCAGGCCGAGGCCGAGGACGACGGACATCGCCACGGTGGCCGTCAGGAAGCCGACCGCATACGCCGGGGCGTGCGTGAAGGCCTGCACGTGCCACAGCCCCCAGACGATTCCCACCAGCGCCGAGGCGGTGAGCGGGCCGAACCGGGTGCGCAGCAGCGGCTGGAGGAAGCAGCGCCAGCCGATCTCCTCTCCGAAGGCCCCGACCAGTTGCGCCACCACGATCAGTGCGAACGAGTCCCGCAGGCTGCGCGGATCGGTCACCGGAACGCTGCCCTTGACGGCCGCGTACAGGCCGGAGCTGAGCGCGATGATCAGCGGCGCGGTGAGCAGCAACGGCAGCGCCGGGCCGGCCGCACCTTGCCCGAACCGTCCGGGCAGGGCCCCGGCCAGCCGGCTACGGATCCGCCCCGGCCACAGCAGGGCCGCCGTCGCGACCCCGGCGGCGGGCCCGAACTGCGTCAGCTGGATGACCTCCGTCGGTATCCCGGTCGCCGGCTGCACCGCCCCCAGCGCGCCCGCCGCCACGAAGGCGACGGTGAGGTACACCGCTGCCTCCGCCTTCCACTTCACCTTCGCCATTGCCCGCATGTGCTTGGCCTCCTGGCCTTGATCGTCTTGGTGCCGGTCACCGTCGACGATTCCAGTCAGCGAGGCCGTGGCCATTGCGTGTAGCTGCCCAGCGGGGGTGGGTCTGGATACACCCCCACCGGTGGCTTTGCGCTCCGCTGGGCGGCTCGGGCTGGGCTCGCGCCGGGCTGAGCTGGGCTGAGTGGCCGTCAGGCCGTGTTGGCTGTTGACGCTGGGATGGGCTCGTCTGCTGCGCGGATCTGGAGGAAGCCCTGGGTGGGTTGGGGGGTGCAGCGGAGTCGGCGGCCGAAGAGGAGGCGGAGGAAGCGGGGGGTCTGGTGGTAGCAGAAGACGGATTCCGGGGTACCCGTGATGCCCGGGGTGTCCAGGAAGAGCGGGAGTTCGCCGAGGAGGTAGTTGCTGGCGGTGAGCAGTTGGGCTTCCGTGGCGGCCGTGCCGGGCGGCAGGCGGCGGTCCAGCACCCAGGCGCCGGCGTCCAGGCAGGCTGCGCGGAACTCGGGGTCGGTGGCGAAGAGTTGCCGCGCGAGCTCGTGCAGGGCGGCGTAGCGGGGGTTGGCCGACAGCGCGGCCGAGGTGAGCACCCGGCCGGCCGGGTCGGGGACGCCCAGCGCCGCGAGGGCGGTGATGATCTTGTTCACGACGTACTGGCCCTGCCGGCGGGCCTTGAAGGCGGCGCGGTCGGGCGGGTAGCCGATGGCCTGCAGGGTGTGGACGGACAGCGAGTCCGGGACGAAGAAGTGGACCTGGTCGAACTCGGCGATCGCCCACCGGGCCAGGTCGGCGACCCGCTGGGTGTGGAAGTAGCCGTTGAACGGGCTGATGCCGACGCAGGCGTGGGTTCGCCGCGCGTACGCGCGGTGGCAGCGGTCGGTCAGCGGGGTCGCGGTGAACGCGGCCCGGGCGGGTGCGGCGATGGGCAGGCTCAAGGGACGCTCCTGGCGGTGATGCCGTGCGGGCACGGTGAAGCGGGCACGGTGAAGGTGAGTGCAGAGGAATGGCTGCGGCGTCGCGGGGCCTGGTCGCGGGCCGTACTCGGGCACGGCGAAGCCAGGGGGACGCGGCGGGGGTGACGGAGCGAACGCCGGCAGGCAGGTTCAGGCCGGTCGCGACCGGCGCCGCGGCAGAGGGCGAGGGACCGTCAGGTCCGACTCACGCAGATGCCGATGAGGGTGTCGCGCCCGCCGGTTGTACCGGGCAGGGGCGGCGGAGCAGGCGGGCCGAGCGGGCCGACCGGGCCGTGGGCGGCGGCGGACGGCTGGGCGTCCACCGCGTGGGTGAGTGAGGGGGCCCCGGCCCTGGTGCGGTCGGTGGCGAGTTCGGTGCGGTGGTCACCGGCGCTGATGCAGCAGTCGATTGACGATTCGTCAACTGGCTCGCAGTGGGCGGCGGCTGTTGCCAACGCCTGGGGAGTCAGCATCAGGGCGTCGGCTGAGGCGGCCGGCACCCAGGTATCACAGCAGTCGCCGACCCGGACGCCGAGCAGCACCAGCAGCGCGGCCAGCACGACGGCCACACCAAGACGCCTACCCAGAGCACTCATAGCAGCACGAAACGTTAGCAGCCGGTGGCCCCGTGGCACGTCAGCGTGATCCGATCCGGTGATTCCGCTCTGGCGTTCCATCGGCCCACGGGTGGTCGTGGCGATCTCGAATTCCCTGGCCGGTACGGGCGATGAGCGCTATGCTCGCCGCAATGATGACTCACCCTCCTCACAGATCGGGGGTCCCGTCCGCGCAAGGTGAGTGCTGATGCTCACTGAGATCGCGAACGGAGACTTCTCCTCCCATTCCTTCTGGCTGCACGTACGCGAGTTCGCCGTGCCGCCGTCCATGATCGAGACCGCGACCGCCCGCCGCCGCGCCGGGGACTGGGCCGGGGCGTGTGCCGCCGCCGGTGTCGATGTCGACCTCGATCTGCGGGCCTTGGCGCGGACTCACGGCCAGGCCATGGCGGGCCGAGTGCGGGCCGATCTACGGCAGTTGGTCCCCGACCTGCTGCGCTGGCATCTGCCGAGGATCGCACCGGACGGCCTGCTGCGTCCGGGTCTGACGGTCACGCTGGCCCGGTACGACGACCCGGGCCCGGTGCACCTGGTGGTGCGGACTCCCCCGGCCTGGGCGGATGCCGGTCAACGGGTCAGCCTCGCACTGTGGGACGGCTCCCGCTCAGCAGTCGGCGACGGCCGCCATCCGCACCCGCGGCCCAGTCGACGGTTCCGCCTCGACCTGCACCGCCATCTGTGGGACGCCCGCCGGACCGATGAGCTGCGGGTCCGGTCCAGCGGAGACGGCCCGCCGGCACTGGAGCCGCCGGGGCTCGGGCGCGGCTTCGCCGTCGACCGGTGGGTGGCCGAGGCCGGGATCCTGCTCGCCGCCGAGGGGCGGCCTGCCGGTCCCGTCAGCGTGCATCTCGGGACCCGGCGCCGGCTGGTGCTGGACCCGGCGGAACCCGGCTGGTGCATGGTGGCGGCCAGGGGCGCCGGTGCTGTCGCCGGGCTGCCGGTGCTGCCCGATGCGGCGACCCGGGTGCTGCCCGATCTGGAGCTGCTGCGTGCCGGGTTGATCTCGGTCGATCGGTTGCATCCGCTGATCGCCGCGGCGCTGGTGCCGGGCCGTTCACCGACCGCGCCGGGCCGGCCCTCTGAGCGTCGGGCTGGTGGGCCGCGCCTGGTGCTGTGCCGGGGCGCTCGGCATCGGATCGGGCTGGTCGACGGGGTGCTGACCGCCCTCGACCACGATCCGGCCCAGATCCGGCGGGAGGAGCTGCTGGCCGCGCTGACCGGCACTCCACTCCCCTGCCTGCAGGCCATCGAGCTGGCCCACCGTCAGCCGGAGTGCCTCGACGGCGTCCGCGAGCGCCTCAACCACGGCGACGCGGCTGGTGCGTTGGCCGTCGTCGAGGAGTTGCTCGGCCCCGAGGCGAGGCTGCGCGACGGCGCACTGCGGCACGAGTTGCAGGCGGCCGCTCTGCGGCGGATCGACTACGGGCTGTTCCGGGCGGGCCTGGCGGGCCCAGGGCCGGGCCGCGTCAGCCCGGACGACCACCGCCCCCGCAACGGGCGTTCGCACCCGCGCCACGCCTCCGCCCGCTGACGTTTCCCCTTCAACCGACCCATGAACTCCCAAAGGTGATCAACCATGCCTGCATACACACAACTTGACGTTTCCGCCCAGCTGATTGCGCTGCTGGCCGACACGGAGACCGAGCCGCGCCCCGACATCCAACTGGAGGCCCTGACCGTGGCCGTGGCCGCCGACCTGCCGGTGCTGCTGTGGGGCGAGCCGGGGATCGGCAAGACCGCCGCCCTGACTCAACTGGCCGCCGCCCTGGATCTCCCGCTGACCACGGTGATCGCCAGCGTCCACGAGCCGTCCGATTTCTCGGGGTTGCCGATTGTCGGCGACGATCCGGCCGAGCAGGGCGTACCGATGGCGCCGCCGGACTGGGCGGTGCGGCTGGTTCGGGCCGGTCGCGGGCTGCTCTTCCTGGACGAACTGTCCACCGCACCACCGGCCGTGCAGGCCGCACTGCTTCGACTGGTGCTGGAGCGGCGCATCGGCGCCCTTCAACTACCGCCCGGGGTACGGATCGTGGCTGCCGCCAATCCGCGGGCCTCGGCGGCGGACGGCTGGGAGCTGAGCCCGCCGCTGGCCAACCGGTTCGTGCACCTCCAGTGGACCCATGACCACGAGGTGGTGGTGCGCGGCCTCGGCGGCACCTGGCCGCGGGCCACGCTGCCGCAGCTACGACCTGACGGCTTGTCAGATGCCGTGGCGTTCGCCCGTCGTGCGGTCTGCGGGCTGCTCGCCGCCCGCCCCGGGCTGGTGCACCAGCTGCCGAAGGACGAGAGCCGGCGCGGTGGCCCCTGGCCCTCGCCGCGGAGTTGGGAGATGACGCTGCGGCTGATCGCCTTCGCGACCGCGGCCGGCTCCTCCCGCGAGGTGCTGTCGCTGCTGGTCCGCGGGACGGTGGGGGACGGCCCGGGGCTGGAGTTGCTGGCGAGCCTGGACCGGTTGGACCTGCCTGACCCGGAGGACCTGCTCGCCGACCCGGGCGGTGCCGTCCTGCCGCAGCGGGGAGATCTGCGTCAGGCCGTGCTGGACGGCGTGGTGGCCGCGGTCCGCAACCGCCCGGAGAAGGACCGCTGGGACGCGGCCTGGGCGCTGCTGGTCCGGGCGATGGAGACCGGGGCGCCCGATCTGCTGGTGGTTCCCGCGACCTCGCTCGCCGCGCTGCGCCGGCCGGACTGGGAGGTGCCGGCCTCGATCGAGCGGCTCTCGGGGGCGGTCGCGCTGTCCCGCCGGGCGGACCAGGCGGGGGCGCGGGCCAAGGTGGCCGTTCGATGAGCTCCGGTACGCCGGTGGGACTGGACACCGAGAAGCTGTTCGCGGCCCGGCTGCATGCCGCGCGGGTCCGGCCCTACCTCGCGGCGGCGTTGTTCGCGCTGCATCCGGTGGAGTCGCGAACGGTCCCGACGATGGCCGTCGACCGGCACTGGCGCTGCTATGTGTCGCCGGGCTTCGTGGCGCGCACGCCGGTGGCGGAGCTGGCCGGGGTGTGGGTGCACGAGGTGTCGCACCTGCTGCGCGACCATCACGGGCGCAGCGACCGGGTGGCTCGGGAGCGGGGGCTGACCGGCCGGGGTGAGCGGTTGCGGATGAACATCGCCGGGGACTTCGAGATCAACGACGATGTGTTCGGCGATGGGCTGGTCCGGCCCGAAGGCGCCATCCTGCCAGGGATGTTGGGACTGCGGCCCGGTCATCTGATGGAGGACTACCTGCGCTGGTTCCAGTTGGGCCCGCGCACCGCGGACGCGGCCTGGCTGGACTGCGGCAGCGGCGCGGACGGGCTGGACCGCGAGTGGGACCTGGGGCCGGACGGCGCGCACGGGCTCAGTGCGCAGGAGCGGGACGCGGTGCGGTTCCGAGTCGCGCAGGGCATCCGGGGCCGTCCCGGGGACGCCCCGCAGGGGTGGCAGCGGTGGGCCGAGGAGGCGTTCCATCCGCCGCAGCCATGGCGGGAGTTGCTGGGTGCGGCGATCCGCTCGGCGGCGTCGGGCGGAGGCGCGGGTGAGGACTACAGCTACGGTCGGCCGTCGCGTCGCTCGGTCGGAGTGCCGGGTGCGGTGCTGCCGAGTCTGCGGCGGCGCCCGCCGCGGGTCTGCGTGGTGATCGACACCTCGGGGTCGGTGAGCGACTCCGAGTTGGGCGGTGCGCTGCTCGAAGTCGCCGCGATCTCACGGGCGGTGGGGGGTCGTCGGGACCTGGTCACGGTGCTGTCGTGCGATGCGGCGGCTCAGGCGGTGCATTCGCTGTGCCGTGCCGAGGGCATCCCGCTGCTCGGCGGTGGCGGCACCGATCTGCGCGAGGGTTTCGCCGCGGCGCTGCGGGCCCGGCCGCGTCCCGATGTCGTCGTGGTTCTGACGGATGGTCAGACTCCGTGGCCGAGCGACCGTCCGCCGTGCCGGACGGTGGTGGGACTGTTCGCCCGGGAGCGCTCGGCGCGGTCGTGGGACGAGGACGATCCGGAGTACATTCCGGACGCGCCGCCTGCCTGGGCGCGGGTGGTGGAGATCGGGTGAGGGTGGCCGGGGCGAGCGCGGCCGGGGGCGCGGCGGGTGCGGTCAGCTGCAGTGCAGGTCAGGCTCGGTGCGGGTCAGCCTCGGCCGAAGAGCCGGCTCAGCCAGCCGCCCGAGGGGCGGGAGTCCTTGCTGCAGGAACAGCGGTCGGCCTTGGGGACGCCGGCCAGGACCTGCTCGACATGCATGCCGCACCCGGAGTAGCTGGATCGGCCGCAGCTGCGGCAGAGGACTCGTCGGCACATGGTTCGCTCCGTTCTGGAAGCCCGACCGCCGGGCCCCGAAGGCCAATGATACCCCCGCGGGTATGTTTCTCAGCGCGACCGCGGGCAGGGCCCGAGCTCCCGGCCCTGCCCGCGGTCAGGTGCGCCGGTGCTCAGCCGCCCTGGGGGCGGCGGCCGTGGTTGGCCCCGCGCCGGCTGCGGGCCTTCTTCTTGCGGCGTCGCTTCGATGACATGGCCGCTCCTCTCGGGACGGGTGCACTACGCCCCCGTTCCACGGTTCCACAGGCCGGCCACCGCGGCGCGGCGAGCGGTCTGGCAGGCCGCAGTGGGCGCTCAGGCCAGGGCCGCGCGGGACGGATCAGGCGAGGGCTGCGCGGGACCGGTCAGGCGAGGGCTGCGCGGGACCGGTCAGGCGAGGGCTGCGCGGGACCGGTCAGGCGAGGGCTGCGCGGGACCGGTCAGGCCAGGGCCGCAGCGACTGCCGAGGTCCAGGCCGACGTAACGCGCCGGGTCAGTCGGCCGGCCGGGGCGGAGCCCTCGAACAGCTGGAAGGCGCCGGGAGCCAGGTACTGCTTGCTGTGGACTCCAGCCGCCGATCAGGCGCCCGGCGTGCTCCAGCGCCTCGTCGCGCCGGGGTCGGCCTGGCGAGCCTCGAAGCAGGCCGGCGGGCTGCGGGCCGGGGCGGCGTCCTGGTCGGCCGGTGCGGAGCACGGGCACAGAGGTCGGCGAGTTGGCCGCCGACCGGGCAGCGTGGCACCGGCGGTGGGGCCACCAGGAGCTGCGCGACCGCCTCGACGCGACCGCGCCGGACACCCCGGCCCGCCGCCGTCTACTCACCCTCGGCAGCGCTCACGAGCAGAGCTACGCCACGTTCTGGGGGACCCTGGCCGCCATTCCGGACGGGACCGGCGATCCGGTGACGCAGGGCGGGAGTTGACGCCTCCTGAGGCTGAATTGGCCATTCTCCTCCGCGACACCTTGACAGCCTGTCAGTGCGCTTTCACAATCGGCAACCTGGTAACTGCCGCCACTTGGAAGGCGCACCATGGTTTCTACGGGGGAACCGCTGCTGGAGGCGCGCGGCGTGGTCAAGCGGTTCGGCCATGTGCGGGCGCTCCAGGGCGCTGACTTCACCGCCTACCCGGGCGAGGTCGTGGCACTGATCGGCGACAACGGCGCGGGCAAGTCCACGCTGGTGAACGTGTTGTCGGGGGCGCTCGCCCCGGATGGCGGCGAAGTACTGCTGGGCGGCGCGCAGGTCCGCTTCGGCGGGCCGCAGGACGCTCGGCGGCACGGCGTCGAAACCGTCTACCAGGACTTGTCGTTGGCCCCCGACCTGGATGCCGCGGCCAATCTCTACCTCGGCCGGGAGCTGCTGCGCGGCGGCCTGCTCGGGCGCCTCGGTGTGCTGGATCGCGCCGCGATGCGCCGCGCGGCGGTCGGCGCCTTCGCCGAACTCGGGGTGGAACTCAAGGACTTGACGGCGCCGGTGGCCAGCCTGTCGGGCGGGCAGCGGCAGTCGGTGGCGGTGGCAAGGGCGGTGGCGTTCGCCAACCGGGTCATCTTCATGGACGAGCCGACGGCCGCGCTGGGCGTGGTGCAGCGCGCCCGGGTGCTGGACACCGTGCGGCGGGTCGCCGCCCGGGGCATCTGCGTGGTGCTGATCAGCCACAACATGCCGGAGGTGCTGTCGGTTTCGGACCGCGTCGAGGTACTGCGGCTCGGCCGCCGGGTCGCCTCCTTCACCGCGGCGGACACCACGATCGAGGAGCTGGTGGGCGCCATGACCGGCTCCCTGGACCAGGCGACCAATGACTCTGGCAGCACTGGCAGTTCGGAGGAGCAGCGATGACCGCCGACACCGGGGCCGTGACTGACGCTCCAACAGGATCCATACCGCAGTGGCTGCGGCGAGCGGCCGGTGTCAGCGAGTTGTGGACCTTCGTGATCCTGGCCGCGTTGGTGGTGTTCTTCTCGATCGCCGCGCCCGGCAAGTTCTTCACCGTCTTCGACCTGACCCAGATCGCCGTGAACGCGGCCATCTACCTGGTGCTCGGCGTTGGCATGACCTACGTCGTCATCACCGCGGGCATCGACCTGTCGATCGGATCGGTGCTGGTGCTGGCCGCGGTGGCGGCCGCCGAGTACAACATCCATCACGGTGGGGCGACGGCGAGTTGGGCGACCGTGGCGATCTGCGTGCTGATCGCGCTGGCCGTCGGCACCGGGTGGGGTGCGCTGCAGGGGGCGATCGTGGCCACCGGGAAGGTGCCGCCGCTCATCGTCACGCTGGGCGGCCTGGGCGCGGCTCTCGGCCTGGCCGAACTCGCCACCGGGGGCCAGGATCCGGCCGGTGCCGCGGCCGCCAATCTGCAGAACTCCCTCGGCTACGGCAAGGTGCTGGGCATCCCATGGCTGGTGATCCTCGCGGCCGTCGTCACCGTGGTCTTCGGTCTGGTGCTGGGCACCACCCGGTTCGGCACCCACACCCTGGCGATCGGCTCCAACCCGGACGCCGTGCGGCGCGCGGGCATCGGGGTCGGCGGGCACCTGGTGAAGGTGTACGCGCTGATGGGCCTGCTCGCCGGCCTGGGTGCGGTGATGTGGCTGGCCTCCTACGGCACCACCTCGATCGCCGGGCACTCCACCGACAACCTGAAGGTCATCACCGCGGTAGTGCTCGGCGGCACCAGCCTGTTCGGGGGCCGCGGTTCGGTGCTGGGCACGGTGATCGGCGTCTTCATTCCCGCAGTGCTCAGCACCGGGCTGATCGTCATCGGCGTCCAGCAGTACTGGCAGGACGTGGCGGTCGGTGTGGTGCTGGTCGCCGCCGTCTACGTCGACCAGATGCGCCGCCGCACCCGGGAGCGCAGCTGACCACCAGCCCCCGCACATCGCACCTCGCACATCGCACCTCGCACCTCGCACCTCGCACCTCGTAAGGAGCACCAGGATGTCGAGCACTCACAGCAAGCGCGTGGTTCTGTCGGCCGCCTTGGCCGCCCTGGTCCTGGCCGGCACCGCCGCCTGCTCATCCGGCGGAGGTTCGTCAACGGCCGGCGGCCACAAGAAGATCACGCTGATCACCGGCGTGAAGAGCGACCCGTTCTACATCACCATGACCTGCGCCGCGCAGGCCGAGGCCAAGGCCAAGGGCTTCGACTTCACCTCCGACGGCTCCGCGCAGTGGGACGTCTCGGTGCAGCGCCCGCTGATCGACTCCGTCGCGGCGTCCCGGCCGGACGGCCTGATGATCTCGCCGGTCGACACCAGCGCGCTCACCCCCTCGCTGAAGCAGATCCAGTCCGCCGGAACCAAGTTGGCCCTGGTGGACACCTCGGTCACCGACCCGTCGGTCGGCATCACCCGGATCTCCTCCGACAACGAGAAGGGCGGGCAGGTGGCCGCCGACGCGCTGGCCCAGCAGATGGGCCAGAAGGGCTCGGTCATCGTGATCAGCGTCAAGCCCGGCATCTCCACCACCGATGCCCGGATCAAGGGCTTCACCGAGGAGATGGCCGCCAAGTACCCGAACATCACCGTGCTGCCGACCCTCTACGACAACGACCTGCCCGCCACCGCGGCCTCGCAGATCCAGTCCACCCTGGCCGCGCACCCGGACCTCGGCGGGGTCTTCGCCGGGAACACCAACACCGGGCAGGGCATCGCCACCGGGCTGCAACAGGCCGGTAAGCAGGGCGCGGTGAAGGTCGCGGCGTTCGACGCCGAGCCGGACGAGGTGTCCGCGCTCAAGGCCGGCACCCTGCAGGTGCTGGTGGCGCAGGACCCGGCGGCCATCGGCACCCAGGCGGTCGACCAACTCGCCGCCGCGTTCAGCGGTCAGCCGGTTCAGAAGGAGATCGGCACCACCATGGTCGCCATCACCAAGGACACCATGAACGACCCGAATGTCAGCAAGTACTTCTACAAGGCCGGGTGTTGAGCGTCAGAACGCTGCGCTGAGCCGATCGGAGCCCGCACGCCGACGGTGTGCGGGCTCCGGTTCGCGCTGCCGGTCGGTGCGGGGTCGCTGCTGAACCCTCCTGCGTGCGCGCCTGGTTGCAGCGCCACTGTCCGCCCCTCGGCGGCCGAGCGGCGGGCGGCCTCCAGCACGGTGAGCGCGGCGACGGCGTCGCGCGGCTCGACCGGCGCGGCGGCCTGGCCGTGCAGGGCAGCGGCGATGCCTTGGTAGTACCGCTGATAGGCGCCGGGCAGGGTGGGGTGGGCGACCGAGTCGTCGACCGTTCCCAGGCGGCCGTAGCGCTCGGCGGGCGTCCGGCCCCAGTCCTCGTCAACGGGGGTCCGGCCGGCCCGCAGGGCGTCCTCCTGGCCGTCCAGGCCCCAACTGGTGTAGGAGGCCTGGCTGCCGAGCACCCGGAAGCGCGGTCCGAGGTCTGCGGCGGCGGCGCTCATCCAGAGGTGCGAGCGGGCGCCGTCGGCGTGGGTGAGGGCGATGAACGCGTCGTCGTCGGCCTGGGCGCCCACCCGGCGCAGGTCGGCCTCCGCGTAGACGTGGGACACCGGGCCGAGCAGCGTGAGCGCCTGGTCGACGAGGTGGCTGCCCAAGTCGTAGAGCACTCCGCCGACTTCGGCCGGATCGCCCAGTTCCCGCCAGCCGCCCTTGAGTTGGGGACGCCACCGTTCGAACCGCGACTCGAAGCGGTGCACCCGGCCCAGCCGTCCGGCCCGCACCAGCTCGCTGACCGTGCGGAAGTCGCCGTCCCAGCGCCGGTTCTGGAAGACGCTCAGCAGCAGGTCACGGGACTCGGCCAGCTCGGCGAGGGCGGCGCCCTCGGCGGCAGTGGCGGCCAGTGGCTTGTCGACCACGACGGGCACGCCCGCCCGCAGCGCGGCGGTGGCGAGCGGGATGTGGGTGCGGTTGGGCGTGGCGACCACCACCAGGTCGAGTCCGAGCGGCCACAGTTCGTCGGCGTTGCCGAGCAGGTGGGCCTGCGGGTGGCGGGCGGCGGCTTGGGCCCGCCGGTCGGGGTCCGCGGTCACGATCGCGGCCAGGTGCAGGCCGGGCGTGGTGGTGATCAGGGGCGCGTGGAAGACGACACCCGCGAGGCCGTAGCCGATCAGGCCGACCCGCAGCGGGGCCGGCGCGGCGGTCGGGGTGCTGGTGTCCGGGGTGGTGTTCGCCATGCTCCCAGTTAAGCAACAGCGTGGATAAAGTCATAATCGAGGTGTGCCAACCGCTGCCTCCTCCCCCGCCCAGCCTGGTCGAACCGACCAAGCCGCCCGAGCCGAGCGATCCGACCCTGCTGGGCGAGCCGACCCCGCTGGGCGAGCCGAGAAAGCAGGCCGACCCGAAGGGGCAGGCCGACCCGCCACGGCTCCCGCCGGGGCGAACCTGATCGCGCTCCGCGACCACAACGCCGCCACCGTGCTGACCCTGGTCCGAGCCGCCAGCGCCGACGGGGTGAGCCGGGTGGAGCTGGCCCGGGCGTCCGGGCTGACCGCGCAGGCGATCAGCAAAATCGTGCAGCGGCTCACCGGCGACGGCCTGATCGCCGAGGCCGGGCGCGGCGCCTCCACCGGCGGCAAGCCCCGCACCCTGCTGACCCTGGTGCCCGAGGCCCGCTGGGCCGTCGGCGCGCAGCTCGGCCGCGACATGCTGACCGTGCTGCGCGCCGATCTGACCGGCCGGGTGGCGACCACTCGCCGAGCGCCCATCGACCTGGCCGACTGGGGGCCGGACCGTGTGCTGGACCTACTGGCCGATCAGGTCAGACAGCTGCTCGCCGACCTCCCGGCGGAGCGGGTGCTCGGCATCGGCGTGGCCTCGCCCGGACCGCTCGACCAGCACGCGGGCGTCCTGCACCGGGTGACCGGCGCGCCCGCATGGCAGGGCCTGCGGCTGCGTGAGGAGGTCGCCCGGCGGCTTGAGCTGCCCACCCTGGTGGAGAAGGACAGCACGGCGGCGGTGCTCAGCGCCCTGAGGTCGCCGAACCGCGCCTTCATCCACCTCGACCAGGGCCTCGGCGCAGGCCTGGTGCTCGGCGGGGCCGTGCAGCGCGGCGCCCGCACCAACGCCGGAGAGTTCGGCCACCAGACGCTGGATCCGGCCGGGCCGCGCTGCCGTTGCGGCGCCACCGGCTGCGTGGAGGCACTCTGGGCGGCCGCCCCCACTCCCGCGGCGGCGGCGCGCGTCCTCGGGGAGGCGATAGCCAACCTGGTGCGGTTGCTCGACCTGGACGAGGTGGTGCTGGGCGGTCGCGCCGTGCTGGCCGCGCCGGAGGTCTACCTCGCCGAGGTCCGCCGGGTGCTGGCCACCCGACTGCCGGACCCCGACTGGCAGCCGGTCGCCGTCTCGGTCGCGCCGGCAGGCCCCGACGCGGTCGCGCTCGGGGCCGCCGGCCTGCTCCTGGCGCGCCTCTTCGGCTGACTTCGGGCGCTCGGTCAGTGCCGTCAACTACCCTGCGTCCGGCAGTGGTTGACGGACCCAGATGGTCTTGCCGCGGTCGTGGTAGCGAGTCCCCCAGAGGTCGGCGAGCTGTGCGACCATGTACAGCCCGCGGCCCCCTTCGTCGGTCTCGGCCGCGTGCCGCACATGCGGTGAGGTGCTGCTGTGGTCGACCACCTCGCAGGTGAGGTCCTGGTCGCGGATCAGCCGCAGCTGGATGGGCGGCTTGCCGTACCGCAGCGCGTTGGTGACCAGCTCGCTGACCATCAGCTCGGTGCCGAAGTCGAGGTCCGCCAAGCCCCAGGCGTGCAGTTGCTCGGTGACCAGCGTGCGGGCCCGACCGACTTCCCTGGGGTCGTTCTCCAGGTCCCAGCTGGCGTAGCGCTCCGCTTCGAGGCGGCGCAGCCGCACCACCATCAGCGCGGCGTCGCAGCGCATGCCGCTGGTGCTGAGCCGGTCGATCACACCGTCGCACAGCGCGGACAGATCGGCCTGCGCCGGGCGCGGATCGCCGAGCGCGGCCAGCGACGCCCGCAGCGCCTCCGGGCGGCCGTCACCACGGCCGGCGCCATGTTCCTCGGTGGCGCCATGTTCCTCGGTGGCGCCAGGGTCTTCGGTGGTGCCAAGGTCTTCGGTGGTGCCAAGGCCCCTGGTGCTCAGGGCCAGCACGTCCCCGGCGCGCCAGCGCATGGTGGTGGTCTCGTAGGGCGCGCTGTGCCTCCCGAGCGGGGAGCCGATCGGCATGTCGACCGCCCGTGCGACCCGGTCGGCACTGAGGACCACCGGCGGCGGGTGGCCTGCGCTGGCCAGCGACAGCTCCTGCTTGATCGGGTCGAAGATGGCGAACAGCAGAGTGGTCCCGGTGGGGCCGCCGCCGGAGGGGGCGAAGTCCAGCATGACCCGCTTCGAGTGCCCGTCCAGGCGCGAGAGGACTTCTTCCGGGGTCAGGTCCATGTCGGCGAGGACTCGGCTCGCCGTCCGGAAGCGGGCCATGTAGACGGCGGCGTGCAGCCCCTCCCCCGCCGCATCGCCGACCACCAGGGCCGTTCGGGCGCCGGAGAGCCGGATGAAGTCGTACCAGGCGCCGCCCAGCCCGCTGGGGCCCCGGGCCGGCAGGTACCGGTAGGCCACGTCCACGGTGGGCACGTTGGGCAGCCGGCTGGGCAGCAGGCGGCGCTGCAGGTCCAGGGCGCGGCCGCGCTCCCGCGCATAGCGCCGGGCGTGGTCGACGGCGATGCCGGCCCGGTGGACGATCTCCTCGGCGGTGACCACCTCGTCCTGGTCGAAACGGCGCGCGCGGCTGCGCGGCTCCTTGAAGCGGACGAAGACCGCGAGGCCGAACGGCATCTCCCGCACGTACATCGGCACGGCCAACCAGGAGCGCACATGGTCGCGCGCCACCGCCGCGGCCCGCTCGTTGCCGCTGTCCGCGGCCGCCGAGTACAGCCCCTCGCTGGTCAGCAGCAGCGGCCGCCGGCTCTCCAGGGCTCGCATCGCGGGCCCGCCGGGGGTGGAGGCGAACGGGTCCACCTCGCCCACGTCCGGCACCGTTCGGGCCGGCCACCAGTCGGCGGCGGTGGCGGTGGCCGCCCGCAGCAGCGGCCGTCCGGAGGCGACGGCGTCGGTGTCCGGGTCGCCGGTCCCGAAGGCGTAGTCGAACAGGTCGACGTGGGCGTAGTCGCACAGTCCCGGCACTACGAAGTCGGCCAGGCGCTGGGCGGTGTGGCGGACGTCGAGGCGGCCGCCGCCGATCCGCAGGCCGGCCTCGTTCACCAGTCGCAGCCGTTCCCTGGCCTGCTCCTGGCGGGAGATGTCGACCAGGATGTGCGCCAGGCCGATCAGCTCGCCGGCCCCGCCGCGCAACGGGAGCACCGTCTCGGACCAGACCAGGCGGCGGCGGCTCGGTGCCGGCGCGGTGCCCTCGACCTGCACGCGCACCAGCGGCTCACCGGTGTCGAGGACGGCACGCTGCCGCTCCTCGAAGGCGTCCAGGTCCAGCAGGCCGGGCGGCGCGACCTCGCGCAGCGTCCGGCCCTCGACGTCGGTGAATCCGCCGGCTCTTCGACCGGCCCGGTTCAGGGCCAGGAAGCGCCGGTCGGTGTCGAAGACGCCGATGGCGACGGGTGATTCGGTGAACAGTGCGTCGAGCAGGGAACGGTCGAGCTGGGCCTGCCGCACCGCGTCACCGGGGGCGGCCTGGAGTAGCCAGCCGCCGCTGAGCGGGGTGGCCCAGAGCGCGGCCTCGACCGTGCTGCCGTCACGGTGGCGCAGCGGGGCGGTGCCGAGGTAGCCGGGCCGGGCGGTGCCGAGGTAGCCGGGCCGGTCGGCGTCGAGGTAGCTGGATTGGTCGGCGTCGAGCCCGGTGGTGTCCGGGTGGGCACCGAGGAGGTCCCTTGCCGCGGTGCCGAGGATCTCGCCGGCGGGGTAGCCGAGCAGCCGCTCGGCGCCGGGGCTCCAGTGCAGCAGCCGGCCGGCCGCATCGACGACCGCGTAGGCGTCGCCCTGCGGGTCCGGGTTTTGCCGGGGGGCACCGCTGGCAGCCATCTCCCACCTCAGCGCTGAAGGCAGCGGGGGACACCCTGGTCCGGCGAGCCGGTTTGACCGCCGGAGCTCTCGGTCCCTTGGCCAGGATAAGCCGGTCGGTGCCCGCACCGCCCGTTCGTCCGGGTCGTCCGGTGGGGTGGCGTGACGACGTCGGGCTGCCGGATCCGGCCGCCTCGGGAGCCGGTCCGCCCGGGCATCGGAGGTGCCCCGCTCAGGCGTTGGAGCCGGGGGTCTGCTCAGGCATTCAGGTAGGCGAGGACGGCGAGCACCCGGCGGTTGCTGTCGCTGTGCGGGGGCAGGTCGAGCTTCATGAAGATGTTCGAGATGTGCTTGGCGGCGGCGCCGTCGGTGATGTGGAGGCGGTGGGCGATCGCGGTGTTGGAGCAGCCCTCGGCCATCAGCTCCAGCACCTCCCGCTCGCGGGCGCTCAGTTGACCGAGCGGTTCGTCGCGGGCGTGGCTCACCATGAGCTGGGCGACCACTGCCGGGTCCATCGCGGTGCCACCGGCCGCCACGCGGCGGATCGCGTCGACGAACTGCTCGGCGTCGAAGACGCTGTCCTTGAGCAGATAGCCGACCCCGCCGGTGCCGTCGGCCAGCAGCTCTCGGGCGTACATCTGCTCGACGTGCTGGGAGAGCACCAGGATCGGCAGCCCCGGGCGGTCCCGCCTGGCCTGCAGGGCGGCCTCGAGACCCTCGGTGGTGAAGGTCGGCGGCAGCCGGACGTCCACGATCACCACCCCGGGGTCGTGCGCGCCGATGGCCGCGAGCAGTTCGGGGCCGTTGTCGACGGCGGCCGCGATCTCGAAGCCGTAGGCCTCCAGTAGTTGGATCAGCCCCTGCCTCAGGAGGTAGAGGTCTTCGGCGAGGACAACACGCACGGTATCTCCATGGTCGTCACGGTCGGGCCGCCCTGGGGGCTGCTGATCTGGAAGGTTCCGTCAAAACCGGCCAGCCGTCGGCGGATTCCGGCGAGGCCGGTGCCGGCGGCGGGGTCGGCGCCGCCACGGCCGTCGTCGCTGACTCGCAGCCGCAGCACGCCGTCCTGGTATCCGGCCACGATGCCTACGCGCTCGGCCCCGGAGTACTTCAGTGCATTGGCCAGCAGTTCCGCGACCGCGAAGTAGACGGCGGACGCGATCGGGGCCGGCGGGTCGCCCGGCAGCTCCGCCGCCACGGCCACCTGGAGCGGGCTGGCGATCGCGAGGGCCCGCACCGCGTCGGCGAGGCCGCGCTCGGCGAGCACCGGCGGGTGGATACCGCGCACCAGGTCGCGCAGTTCGCGCAGCGCGGCCACCGAGGAGGTGCGCGCCTCCTGCAACAGTCGGCGCGCCTCGGGCGAGCCGTCGCCGAGGTGCCGGTCGAGCGCCCCCAGGGTCAGGCCGAGACCGATCAGCCGGGCCTGCGCGCCGTCGTGCAGATCGCGTTCGATCCGGCGCAGTTCGGCTGCCTGCGCGTCGAGTGCGCCGGACCTGGTCTCGGCCAGGTGGCGCACCCGGGAGGCGAGCCGGGCCCGTTCGGTGGGGCCGAGCAGGGCGCGGGTGAAGTGCCCGTGCGCCTTGAGGATCAGCGGAGTCAGCCACAGCCAGCCGAGCAGCACGCCGAGGGCCAGCAGTCCGGCCGCGGCGGCGGACCACCAGTTGTCCACTTGCACGAAGCAGTACCAGCGGCCGGCTCCGGTCGCCCGCTGGACGGGCTGCCACAGTCCGGCGGCCAGCGCCAGCCCTTCCAGCGCGTAGTAGAGCAGCCCGGCCGGCAGGAAGCCGAGCAGCAGGCCGACCGGGGAGTTGAGGAGCAGCCAGAGCAGGTCCCGCCAGCTGGCCGGGTCGGCCAGGATCCACCGGCAGCGCCGCAGCCAGCCGGCGTTCTCCCGCTCGACGTCGGCGGGCGCCGGCCGGTACGGGATCTCGACCCGGATGCCGTAGCGCACGGCGGCCCGCCGGGCGGCGTTGCAGTGCCGGCGGACCTCCTCGGTGAGGGGCGGCAGCGCCACCGCGCCCACACCGATCACGAACAGGGCCATGAAGCAGGCGGTCACGACGAGGAGGGCGAGCGAGCCGAGGGCTCCGACGGCGGTCGCCACCCCGACCGCCGTATCGGCACCGGCACGTTGGAACCTGGCCCGCCACTCGGCCGACCGGATCCTCAGCTCCATGTCGGCCCCTCGGCACGGCGATCCATGATCACCACGCTACCAACTCCGCCCGGCCGCTGACCGGCGGACCCAGGCTGATGAACCGTCATATTCGATCGCCGGTCGCATCGATCGCGGCACCGCGCATCCCCCGCCAGGACGGGAGCAGCGTCGCGGCGAGGATCAGGGCGAGGGCCCCGAGGACGATCGCCGGATAGAGGCCCAGGGGGCCCGACGGTATCGGCGAGCCACTCCTGACCAGGCTGTACGGCACCACGGTGGCGGCTGCGGCCGCTGTGCCGAGCACCGTGGCGATGACCGCGATCAGGGCGCCCTCGACACCCAGCATCGCCAGCACCTGCGCGCGAGTCGCCCCGGTCAGTCGCTGCAGGCCGAACTCCGCACGCCGCTTGCGGGTCACCGCGAGCAGGCTGTTGACCACGGTGATCGCCGCGTATCCGACGATCATCGCGACGATGGTGTAGTTGGAGGAGGCCAGGATCTGCTCGATCTGGGTGCTGCCCGCCGTGATCGCCTGTCGGCCCGCCACCGTGGCACCGGGGAGGCTGGCCGCCAGCTCGCCCAGTCGCGCGTCCAGTTGTCGGCTGTCCGCGCCCGGGGTGGCGGTGATCAGGATCCGGCTGGGCAGTCCGGCGGTGGTGTGCGCGGCGAGCATTCCGGCGGGCAGCAGCAGGAACTCCCGGTTCGGCGTGGCCCGGTCGGCGAAGAGCGCGACGATGTGCGGGGCGGCCCTGTCACCGTCGCCGAACCGCAGGGGTAGCGAGTCGCCGAGGTGGACGCGATAGGCCGCGGCCTGCCGGTCGGAGAGCGCCACCGCGTCGTTGCCGCGCAACTCGTCGAGTGAACCGGCGACCGGGTCGAGGTCGATCGTCTGCCGTAGGCCGTCGGCCGAGACGCCGCGCAACGCGACCGCTGTGCCCGCCTGCGTCACCGTGCCGGCGGAGTCGACCAGTTCGGTGGCCCCGGCCACTCCGGGGAGCGCGCGGACCCGGTCGACGACGGCCGGCCCGAAGCCTCCGGCGGTGGCATGGAGAACCCGGTCCGCCCGGATGTCCCGGGTGGCGGCCTGGGCGGTGACATGGTCCTCGGTGGTCTGCATGTACAGCGTGCCGGTGGCGATGCCGACCAGTAGCACGACGGGTGCCACGGCGGCGGCGGTGCGCACGTATCCGACCGCCGAGTTGCGCAGCGCCAGCCGGCCGGACAGGCCGGTCAGCAGGCGGACCGGGCGCCGGATCGCGGTCAGCACCGCCCTGGTGATGCCCGGGGCGAGGAGCGCGAGGCCGATCGCGACCAGCACCGAGGCCGGTCCGGCGGTACTCGCCAGCGTCGGCCCGTCGGCCATCGTGGTGGCGGTGACCACGGCGAGGCTCAGCCCGCCGGCCAGGAAGAGCAGTGCGAACAGCAGGCGGCGCACGCTGAACCAGCGGGCCGGCGTGTCGGCTTCGACCAGCGCGGTGACCGGCTTCAGGTTGGCCGAGCGCCGGCCGGCGACCAGGGTGGCGCCGAGCGCGGCCGCGATGGCGGCGACGGCACCCACGGCCACCGGGGCCGGGCCCTCATGGAAGGCGACCGCGGTGGGTATCACGCCGTGGTCGGCCAACTGCCGTAGCAGCGCGCGGCCGAGCAGCCGCCCGAGCAGGATCGCCGGCGCGGTGGCGAGAACGGACAACACCGCGCTCTCCCCCAGCACCATCAGCCGCAGCCGCCCGGGGGTAGCGCCGATCGCCCGCAGCAGTGCCAGCTCGCGGTCGCGCTGCCGCAGCGCCAGGGAGAGGGTGGAGGCGACGCCGAAGAGCACGATCAGCAGCGCCCAACTGCCGAACACGGCCGCGAGGATGGCCACCGTCTGCTGCCCGGCCAAGGCGCCGGGCAGGTCGGCCAGGCCACGCCGCTCGCCGGTCAGCACCACCGCCCGTCCGCCCAGCGCCGTCGTGACCCTCCCGGCGAGCACGCCGGGGTCGGTACCGGTGGCCGGTATGACGCCGATGGAGTCCAACTCGCCGGTGCTCGGCGCGAGTCGGCGTGCCGTCTGGTCGGTGAAGAAGGCAGTCGGCCGATCGCCCGCGCGACGCGTCACCCCGGTCACCCGGTAGCGGTGCGTGGTGCCGGCCACGGCCAGGTCGACCGTGGAGCCGATCGAAGCGCCGGCGGCGGCCGCAAGTGGCCCGTCCAGCACGACGTCGGTGTCACCCGCCGGCGGCGCGCCCTCGGTCAACGCGGCAGGGGTGAGCTCCGAACTGCTCCACCCGCGCCCCACCGTGTTCGAGGCGGTCGGTCGGCCGACGCTCACCACGGTGGCTGCGAACGAGAGATCCGGGATCGCCCGCGCTACGCCGGGCACCGACCGGAGCTGCTCGACCAGATCGGCGTCGATCCGCGCACGCTCCGTCAACACCTGGGAGCCGTCGCGCTGTTGACCCGTCACCACGATCGGCACCCCGGCGAACCGCCCCGGTGGCGCCGCCATCCGGATCCCGGTCTCCAGCAGGCCGCCGCAGGCCATCACCATCGCGGCGCCCAGGAGGATCGCGAGGAACGCGCCGATGAAGCTCGTCTTCCGGTATCTCAAGGTGCGCAGCGCCAGCAGCCACATCAGTACTCACCCCCGCCCGACGCGCGCTCAGCCTCGGTCTCGCCGGCCGCCCAAGCGCCCAGCCTGGTCATCCGCGCGGCCACCGTCTCGGCCGTCGGCCGCTGCAACTCGCCGACGAACCGCCCGTCGGCCAGGAAGAGCACGCGATCGGCGTAGGAGGCGGCCACCGGGTCATGAGTCACCATCACCATGGTCTGGCCGGTGCGGTCGACCGACTCGCGTAGCAGCGCGAGCACCGCCGCCGCCGTCCTGGTGTCCAGGGCGCCGGTCGGCTCATCCGCGAAGACCACATCGGGACGGGTGACCAGCGCCCTGGCGATCGCCACTCGCTGCTGCTGGCCGCCGGAGAGCCGGCCGGGCAGGTGGTCCAGCCGGTCGCCGAGGCCGACCCGCTCGACGACCTCCTGCACCAGCTGCCGCTGCGGCCTGCGACCTGCCAACTGCAGGGGCAGCACGATGTTCTGTCGCACGGTCAGCGCGGGAAGCAGGTTGAAGGCCTGGAAGACGAACCCGATCCGATCGCGCCGCAGCCTGGTCAGCCGCACCTCGTCCAGCGCCGCGAGATCGGTCTCCCCCATCAGCACGGCCCCCGAGGTGGGCTGGACCAGCCCGGCGGCGCAGTGCAGGAAGGTGCTCTTGCCGGAACCGGACGGGCCCATCAGCGCGGTGAAGCTGCCGGCCGCGAAGCTCATGGTCAGCTGTTTGAGAACGGCGACCGCGTGGTCACCCTTGCCGTAGGTCTTCTGCACCGCCTCCAGCCGCAACGCCGCCGGCACCCGAAGGCTCTCCATGGTCTGCACCGCGCACTCTCCCTCACCGGACGTCACACCCGTTGTGTGATCTGGTAACCACGCTAGGGAGCGAGCCGGGCCGCCACACTGGCACTAAACGGTGTCTCTGAAGTGGAGTTTTCTCTACCTCCACGTGGGCGAAGGTGCTCTTCGGGGACGATCGGAGCCGGGAGGTGGGAGCCGGAGGCCGGGAGGTGGGAGCCGGAGGCCGGGAGGTGGGAGCCGGAGGCCGGGAGACGGGGGCCGGGAGACAGGAGACGGGAGACAGGAGACGGGAGTGGCCGGCGGCAGGACTCGGCCCTGGTGGGGGTCAGGGCCCGACAAGTGCCTGTTGAGCCCGCCGCCGGCAGCACGAGCAAACCAGACCTGATGAGGGCAGGTCAATGCCGAGGACTCAGGATTCTCCCAGGAAATCATCAGGTACGGTTCACGCAACGGCTATGCCGCGTATGGTCGGTGATCGAATAAACCCGGCAACTCGGTCTCGCCGAGCCGTAGTCTCGGACGAATGCGCGTACTCTTCACTTCGCCCGCCGGCCTGGGCCACTTCACTCCGCTCCTGCCCTTCATCGACGCCTGTATCGCCCGGGGGGACGAGGTACTCGTCGTCGTACCACCGGGGTTGGAGCAGACCCTGATCGACCGCGGACTCCCCTTCCGGCTGGGCACCGAGCCCGACCCCGTCGCGCACGCCGCGATTCGCGAGCGGCTGCCGGAGGCGTCGCGGGCCGAGGCGGCGGTGCTGATCAACCGGGAGTACTTCGGGAGGCTGTGCACCGCGGCGCTGCTGCCGACGCTGGAGGAGGCCTGCCGGGAGTGGCAGCCCGACCTGATCCTGCACGACCCGTGCGAGTACGCCTCGGCAGTGGTCGCCGAGCGGCTCGGCATCCGGCATGCCCAAGTCGGCACCTCTCCCGCCGAGATCGAGGCGTACTCACTGGACCTGGCCGCGCCGGCACTTGAACCGTACGGCGGCAGGCTGGTGGACCGGCTGTTCGCGACGCCGTACCTGACACGCTTTCCGGCCTCACTCGATCCCTCCCCGTACCGCACCACCATTCGCTTCCGTGACGCCGTCGCGCCCGTCGGCATTGCATCGACTCCCCACTGGTCGGCGGAATCTGACGGCCCATTGGTCTATGTCACCTTCGGTACCGTCTCGGGCGGCCTGCCGTCCGGCCCCGCCGCCTGCCGGGTAGCGCTCCAGGCGGTGGCCGGGCTGCCGGTGCGGGTACTGCTCTCGGGCGGCCGGGCCACCGATCTGTCCGAACTCGGGCCGCTCCCGGACAACGTCCGTGTCCAGGAGTGGGTTTCGGCTCCGGAGGTCTTCGCCGCCGCCTCCGCGGTGGTCTGCCACGGCGGCGCTGGCACCACCTTCGGCGCCCTCGCGGCCGGGCTCCCGCTGGTGGTCATGCCGCTCTTCGCCGACCAGCCCACCAACGCGCGCCTGGTCGAACAGGCCGGTGCGGGCGTCGTGGTGGCACCGACCGGCGGCGCGGCGGACACGATGGGCCTGCCCGGCCCCGCCGATGTGCCCCGACTGCGGTCAGCCATCGAGGCCGTGCTCGCCGACCCGTCCTACCGGACGGCGGCCCAGCGGATCGCGGCCGAGATGCGCGCCCAGCCGACCGCCGCCGAGACCCTCGACGCACTCGAAGAGTCCTGACACCGCCCGCACTTCAGCAGAACGGCTCGACCGGGCCGGGCAGCAGGCGGCTCTTCCTCGCCGGTATGACCGTCTTCACCGGCGCGTCCGCCGCCGCGGCGCTCGCGCCTGGGATCGACTCCCTGATCGCGGCACGCGCCGTCCAGGGCGTCGGCGCGGCCATCATGATGCCGCTCACCCTGACCCTGCTCACCGCCGCGATGCCGACCGAGAAGCGCGGGATGGCCTTCGGTATCTGGGGCGCCATCAACGGACTCGGGGTCGCCTCGGGTCCGCTCATCGGCGGCAGTCTCACCGAACACGCGTCGTGGCACTGGATCTTCTGGCTGAATGTCCCTCTGAGCCTCGCCGTCATGCCGCTCGCCCGCCTCCGCCTCACCGAGTCGTGGAGAGAGGTTCGTCGACGGCCTGCACCCCGCTCTCGTGCTCGGCTCCGCAATGGTGGCACTCGCCGGTGCGGCGACCCTGCTGATCCCGGCCCGGCGCCGAACCTCGCAGAGCGCGGGCGCGGGCGTCGCGGACCAGGCGCCGGCCCTGGAGACCGCCGCGTCCTGAGCACTACGCCCGGCCGGCCCAACCCGCTGACGCACGCCACTTGCACACTGGAGGTGAGCCAGACCATCACCGCTGACGGGCTGACGCCCAGTCAGCTGACCCAGGCGTCCAGCAGTTCGGTGAAGATGCCGATCGGGTCATCCCAACCGCCGTCCGTCCAGTCGCCATTGGAGTTGACGGTGAGCAACTGTGCGCCGTCACGCGTGCCGTAGCTGTAGGTCCACGAGCCGAAGAGCGCGCCGCCCATGCCCCAGACCGTTGTGCCGCTGGGCAGCGCCAGGGAGGAAAGGCCGAGGCCGTAGGCGGCGTGCGGAAGCCATCCGCGAGTCGCCCGGGTGTCAACCATGGCCTGTTGCAGGTCGGGTGGCAGCAGGCGGGCTCCCAGCAGGGCGCCGAAGAACCGGTTGAGGTCGGCGGCGGTGGAGATCATGCCGCCGGCTGCCCAGAACATCGACGGGTCGAGCTCCGTGGCGTCGTGTACGGGTGCGGCGGGGTCGGTCCGGAACAGCTTGGCGTAGTGCCGGGAGTGCGGTCCATGGATCGCCGGGTCGCTGCCGCGCGGCAGATAGGTGCCGGTCAGGCCGAGTGGGCGGGTGATCCGCTCGGCGATCTCGTCCGCGAGCGCCCGGCCCGCTGTTCGCTCCACGATCTGGCCGGCAAGTATGTAGTTGGTGTTGGAGTACGCCCAGCCGGAGCCCGGCGCGAAGGCTGCCGGATGCGAGTTGGCGATCCGCACGAGGGAGTCGGGCGGGTGGCTCTCCTGGCCGTTCAGAGCCGACGGGTCGTCGGTGTAACTGTAGATCCCGCTGGTGTGGTTGAGCAGCATCCGCACGGTCACCTCGGGGACCGCATCAGGAAGCCACCGATCCACCGGGTCGTCCGGATCGAGTCGGCCTTCGGCCGCCAGTTGCAGCAGCACGGTGGCCACGAAGGTCTTGGTGATGCTGCCGATCCGGAACCGGTCCTGCGGTGTTCGCCGGCGGCCGGTCGTGGCGTCGGCCACGCCTGCCGTCCCGAACCACTCCCGGTCGCCGTCGCGGATCTCCAGCAGGATGCCGGGCAGGCCTGCTTGCGCGACCGATCGGTCAAGTAAACTTTGAATTGCGGTAGTTGTGTCGTTCTTCATCAGGCTGCTCCTCGTTCGCCAGTGATCTGGAGCAGCTGCCGCAGCTGCTCCACCACTGCGGCCTGGTCAACTCCGGCCATCGCCAGTGCTCGTGGCACGGTGCCGAGCGGCGCCTGCAGGATGCCGAGCAGCAGGTGCGCGGGCCGCAGGTCCCGCTTGCGGCCCGCGAGGCTGAAGCCGCGTTCCATCGCGAGTTTGGCGGTGGCGCCCAGCTTCGGCTGCTCGCGGGCGGGGCTTGGACGCGGCAGCCGGTGGGCCGTTGCCGAGACCCCGACGGTCCGCAGGCTGTGCGCGAACTCGCGGTCCAAGGCCTCCCGAACCGCTCGGTGGTCGAGCCCTGCGGAGGTCAGGACCTGCTGAGTGGTCGCCTCCTGATCGGCGGCGATCGCCAGTAGCAGGTGGTGGGCCTCGACCGTGGCTGAGGCGTCGTCGCGAGCCTCCTGCACCGCCCGCATGATGATCGCGTGCAGGTAGTGGTCAATCGCGGTCATCGCCGCGCCTCCTCAATGTGACCCCGGCGGCGATCAGCCGCTTGGCGTGCTTCTTGTGGACGGCCTGGCGCGTCACCCCGAGCGCCTCGGCGACCTGCGGCCAGCTCCAACCCGCCCGCATGGCCTGCTCGACGGCGGCGTCCTCCAGTTGGTCGGCGAGACGCCGCAGCGCGGCGACGGCCGCCAGGGCGTCCGCGGGTTCTTGGAGGGCCGGATTCTCGGCTGGGTTCTCAGGGCCGGGCATATAAGCAACTCTAGTTGACTAACGGCGATAGTCAACCTGAGTTGCTTAGCGCGTCGCGAGCCTTTCGGGGACGCCACGAGCAGCAGGCCGATTCCTCTGTCGGCGATATCGGCCTCGGCGATTCCGCTCTCGGCGGACCGGGCTGGACCGGATCGCGATGCCGCTGGACAGTGGCTGACATGCGACTTCTGATGCTTGGCGGCTCCGGTTTCGTCGGCCGTGCCGTGGTCAGCGATGCTCTGGCACGCGGCTGGTCCGTGACGCTGCTGCACCGCGGCAACCGCCGCCCGCCGGCCGGGGCGACGGTGCTCCACGGCGACCGGACCGCTCCGGACGGGCTGGCCGCACTCGGCGACGGCGAGTGGGACGTGGTGGTGGACACCTGGTCGGCCGCGCCCTCGGTGGTGCGCGACTCGGCCCGGCTGCTGGCGGACCGCGCGGAGCGGTACGTCTACGTCTCCAGTGCCTCGGTCTACGCCGAGCCGATCGACCACGCCGCCGCCGAGGACGGCGCTTTGGAGCCGGGGTCACCGGACGACGGCGACGTCGCCTACCCGTATGCCAAGCGCGGCGGGGAGCTCGCCGCCATCGGCGCGTTCGGCGAGGCGCGTTCGCTGCTGCTGCGCGCCGGGCTGATCCTCGGGCCGGGCGAGGACATCGGCCGACTGACCTGGTGGCTCGGCCGGATCGCCCGTGGCGGGCCGGTGTTGGCACCCGGTCCGCGCGAGCTGTCGTTGCAGTACATCGACGCGCGCGACCTCGCGAGCTGGGCGCTGGACGCGGCCGAGCGCGGCCTGTCCGGTCCGTGCAACACGGTGGGCCGGCCCGAGCACACCACCATGGGCGAGTTGCTCGACGCCTGTGTGGCGGCCACCGGTTCGCACGCGCAGCTGCGTTGGACGGACCCCGAGCGGATCCTGGCCGCCGGCATCAAGCCGTGGACCGAACTGCCGCTCTGGACGCCGCCCGGCGAGCTGCACGACTTCCTGAACGGCCTGGAGACGGCGAAGGCATTCGAGGCCGGACTGCGGTGCCGGCCGGTCACCGAGACCGTGGCCGACACCTGGAAGTGGCTGCAGGGCCTGGACGGTGTCGCGCCGCAGCGCCCGGACCGCCCGGTGCTCGGGATCAGCGCGGAGGCCGAGGCCGCCGCCTTGGCATCACAGGGTTGACGGTCCGTCAGCACTCCTCATGAGAAGGGGAACCATGCCGTTCTTCAGCGCGCCCGACGGTCTCGAACTCGCCTACCGCACCGTCGGGGAGGGCGCGCCGCTGGTCTGCCTGGCCGGTGGGCCGTTCCGGGATGCCGCCTACCTGGGCGACCTCGGGGGCCTCTCGGCGTACCGCCGCCTGATCCTGCTGGACCTGCGGGGCACCGGCCGCTCGGCGACGCCCGACGATCCGGCCTCCTACCGGTGCGACCGGCTGGTCGAGGACGTGGAGGCGCTGCGCGTGCACCTGGGACTGGAGACTGTCGACCTGCTCGCCCACTCCGCCGCCGCCAACCTCGCGATGCGGTACGCGGAGCGGTATCCGCAGCGGATCCGGCGGCTGCTGCTGGTCACGCCGGGCACCGACGCCGCCGGGGTGGTCGTCAGCACGGCGGATCGGCGCGAGCTGCTGCCGCTGCGCCAGGACGAGCCGTGGTTCGAGGCGGCGTTGGCGGCCGTCGAGGCGGTCGAGGCCGGGACTGCCGGCAACCACGACTTGCTGGCCCTCGCGCCGCTCACCTACGGCCGCTGGGACGCCGAGGCACAGGCGCACCGGGCCGCGCAGGAGTCACAGTGGAACGAGCCGGCGGCGCAGATCTTCGGCGCTCAGGGCGACCTGGACCCGGACGCCACCCGGGCGGGCCTCGCAGCGCTGCCGGCGCCCGTGCTGGTGCTGGCCGGGGAGCTCGACGTGGTCACCCCGCCCGGCGTGGTGACCAGGGTGGCCGAGCTGTGTGCCAAGGGCGACGCGGTCGTCCAGCCGGGTGCGGGGCACTATCCGTGGCTGGACGACGCCGAGGCCTTCACGTCCACGGTGGCGAGGTTCCTGGCCTGACGACGGCCCGGCGGCAGCCCGGCAGCGGCCCGGCAGCGGCCGAGGATGCCTGAGGCCGGGCGGCGCGTGGCAATGCGTGGCAACCCGTTGGCGGCGCGTGGCGGCGCGGATCTTCGACGGTACGGGCGGTTGGCACCGCGCGGGCCGGGTAGGAGCGCGGCAGGACGAGCCAGACCCCCGCGCAAGAGGAGGCATGTCATGCCGCGCGGATCGAATGCCAAGCGGGAACGGCAGTACGAGCACATCAAGGAGAGCGCCCTGGAGCGCGGCCAAAGCGAAAAGCGCGCCAACGAGATCGCCGCCCGCACGGTCAACAAGGAACGGGCGCGGCACGGCGAGTCGAAATCCGCGAGCCGGACCTCGGTCCAGGACATCTCTTCCGGTCGGCGGGGCGGCCGGCGGTCGCACAGCGGCGCGCAGGGCCCCACCTACGACCAGCTCTACAACGAGGCCAAGCACCGCGGTGTCAAGGGCCGGTCGACGATGAACAAGACAGAACTCGCCGACGCCCTGGGGCGGTAGCCGTGATCAGGACCGCCGTCGCCGCCGTCGCGGTGCCGACCGACACAGTGCCGCCGATCCCGGTCCCCGAGCCTGGACCGGTGCCCGCGCCGGACCCGCCGGCCCCGCTCCCGAAGCCGATCGGGCCGGACCCGGTGCCGCCGCCCCCGCCGGTGCCCGTGCCCGAACCGCCCAGCCCTGTACCTCCACCACAGCCGCCCCCAGTGCCGGTGCCGCCGAATCCGCCCGTGACCAGACCGGAGCCGGTGCTGCCGCTCGGCTGTCACCGTTGCGACCAGGGACGGCAGCGACCAGGCTGGATGTGACCACTTCGGGCGGTGCACCGAGCCGGACCCGCCGGGTCCGGTGGCACCGGTCGGGCCCGGCATCGGGAGCGTCATGGACGGCGAATCGTCCGCCACCCAGCGCGCACGGCCACCAGCCGCCGACGCGGCGCAAAGTGTTGCCCAACTGGCCGACGAGGTGGCGTGGTTGCGCGAGGAGCTGGCCCGGCGGCACCTGCTGGACCTGGCTGCCGGTGTGCTGGTGGAGCGCTACGCCCTGGAACCGGCCGACGCCGCCGAGCGCTTGCTGGCGCTCGCCGACGACACCGGGCAGCGGCCCGAGGACCTGGCGGCCGATCTGCTCAACCAGGCGATCGGCCCGCCGCCCGCCGGCAGCACCGCTGCGGAGTCGGCCGGTCCGTCGCGTCAGGTCCGACGGGCGGGCGAGCTGGCCGAGGCCCAGGAGAGTCTGGACGAGGTGGCCGAGACCCTGCTGAGCGAGGCCCTGGCACCGTTGCGGGCCTGCGGGGTGCTGATCTGGCGGCAGGGCGCCGGTGACTGCCTGGAACTGGTCGGGGGCGCCGGGCACAGCGGGCTGGAGCGCACGCACTGGCAGTGGGTTCCGCCGCTGTGGCCGACGCCGCTGCGGCGCGCGCACGCCGAGGGGATGCCGCTCTGGCTTCCGGACGGGCCGACGGCGCCAGACCGCTTGCCCGGACCGTCGTCCGGCGCCGCGCGGGCGGTGCTGCCGCTACGCGGGGACAAGGGCCCGCTGGGCGTGCTGCTGGTCTGCTGGCCGCGCCCGACCGAGTTGCCCGAGGAACTGCGCCAGGACGTGCTCATGCTGAGCCAGGTGGCCGGCCGAGTGCTGGCCGCGGCGCGGCGCAGGCCCTCCTACCTCCTCTCCGGACCGCTGCCACGCCCGGAGTTGACCTCGTTGCTGGACCTGCTGGCCCACCCGGCACTCTTGGTGCGCGGCCCTTCGGGTGCCGGTGAGCCGCTGGTGGAGCACGCCAACCAGGCCGCCCGGCACGCCGCCACCGGGCTACTCGGGCCGGTCCCCCGCCCGCTGGGCCAGGTGCTGCCGTACGCGGCGTCGGCGCTCAGCAAGCTCATCGCGCGCGCCCATGAGTCCCAAGTCCCGCAACCCGAGGCGCAGTTGCCAAACGAGCGCCGCCCCGGGGAGCCCGGCACCCTGGCCAACGTCCGGGTGCTGCCGGTGGATTCGGAGCGGGCCGTGGTGCTGTGGCACCTGGGCGGCATGGACCGCAGTTCCTCGGCGCTGCGGGTGGCCGGCGGGCTGGCCGGCCTGGGCGCGTTCGAGGACGACGTGACCGCCGGCACCAGCCGGTGGACCGAGCACGTCTTCGAACTCCTGGGGCTCGCACCGGATGCGCGGCCACGTCCACTGGCCGAGCTGGGACCTTTGCTCGAGGCGCGGGACTCCGATGAACTCGTCAGTTCGGTAGGAAGACTGATCGATCATCAGGAGAGTGTGAAGCTGGTGGTGCGGGTCCGGCGGCCGGAGGGCGGACTGCGCCGGCTGCGGATCATCGGCGAGCCCGTGCTCACCCAGGGTGCGCTGACCGGCATCGCCGGGATCTTCCAGGACATCTCGGCGCAGTACCGCACCGAGGTGGCCCTGGAGGCAACCTTCGACCAACTCGCCACCGTGCGCGAGCAGTCGGCGGTGCGCCACCGGCTGGCCCTGCAGCTGCAGCAGGCGATCGTCCCCGAGGTGCCGGATCCGCGCAAGCTGCCGGGTCTGCAGGTGGCCGCCCGGTACCGCCCGGCCGGCCAGGAGTACCGGGTGGGTGGCGACTGGTACGACGTGCTGCCGCTGCCCGGCGGCCGGGTGATGGTGGCGGTCGGCGACGTGGCCGGGCACGGGATCGAGGCCGCCACCGGCATGGTGGCGCTGAGCAATGCGCTGCGCGGGCTGGCCCTGACCGGGCAGCCGCCGGCCCGCCTGCTGGGCTGGCTCAACGAGGTCGCCCTGAACACCGTTGGCCAGCCGACCGCGACCGGCGTCTGCGCGGTCTACGACCCCGACCCGCGCTGCCTGGTCTGGGCGAGCGCCGGCCACCTGCCGCCGCTGCTGCTGCGCGACGGGAAGGCGATGGTGCTGAAGCCGACCCGCAACATCCTGCTGGGCGCGCTCGCGGAGAGCACCTATCACGAGAAGGTCACCCCGCTGCGGGCGCAGGACACCCTGTTCCTCTACACCGACGGTCTGATCGAGCGCCGCGACACCGACCTGGGTGGCAGCCTCGCCGCGCTGCGCGATGCCGTGCAGGCCCTGGGCCCGGCGGATGTCGCCGAGCAGGCCGACCGGCTGCTGGCCCGCAGCACCGGGGACACCGAGGACGACACCAGCCTGGTGGTGCTCCGGATCCTCTGATGGCGCGTTCTCAGCCGGCGCCGACCCGCGCCCAGACCGTCTTACCGCCGTCCGCCGGCCGCGCCCCCCAGGCCAGGCTGACGATCGTGACCACGCGCAGGCCGTGGCCACCGGGCCGGGCCCGCTCACCGGCCGGCCGGAGCATCGGCGGGTCCGGGCTTCGATCCGTGACCTCGATCAGGATCTGGCCGGGCCGGTGCCGCATCGCCAGTTCGACCGGGCCGCCGGCGTGCAGGCAGGCATTGGTCACCAGTTCGGAGACCACCAGCAGCACGTCCTGGGCGGCCAGTCGGCCCGGTTCGTCGGCGGCCGGCAGCCAGGACCAGTCGGTCAGCGCGGCCGTGGCGAACGCACGGCAGCGGCCGACCGTGCCGGTGATCGGCTGGGCGAGCGCCAGGCGGCGGGTGTCGGACATGGGCATGACCTCCGGCTCAGCCGCCGGGTCCGAGGGCGTCGCGCTGCGCGGGGTGGATGGTGAAGACGGTGGCCGCGCCGGTCATGTCGAACAGCCGGGCGGCCTGGGCGCCGAGTGCGCACAGCTCCAGGCTGGTGCCGTCGGCCTGGGCCTGCTGCCGGGCCCGGAGCAGCACGTTCACGCCGGTGGAGTCGCAGAACCCCACTTCGGCGAGGTCGACCAGGACGCGGAGTGGGCCGCCGGCCAGGCTGTCGGCGAGTGCCTGGCGCAGCACCCCGGCGCTGTCGTGGTCGAGGTCCCCGGACAGGGCCAGCACCCGGGTGCCGTCGTGCTCCTGCCTGGTCAGCGTCAGCAGGGGCTGGGGGCGGCTCTTGCCGTGTGGGTGCATGGTTTTCTCCTGCTGCGGTCGTCAGTGGCGGCTCAGCCAGTAGCGGATCCGGTCGAGCAGTTCCCCGGTGTCCACCGGTTTGGTGATGTGGTCGTCGGCACCGGCCGCGAGGCTCTTGGCTCGGTCACCGGGCATCGCCTTGGCGGTGAGGGCGATGACCGGCAGCCGCTGGTAGTCAGGCAGTTCGCGGATTGCGGCGATCGCGCCGTAGCCGTCGAGTTCCGGCATCATCAGGTCCATCAGCGCCAGGTCGATGTCGTCGCGCTGGCGCAGCAGGTCGATGCCGGACCGGCCGTTGTCGGCCTGCAGCACCCGAAGCCCGGCTTGCTCCAGCGCGCCGGTGAGTGCGAAGACGTTGCGGATGTCGTCGTCGACGAGCAGGACGACCCGGTCGGCCAGCGAATCGTCGTCGCGGGCCGGGCGGCGGGCCGCCGGTTGGGAGGCCGCCATCGGCCGAGCGTCCGGTGCGCTCCCCGCCGGTAGGAAGAGGGTGAAGCAACTGCCCTGTCCGGGGCGGCTGGCCACGCTGATCGCGCCGCCGAGCAGTCCGGCGAGTTCCCGGCTGATCGACAGCCCGAGGCCGGTGCCGCCGTAGCGGCGGTCGGTGGCCGAGTCGGCTTGTCGGAAGGCGTCGAAGATGGCGTCCAGGTGCTCCTCGGCGATGCCGATGCCGGTGTCCTCGATTCGGAAGGCCAGTATGTCGGACGCCCCGGCGAGGGCCGGCGGCAGCTCCTGACCCGGGGCCCGCTGGACGGTCAGCTCGACCTGGCCGGTCTCGGTGAATTTCACCGCGTTGGAGAGCAGATTGCGCAGCACCTGGCGCAGCCGGGCCTCGTCGGTGACCAGGGTTCTCGGCACGTCGGCTGCGGTGCGGACGGTGAACCGCAGGCCCTTCTGCTCGGTCTGCGGCCGGAAGGTCAACTCCACGTATTCCAGCAGCTGGTGGAGTGGGAAGCTCGCCGGTGAGATCTCCAGCTTGCCCGCCTCGACCTTGGAGAGGTCCAGGATGTCGTTGATCAGCTGGAGCAGATCGGAGCCGGCGGAGTGGATGACGCCCGCGTACTCGACCTGTTTGGGTGTCAGGTTCTCCTCGGCGTTCTGGGCCAGGAGTTGGGCCAGGATCAGCAGGCTGTTGAGCGGGGTGCGCAGCTCATGGCTCATGTTGGCGAGGAATTCGGACTTGTACATCGAGGTGCGCGACAGCTGCTGGGCCCGCTCCTCCAGTTCCTGCCGGGCCTGCTCGATCTCCAGGTTCTTGGCTTCGATGTCGCGGTTGCGCTGTGCCAACTGTTCGGCGTTGTCGGCGAGTTCAGCGTTGGATGCCTGGAGTTCCTGTTGCCTCGCCCGCAACTCCTGAGACTGGGCCCGCAGTTCGTCGGTCAGGCGCTGGGACTCCTGGAGCAGTTCGTCGGTGCGGGCGTTGGCCAGCAGCGAGCTGATGTTGACGCCGACGGCAGCGGTGAACCGGTCGAGCAGGTCCCGGTGGAGGGCGCTGAACGGCCGGAAGGAGGCGAGTTCGAGCACGGCCAGCAGCTGGTCCTCCATCAGGACCGGCAGCAGGATCAGCTCGGTGACCTCGGCGGCGCCGGTGCCGGAGCGCACGGCCGCGTACCCGGCGGGCACCGAGCGGACCAGCAGCGTCCGCCGGTCGCGGCCGACTTGGCCGACCAGCGAGTCGCCGAGCCGGAAGCCGCGGGCCGCGCGTCCCGTTTCGGTGCCATAGCCGGCGACGGCCACGAGCTCGGTGCCGTCCGCGCCCTCCCGGGCCAGGTAGAACATCCCGTACTGGGCTTCGACCAGCGGTGCCAGCTCAGCCAGCAGCAGGTCGGCGACCTGGGCGAGGTCGCGCTGCCCGTGGCCCAGGTCGGAGAGCCGGGCCAGGTTGGTCTTGAGCCAGTCCTGCTCGCGGTTGGCCCGGGTGGTGCGGCGCAGCGACTCGACCATGGCGTTGATGTTGTCCTTGAGCTCGCCGACCTCGCCGGGGGCGTCCACCGTGATCGAGCGGGTCAGGTCGCCCTCGGCCACCGCACCGGTCACCTCGGCGATCGCGCGGACCTGCCTGGTGAGGTTGCCGGCCAGCCCGTTGACGTTCTCGGTGAGCCGCTTCCAGGTGCCCCAGACGCCCTCGACCTCGGCCTGCCCGCCGAGCCGGCCCTCGGTGCCGACCTCGCGGGCCACCCGAGTGACCTCGTCGGCGAACGCCGACAGGGTGTCGACCATGGTGTTGATGGTGGTCTTGAGCTCCAAGATCTCGCCGCGGGCGTCTACGTCGATCTTGCGGGTCAGGTCGCCGTGTGCGACCGCCGTGGTGACCTGGGCGATATTGCGTACCTGGCTGGTCAGGTTGTGTGCCATGAAGTTGACGTTGTCGGTGAGATCCTTCCACGTACCCGACACGCCGCGCACCGTCGCCTGCCCACCCAGATTGCCCTCGGTGCCGACCTCGCGGGCCACCCGGGTCACCTCGTCGGCGAAGGCGGAGAGGGTGTCGACCATGGTGTTGATCACCTCGGCGAGCGCGGCGACCTCGCCCTTCGCCTCAACGGTGATCTTCTGGGAGAGGTCGCCCTTGGCGACCGCGGTGGCCACCTGGGCGATCGACCGCACCTGACCGGTCAGATTCGACGCCATCACATTGACGTTGTCGGTGAGATCCTTCCACGTACC
>NZ_JARZAH010000058.1:0-34067 GCF_029892145.1 Kitasatospora sp. GP30
CCAGTCCATATGGACCTGGCCCTGTACGGACCCGACCGGGCCCTCGGAAAGCGGAAAGCGGAAGGCAGGCGGCAGGCAGCAGGCAGCAGGCAGCAGGCAGCAGGCAGCAGGCGGCAGGCGGCAACAAGCCATACAACGTTGCTGCTGGCACTCAGGCCTCCACGACCCCGTAGACGCGCGAACGCAGTTGTTCCTCAGCCCAGTCGGCATCCACGCGCAGGTCGAACCAGAGCCGGTCCCGCCGTCCTTCAGGCCGGTCCAGCCCGACCGCCGCCCAGCTGAACACCCCCCAGAGCACCTCCCGGCGCTGCCCAGGGGCGCTGACCGACAGCGCGAACGGCACCGCGATACCTGCCCGAGTGACGGTGATGCGCTGTTCATCCTGCGGGTGCGGGCGGCCGCCGGTGAGGAACCGTGGGAAGTCCGTCACCTTGAGCCACGCCACTATGGCCCCAGGTGCCTGCTCGCCGAGGATCCCGGCGATCGACTCCCGGATGGCCAGTGCAGGGTCTTCGCCCAGCCAGCCCAGCCAGTGGTCGGGGGAAGCAAGCCGGGAGAAGTCGTCCTGCGGTGGCCCGAACCGTTGATTCTCCTGGAACTCACCCGTCAGCGCCCCGTCCCGACCGACCTTCCAGCCACGGCGGATCGCCTCCGGCGGCACGTAGCCCCGGGGGTCATCGACGTACTCGGCGGCGATCTCGTACACCCAGCCGCCCGGGTTGACTGCCGCCTCTGCCACCAACCCGCGCGGCGGAGCCGGTCGTGCTTCACGACCATGTGACGAAAAAATCCCCACCGATGCCCCCCTTGCCCGCCAAGCCCGAACAGCTAGCCAGGCAGAACCGATTCTGCCCCACTCCCCCGGCTACCCGACCCACACTGCCAACAAGGCCAACCCGCCCTCCGACATGCCGTCAGACTCCGAACATAAAGCTCCCGGCGGCATCCGCACCTGACCAGTGATCCAACAGGCGCTGTCCGAGACCGGAAAAGCCCAGCACCGACAGCCGGGTACAGGCGGAAACCGACCACATCAGACAGCGGCAGCCACACCACAGACGCTTGACCCGGATCCGCCCCAACGCCGGCAACCGAGCAGCGGAACCCGGCCGGCAAGTGGGCGGTAAAGACCGGGTGCCGACCCCGGAACGGCCCGTCCTCGCCCGAGCGACGGCGGCCCCTGCCCTTGATGTTGCCAGGGACGAGCCGCTGTCGTTCGGAGCCGGCCGACAGTGGCTATCGGACGGTCACGGTGGTTGCCGGGGAGATGCGGTCCGTCACCAGGTGGCCGCCCTGCGAGGCGAGGAGACGGACACGGAACTGCTCCTTGCCACGCTGGTGGGCACGGGAGTTGACGGACAGTCGGCGCTCTGCACTGGGGCTGCAGGCGAGCTGGTGCCAGGCGCCCGAACCGATCCGCTGGTCGATGCAGGCATAGGTGGCGCGGGCCGCGTCGTCATCACCCCAAGCGGTCAGCTTGACGGACTGGCCCACGCGCAAGGTGTGGGTGCTGACGGAGAGGGTCACGTCGGACTTGGCGGAAGCGGTGCCGGCGGCGATGCCGACCAGACCGGCCACCACCACCGCGGTGGCGACGGTGCGGCGAAGAGCGATGTTCATTGGTCCCCCCAATGTGTCGGAAACGCTTTCACGTTGCTGATGGGGGCACGCCCGTGACGACGCATCCGGTTCCACGGATACGCAGGAAGTTCCCAGAAATCGTGTTCGGGCAGGTCAAGACCGGGCGGCCGGGGCCCGTGCGACCCGATGGCCTCCCGTGTACGCCACCGCAGACCGACAACCAGCCACATGCCGGCCGCGGCGCCGGGGCACGGCAACCCGGCCGAGCCGGCAACCCGGCGGCTGTCGCCGCCCTCCACCAACGGCGGCTGTCACGGCCCCCGTCGCACCGCCACCCCGCAGAGAATCCCGGCCGTCTGCGTACGTCACAACACACGACAACACCCACCACGACAACACCCACCACGACAGCACCCCGCGACAGCACCGACGGACACCAGCACCACCCCCAAGACCACCCCCAGGACCACCTCCAAGACGATCGGCAATGCACCCGGTCCTCAAGCTTGTCGAGTACGTCGACCAGCGAGTGGAAGCCACCTCGGCGACGGTCAGCCGATAGCGATGACAGGGTGGTCAGCGGGATTGATCCACTGCATGACCTGCGTCATGAACTCCGCTGAGACGGCGACACAGCCTGCAGTGGGGCCGGCCTGCGGCCCAAGGTCATGGAGGAAGATCCCGGCGCCACGGCCCTTGACGACGGGGTTCATGTTGAAGTCGATGACCAGAGCGTTGTGGTACTGGATGGGATAGTTGATGAGGTGTTCGCTGCCATCATCACCTGCCTCTGTGAGGTGGAAGCCGCCCTGGGTGTCGGTGCGCATCTGGTTGTAGTACGCGCTGGTGGGGTCCTGGACCCACCAGTCGTGGATGGTGACCTGGTGGTAGCGGATCCTCGTGCCGGGATTGCCGCCAACGCCGAAACCTTCAGTGATGGTGTACGTGCCGGTGGGGGTGGTGTCGGTGCCCTGGATGCGGGTGGCGCCATCGGTGATGCCATGGGAGCCGATCCGGGCCGCGGCGGTGAAGGCGATCATGTGCCAGAAGTCGGCCGTCTTGGCCCACAGCGTGACGGTAGCGTAGGAACCGGATGCCTTCACCGTGATGACCTGGGTGGCCCGACCGACCGCCACCGCCACCGCCACCGGGAATGGCACCGGGAATCGGAATGGGAGTGGGAGTGGGAATGGGCCCGCGGTGGGGCCGGCGATGGAGGAACCGGCAGGAAGAACCAGCTTCTCGCCCGAGCGGATGATGCCGGACGAGCTGGCATGGTTCGCGCCGGCCAACGCCGGACAACCGCCGGGCACATGCTCCCTGTACGCGATCGCGGAAAGGCTGCCGCGACACACAACGGTGCAACCGGATACCAGGAGAGTGCCGGGCCGGGCAGCGCAGGCTCGCGCACCGGTGGCGACGGCCAGGGCAGACAGAACGGCGGCCACCCCGAGCGCGACAGCGACCACCGCACAGCGGGCAACCGAGGCACCAGGCTCGGCACGACGGTCCCGGCACGCGGGCATCAAGGTCCCTCCTCGCATGAGGAATCCACTGAGAACGAGGCCGTGATGCGGCCCGATGCACTTCCCCGCCACCCGCTACGAGCCACAATGGCGCAATCGACGTCCATCATGACCACCGACACCCCTTTCAGCGCTGAGCGCCACCAGCACCCAGACGTGGCCGTCCCACTCCCGGAGCAGCCGCCGGGCCTTGGAGCCCATCTCGTCCCGAGCCCGCACAAAGACCCCGCGAGGCGGCGTCCAACCCCCTACGCAGGGATCCTGACCGCGACGCTGACCGACCTCGACACCGGCCAGCCCATGCCCGGCCAGCCCATCACCTTCACCACCGGCAGCACGCCACTGTGCACCTCCACCACCGACGCCAACGGCATCGCGACGTGCAACGCCCTCCTCGCCCCGCCGCTGATCATCCTCAACGGCGGCTACACCGCCACCTACCCCGAAAGCCCCAACTCCCAGCCCGCCACCGCCCACGGCGCACTGATCACCCCCTGAGGCCACAGACAGCCCCCGCCCCGACGATCAGCATCATGGGTCCGGGGCGGGACGCACGGCCCCTGCCACTGACAGCTCGGTCCGCGTCAAGACCTATAGACCGTGCTCAACCCAAGAGCTGCTCGAGCGTGTCCGAAAGATCGTCTAAGTCCGGGACGGTGTCTACCTCCAGTACTTCGAGCGCACGGGCCGCCGACTCGATGGTCATCTGCGCCCTACCCGACCAGCCGCCGGTCGCCACGCCCCGCTCAGTACCGGAGCAATGGTCAAATCCTGTGTATCGGTCAGTGTGGTCGGCAGGCTTCCCAGGCTGGCCGCTGGAGCTGTGCGTTGTACACGATGATGTCGGCGTGGTCGGTTGGGTGGGCTGTGGCGGAGTAGAGCTGTTGGGAGGGGATGTAGCGGCTGCGCCAGGACCGTTCGATTTCGGTGGTGTCGGCGGTGGATCCGGCCAGCGCTGTGCCTCGGTTCCGGGCTCGGTCCACCGTCTGCTCGAAGGGGACGGATACGAAGATGCGCAGGTCCCACCGGTCGATGAGTTCTGGGCGTAGGAGGAAGACGCCGTCGAAGAGCAGTACGGCGTCTGCGGGGGCGGTCGTGGCCGGTGGCGACAGTGGGGTGTCGGTGTCTCTGTCGTAGACCGCGTGTTGGAACCTTCGGTGTCCGCCCGGGCCTAGCGGGTCGAGCAGGACCCGGCACAACGCGGCGTGGTCGTGGGCGTCGAAGTAGCAGCCTTCGGCCGAGTACTGGCCGCGTCGGTAGCGCTGTGCACGGGGGAAGAGGAAGTCGTCGATGGTCGCGCGGATGACGGTGCGGTCCTGCGAGCGCAGGACGACGGCGAGTTCGTCGGCCAGCGTGGTCTTGCCGGCGGCGGGCGGCCCGTCGATGGCGACCCGCAGCGGGTGCGCGGTCGTGACGGACCTGATCGCCTCGGCCAGCCGATCGATGAGCTCGCCGCGGGTACCTTGATCCATTGCTGCCTCTCTCACGGTGTCTGTGTGTAGGCCACGTCAGGCTGCGGTCGCCGGCTCGCGTTCAACGAGGGCGCCCCGTTCGAAGCGGGCTCCGGCGCGGACGAGAGCGACCAGGTGGGGTGCGTTCACGGCTCGCCAACGGGCCTGAGCGGACTCGACGAGCTTGAAGGCCATCGCCAGGGCGGCGGCGCGGGAGCCGGCCCCCTTGGTGACCGTGGTCCGAAACCGGACGGTCGCGAAGGTCGACTCGATCGGGTTCGACGTCCGCAGGTGGATCCAGTGCTCGGCAGGGAAGTCGTGGAACGCCAGCAGCTCGGCCTCGTCATCAACGATCTTCTTGACGGCCTTGGGGAACCTCTCCCCGTACTGCTTGGCGAACGCGGCGACGGCCAGGACGGGCGCGCGCATGCCGCGCCGCCGGCAGTCCCGCAGCAGGCCGGCCCAGGACTGTGCGGACTCGCGGTAGCCGTCCGTCATCGCGACCAGCTCCTTGGTGCCGTCCGCACGCCCGCCCATGACGACCAGGACCGCGGCCCTGGCTCCCTCCAAGCGTATGCGCGGGTGGATACCGTCGGCCCAGACGTAGACGTAAGTCCGTGGCGGACAGGTCGCGCCCGCCGAATGCCTTGCGGTCGGCCTCCCACCGAGCGGTCAGCCGGGTCACGGTGGCCGGCGAGAGGCCGGACCAGGAACCGAGGAACTGCTCCAGCGCCGGCACGAAGTCCCCCGACGACAGGCCGTGGAGGTAGAGCAGCGGCAGTAGTTCGCTGATCTTCGGGGACTTGCGGCACCACGGCGGAAGGATCGCCGAGCTGAACCGCTTGCGCTCGCCCGACGCCGCACCGACCCGCTTGTCGTTGACCCGCGACGCCTTCACCTGGACCGTCCCGGCTGCGGTGGTCACGTCCTCGGCTGGTGGTAGCCGTTGCGGACGACCAGGCGGTACCCCTGCTCATCCCGCTGATCAGCCAACTCGGCTATACAGGTGTTGACCTCGGCCTCCAGGGCTGCGGCCGGCATCCGCCTGGCGCCCTCACGGACGATGTCGTCGATCACAGAGCCGGTCCCGGTCGTTCCACCGGCATTCACTACGCTCAGCACGGAGCGGACCTTCCCGACCCGCGCTGCTACGCGGGCCTACTCGATGACCCAGAAGCCGATCACTCGGGAAGGTACGCCCTTCGCGTCCAGCCCGAGGCCGATCCACAGGTCATGAGCATTACTCCCATACTGCGGCGAGCCGGCCTTGAAGCCCCGGCCGTACAGATGCACCGGTGTTCATCCCACATCCGCCTGCTGCTAAAGGCTGAGGGGCAGCGGGCACCTGTAGTCCCCCTGCGGAGCACAACACGAGCACTGCCGCGAACCTGACTGACCCTTACAAGACCAAGCCCACATCAACAGGCCACCGTCATCGATTCGCAGCAGCCTCTGTCCTGCCGCTACCGCGCCACGACGGTGCGGACCGTCATCGGGTACTTCCGCGGCGAGGACGGACCCCGCCCGGTGACGGTCGGCGCCCACTACCCGGCGTTCGGCGCGGCCTGCCCGCGGTGCGTGGGCGCCGGGGAGTTCAGGGGCTTCCTATGGACCGGCGGGCTTCTTCGAACGCGGGCGGCGCAGCTCGAACCAGACCACTTTGCCGAGCGGTTGGGGCTCGGCTCCCCAGCGGTGGGAGAGCCGGTGGACCAGGTGCAGGCCGCGGCCGCTCTCGGCGTCGCGGTCGGTGTGGATCCGCACGGGCATGGTGCGGCTGGAGTCCCGCACCGCGACGCGCACGACCACGCCGTCGAAAGTGGTGTAGAGCCGGATTGTCTGGCAGCCGGCGTGGCGGGCGGCGTTGCTGACCAGCTCTGTCACCAGCAGCTCCGCGTTCTCGCCCAGCTGCCCGAGCCCCCACGCGTTGAGGCGGGCCCGCACGGTCCGGCGGGCGAGGGCCGCCGACTCCGGCCGGCAGGGCATGTCCTGCCACTCGGTGTCCGCGTCCGTGGGGGCCTCTGCCACTGCTGCTGATGTCATGGGATCCGGGGCTTTCTGCGGAAGGTCGAGCGGCCCCCGCCCCGCACGGGAGACGCGGGGGCGGGACCGCCACTCATGCCGCCGGGCTTCGCGCAGGCCCTCGGGGTACGGGCCTAGCGCCAGCGGCTTCTAACCAGTGAACGACCGTCAGCGCCGAGTAGGGCAGGAAGAAGTTAGGGAATCTGCCCGCAAGGGACCGGAAAACTGCCCTCAGGATAATCCGACCGGCTTACACCAGGCGTGACGTCAGCACTACGGTGAGTACACCGGGTGAATGTCCTTCTCCGGCAGCGGATGGCTGAACGAGGGCTGCGCCAAGGCAAGCTGGTGCAGCTGATGAACGATCACGTCGCCCGGACCACCCGCACGCTGGGCGCATACTCCGAGCGCACCGTCTACAACATGCGTCGCCGACCTCAACACCCACGACCCGTCGTACGCCCCGGAGAGACTGGTGGCGCCTTCCATCACCGCGGACGGGCGGGGACCGGCCCGGAACGTGATGGTGGCCACCCCGGAGCCGGGCGACTGGTGCAATAGCCAAGCAGCTCCCCCTGCCGCACCCCCCGCTCCCCTACCTAGCCGGTTCGCCGCCCGCCACGCACGTGACCAGCACACGCTCGATGCCCCGGGCAAACGTAGAGTGCACCGCGCAATCACTGGCGCGGCGTCACAGGACATCGAAGAACTCCACGCTCGCCGGTTCCGCCGCCTGACGAACCCACCTCGAGCGCAGATCCGCCGATCTTCAGCCGGCTCTCAGCTCCGGGTACTGGATTTGGATGCGGAGAAGACCATCCCGCCCGGGCCGAGCGGTCGACGGGTGCCGGGAACCGACGCGGGCGGTCACGGGGAGGACAGCGCCTCCTGGAACGGGGAGCGCTCCACCGGAAGAAGCCGGGCCACGCCCCCGGCCAAGTAGGCTCCCCGGTCATGCGCGTACTGGTCCTTGAAGACGACCCCGAACTCGGCCCGGCGATCACGGCAGGCCTGCGCGAAGCCGGCTTCGCCGTCGACTTCGCCGGCGATCTCGCCGAGGCCGACTTCAAGCTCGCCGTCAACACATACGACTGCCTGATCGCCGACCGAGCTCTGCCCGACGGAGACGCGCTCACCCTCCTCACCGCCCAGCGCAAAGCGGGCTCCACCCTCCCGATCCTCCTGCTCACCGCGCTGGATGCGGTCACCGACCGGGTGGCCGGCTTCGAGCACGGTGCCGACGACTACCTCATCAAGCCCTTCGCATTCGCCGAGCTCAACGCCCGGGTGCGCACCCTGTGCCGCCGCGGCCAGCCCGCACGGCCGCCCGAACTGCGCGTCGGCGACCTGGAGCTCGACCTTCCACGCCACCGGGTACGGCGAGACGGCGTACTTCTCACGCTGACCGCGAAGGAGTTCGCGGTCCTGGAGGTCCTGATGCTGCGCGCCGCCGAGGTCGTCACCCGCAGCGAACTCATCGAACGCTGCTGGGACGAGCAGGCCGAACCGCTCTCCAACGTCGTCGACGTCCTCATAGGCCAACTGCGCCGCCGACTGGGCCCACCCGAGCTCATCATGACGGTACGCGGCGTCGGATACCGCCTCGCCGACCCGGCCACGGGCCTGTGACCTCGCGTACTCCCGCCGCCGCCCGCCTGCACCGCGCCCGGTGGGTGATGACCCTGCTCTTCACGGCAACGACCGCCGGCTGCCTACTGGTGCTCGCCACCATCGCCGTCCACACCGACAGCCAATCCCGCACCAACGATCTCGACAATGCCGTCAGCCACCGCGCCGACGGCCTCGCCCGCACCCTCTTCTACGACACGGGCGGAACCCTGCGCCTGGACTCGCTGCAGGAAGACGAACTCGCTCGTAGCGCCGAGGTTCTCGGCGTTCTCCAGACACTCCCGAACACCGGACCGCAGGTCCGCTACACGTACCCCTCCCAGACCGCCCTGCCCGACCAGGCGGAAGTCGACGAGATCTGGCAGGAAGTCCAACACGACCAGGAGACCGCCCTGGTCACCACCACGGCCGCCAACGGGCGCGAGTACCACTGGGCCGCAGCCCCGGTCTGGGACAACGACAGGATCGGCGCCACCGTGCTGGTCGGAGCCGATCCGGCCCCCAGCCAGGCGGCACACGCACGGCTGATCCAGTGGCTGGCCTCGGGCTGTGCTGCACTCGTACTGGCGGCAGCCGCAGCGGGCCACCTGCTGACCGGGCGCTCAATGCGGCCGGCTCTCCAGGGACTTGAGCGGCAAGAGCAGTTCCTCGCGGAAGCCGCCCACGAACTGCGCACACCGCTGGCCACCTTGCGTCTGGTGGTGGAGAACGGCAGCGCCACACCCCACCGGGCAACCACAGCCCTGGACGAGGCAGTCCGGCTGGTCGACCGGCTGGGCAAACTCGTCACCGGGCTACTGGCCCGCGCCCGGGTGGAAGCCGGTACCCAAGACGTCGAACTCACCCCGCTGCGCCTCGACCAGCTCGTCGAACAGACCGTGGAGGAGTTGCCGGATCCCAACGGCGTCACCATCACCACCCAAGCCGTCATCGTCGAGGGGGATCCCGAGCTGCTGACCCAAGCGGTCCGCAACCTCGTGGAGAACGCCCTACAACACGGCGGCGGCACCCCCGTCGAAGTGTCGGTCGCCGCCACCCGGGTCGCCGTACGGGACCACGGCCCCGGCATACCGCCCCACGACCGCACCCGGGCCTTCGAACGACGCGTCACCGGGCCCGCCAGCACCGGCACCGGCACCGGCCTCGCCATCGTCCGCTGGGTGGCCGAGCTCCACGGCGGCACCACCCGGCTCTCCCAGACCCCCGATGGCGGAACGCTAGCCGAGCTCCTTCTACCGGAACACAGCAGCAGCTGACCCACCCTAACAAGGCGCGGCCCCCTCGCCAGGCCGCCTCATCTTCATCTCATGCAGCCCCGGGCAGGGTGAAGCCATGTCCACTTCCCCCTCCAGCCCCACGTGGAGCCTGCGCTCCACCGCACTCCTCGCAACCGCCACGCTCGGCGTCGGCGCGGTCTTCTACGCCCTGCCCGCGGCCGGAACCACTCCCGGCGGGGACCCGGCCCAGGCTGCCCCGGCCGTGATCCGGGTCGACCAGGTCGGCTACGCCGTCGGGGAGGCCAAGCAGGCCTTCGTGATGGGGACGGAAGCCGGACTGAGCCGGGCCGGCTACCGGCTGGTGGACGAGCACGGCGCCACCGTGGCCACCGGCCAGGTCGGCAGCCGCACCGGAACCTGGAACAGCACGTACCCAGACGTCCACACCGTGGACCTTTCGGCCGTCAACACCCCGGGCAGCTACCGCCTCGAACTCACCGGCACGGCCAGCGGCAGCTCCCCGAAGTTCCGCATCGCGACCGCCAAGGACCTGCTCACCCCGCTCATCGAGGACAACGTCCGCTTCTTCCAGGCCCAGCGCGACGGCGCGGACGTCCTGCCCCACGTCATGCACCGCCAGCCCTCCCACCTGGCGGACCGCCAGGCAACGGTCTACGCCACCCCGCACTACAACGAGGACGGCACCCAGCTGCTCGACGCGAAACTGACTCCGGTGGGTGGCCCCATCGATGTCTCGGGCGGCTGGACCGACGCGGGTGACTTCCTCAAGTTCACGCACACCACCGCCTACAGCACCGCCGACCTGCTGCTGGCCCTACGCACCGCACCGCACGCCGCAGGCCTCGCCGACGAGGCCGAACAAGGCCTGACCTGGCTGGACAAGATGTGGGACGGCAAGACCGGCACCCTCTACGCCCAGGTCGGCATCGGCGCGGGCAACGACAACATCCGGACCGACCACGACATCTGGCGGCTGCCCGAGGCCGACGACAAACTGAACGTGCAACCGGGTGACCCCGACTACCTGATCAAGAACCGGCCGGTCTTCCGGGCCAACGAACCCGGCGCACCGATCAGCCCCAACCTCGCCGGCCGCATGGCCGCGGTCTTCGCACTCGCCGCGCAGAACAGCGCCCAGAGCGATCCAGCCGCCGCCAAGACCTGGCTCGACAAGGCCGCCGCCGTCTACACCCAGGCAAACACCCAGCCCGGCGGCGAACTGGTCACCGCATTCCCGCACAACTTCTACCCCGAGGACTCCTGGCAGGACGACATGGAGTTCGGCGCCACCGAAATGAGCCTGGCAGCCAAGACACTGGGCGACGACCGGGCCACAGACTGGCAGCAACAGGCGCAGCACTGGGCGAAGCAGTACATCACCTCCGACACCAAGGGCACCCTCGGCGTCGGCGACGTCAGCGCCCTCGCCCACGCCGACCTGCTCACCGCCCTGAAGGCGGACAGCGAGAACGACACGGACAGCGCGACCCCCAACGACCTGCGCGGCGACCTGCGCCGACAACTGGACGACGGCGTGAACCGGGCCGCCAAGGACCCCTTCAGGGCAGGCGCCGTATACACCGACTTCGACTCGGTACCGCACACCTTCGGCCTGGTCGCCACCGCACAGATCTACTCGAAGGCCACCGGCGACCACCGCTACGACGCCTTCGGCGCGCAACAGCGCGGCTGGGCACTGGGCGCCAACTCCTGGGGCAGCACCTTCATGATCGGCGCAGGCGAGGTCTACCCCCACTGCCCGGAACACCAACTGGCCAACCTCGGCGGCAGCCTCGACGGCACGGGCGACATCCTGCGCGGCGCCGTGGTCAACGGACCCAACGCGGCAGAAAAGCTCGCCGAACTCAACACCTTCCCCACCATGAAGCGCTGCTCCTCCAACCCCGGTACTCCCTGGAGCGACTTCGACGGGGCCAAGGCACGCTTCCTCGACGACGCGGGCGCCTGGCAGACCGTGGAACCCTCCGTCGACTTCACCTCCACCGCGATGCTGGCGTTCGCCCTGTCGCAGAGCTGAAGGGCTGAGCGGCGCGGCCCGCTCGTTCACCTCACGCACCAGGACCGACCTGCGCAGGTACGCAGGAGCCGCGCGCAGCCCTGCCTGGCCTCACCCCGCCCGGACTGGAGTCAGTGGTCTTCCCAGCGGCGGGCGTCGGCTGGGTTGACCTCGGCCGCGAGGTCATCCGCGAGCGCTGCAATGAGCCCGCGGCCCTCGATCCTGGGCACCCAGTCCTTCGGTAGGCGGACGTCGCCGTGACGGGCTCCGAGCAGGTTGCCGCAGATGGCGCCGGTGGAGTCGCTGTCGCCGGAGTGGTTGACGGACAGCAGCAGGGCATCCTTGACGGATTTCTGGGTCAGAGCCGCATAGAGCGCGATCGCCAGGGCCTCCTCCGCGATCCAGCCCGCGCCCAGAGATTCGACCTTCTCCGGCGTCGCCCCGCCCTCAGCGGCGAGGTCCGCGGCCTTGCGCAGCGCGGCCGTCGTCTCCTCGTGACCGGGATAGCGGGCGAGCAGCCAAAGGGTCCGCATGGCCGCACCCTCCAACGTGTCACCCTCGGTCAGGCAGCTGACCATGGCGGCCAACGCACCGGCGGCGTAGTAGCCGGTCGGGTGCCCGTGGGTGATCTGCGCGCAGCGGGCGGCGAGTTCGAAGGAGCGCTGGGCCCCCGAGCCGGTGAGGCCGAACGGCGCGGAGCGCATGACGGTGCCGCACCCCTTCGAGGCCGGGTTCACCGGGCCGGCGCTCCCGTCCAGCGGGCTCCAGTGGGTCGGGGCGTAGTTCTCCCGCAGACCGGACAGGCAGGCGTTGCCTGGCGCTCGCCGCGCGTACAGCCAGGCCTCGTCGCGCAGCCCGCTCCAACTACGGTGCCGGACTCCGTCCGCGGGCGGCGGCACTGGGTGCTCCTGGGTGTCCAGCCAGCGCAGATACGCGTCGCGCACCATCATGGTCGCCGCGCCGCCGATGCCCTTCGCCTGCTCCCGGCGGTAGGCCGCCGAGACGGCCTCGACGGTGAAGAGGGTCATCTGGGTGTCGTCCGTGATCCGGCCGGTCACGCCCTCCTGATCTGGGACCAGGTCTGTGATGCCGCCTGCACCGTAGGCGGCCCGGATCGCGCTGAGGGTCAGGAACTCGATCGGGTAGCCGAGCGCGTCTCCGATGGCGCCACCGAGCAGGCAGCCGCGCACCCGGGAGCGGAAGGCGGTCAACTCGCCCCAGGAGGGATACGTCAACCGAGGGGTCACCAATGCTCCAGGAATTCGTCAGTCAGTGCGGGCTGGAGCGCCCCATAGTAGGCGGCCGGGGTGACGCTCGGTCAGTGCCTGTGAGCAAACTGATCCACAGCTCTCGGCGAGGTAGGCCGGTTCACCGATAACTGCAGTAGAAGCAGGGCCTCTTGGTGGTCCAGGGGTGACGAAACCATCCGGCCGCACAAGAGGCCCTGCCATGTCGTCCACCGGCCCTGCTCAGGAGACGACGTTGATGAAGCTCATCATGCCGTTGTCCTCATGGGCCGCGATGTGGCAGTGGAACAGCCATCTGCCGGTGTAGTCGGCAAAGGGCACTCGCAGCACCACCTGTCCGGGCACGCCGTTCACGGCGTGCGGCACCATGACGATGTCCTGCCGAGCGGTGTAGGGCTGCGGCACGTCGTTCACCGACATCACCTGGAAGTGGCTGGTGTGCAGGTGGAAGGGGTGGTCCTCGCCGCTGAGGTTGCGGACGGTCCACTCCTCGACGGTGCCGAGGCGGGCGGGTGTGTCGAAGACGGAGGTGTCCGTCGAGAACTGCGCGCCGTTGATGTAGAACACGGTCCCCGCGGCGTTCTCGGACAGGTCCAGGGAGCGGTGCCGGGCGATCGGCGCGGTGGAGAGGTCCCTCGGAGCGGTGGGCATGGCGCCGGAGACGGTGGGCAGCCGGTCCACGGGGTGGCCGGCCACCACGATGTCGGCCAGGGCCACATCGGGGTAGGAGTCCCCCTGCGGGCCGTTGCTGTAGGCGGTGGTGCGCAGGATCGCTTCGCACGGGCGACCGTCCGCGGTGACGAGCACGTCGTAGCGCTTGCCCGGGGGCAGCAGGAGCGTGTCAGCGGTGGTCGTCCGCGCGACGGGAGTGCCGTCCTCGCCGATGACGGTGAAGTGGTGGCCGTCCAGCCGCAGCTGGTAGATGATGTCGGCTCCCGCGTTGACGAGGCGCCACAGCTGTGTCTGCCCCGGCTTCATGGACAGGACCGGCCGCAGTTGTCCGTTGATCAGCCGCACCGTCGGGTCGTTCGAGTTGATCGACGTGGTGGCGGTGTTCTGGACGATGTGACCGGTGGCGTCGATCTGCGCGTCTTTCAGCACGAAGGTGTGTGCACGGATGTGACGCAGCGGCCGGGGGAGCAGTGTGCGGTCGTCGCCGACGATCAGCGCACCGGACAGACCAGCGAAGATCTGGTTCTCCACATCGCCGGGGACGAAGTCGGACGCGGACCTGTTCTGCGCGGCCGGTGAGCCGGACGGCGGGCAGGCGGTGCCCATGGCGTGACTGTGGTACCAGTACGTGCCGAGCGGATGGTCGGCCGGGATGGCCAGCGAGTAGGTGAGGGAACTGCCCGGAGACACACACAGGAAGGGGTTGTCCGAGTGGTCCGACGGTGAGACGTGCAGGCCGTGGAAGTGCAGGTTGGTGGCGACCGGCAGGTGGTTGACCAGGTGGACGGTGACGATCGAACCGGGTGTCACGCGGATGGTGGGGGCGACGTACACGCCGTTGTACGACTGGCCCCACACCTTGCGTCCGGACAGGTCGAACCGCGTCGAGGCCGCGTCCAGGGTGATGGTCAGATCCTGGTGGGTTTCGGCGTCGGCGGGGTCGCGGAAGGGCGCTCCAGCCGTCATCCCCTCTTCCTGGGCGGCGGTGGACGGCGGCGAGTCGGCCGCCGCTGTCGATACCGCGACGGCCTTGGTCCAAAAGGTCGCCGACATCAGCAGGACCACCGCCGTCAGCGCGCGGATCAGGCGTCTTCGTGGTGGCAGGAGGCGTTCGGGGCGGGGCGTTCTTCCGGGGTCGTCGGACATCGGTGCTCCGTTTCATGTCGTACGGCAGGAGGTTCCACACGGCGCGGCATCCATCGATCGTCGGCCGAGGAAACGGCTTGTTCTTCCGTCAGCTCGCGAGAGCAGCCACGCCACGGGCACCCGAGGATATGTGACTCAGTGTTGCCGAACGGCTACCGATTCGCGACGCGGTCGAGGAGCGCGGGTACGCGACGGTGGCGGTGACGCGGACGGCCGGCCCAATGCCGAGCACGGGCGGGATCGCCCGCGGGACGTGCGTGCGGGGTCGCCTTCGTCGAGGTCGCCCCGCCCACCGCGAAGACGGCCGTCCGTTGGCGCCCCCGCATGGCACACCGTGACCTTCCGACTGGCACATCGGAACGGCCCTCGACGTCATGGCCGTTCTCGGTGATCTGTCGCACCGGGTGGCCCGGACGCACCGCGTCACCGAGTTGCCGGGCCAGTTCCGGGGCCCCTGCGTCCACCAGGTGCGTCTCGGTCTTGCGAGCGTTGGTGTACTAGCCGAAACCACCGCCGCCCCGGGCCAGGCCGCCACTCGTCCGCGTCCAGCTCGTTCGTCCCAGCCCGCTCAGTTCTTCGCGGGCTGCAGGTACTCCACCTGGACCCTCCCACGCGCAGACCAGGCCGTGCGACCACCGGGACGCCCCGGAAAGGAAACCCGAGACACGGGGTCAGATTCCCGGCCCGGCGAGGTAGGTGTAGCCGCCGGCCAGGCTGGAGCTGCCACCGACGGCCTTGACGATCACGTCAGCTGCGCCTGCTGCGTTCGGCGGCGCGACTGCCGCGATCTCGGTGTCAGAGACAACCGTAAACGGAGCGCTTGGCCCACCGGTACTTATGGCATTGGGGCCGAACACTACCTGCTCAGTCGAACTCAGCTCGGTACCGGTGATGGTGACGAGCGTGCCGCCCGACAACGGCCCCTCGGCGGGAACGAGGGCGGTGATCGTCGGGTTGGCGACATAGCTGTAGCTGATGCCGTCGGCGCTGCCTCCCGCGGTAACCACGGTGACCGGAACAGTCCCGAGACCGCTTGCTCTGGGTACCGTGACAGAGATCTCACTGGCGCTCACGCTGGTGATCGTGCCCGCGTTGGTCCCGAAGTTCACGGCACTGGCAGTGACCAGGTTCAGACCGGTGATGGTGACGGTGTTGCCGCCGATGAACTGTCCGCCGTCGGGGCTGACGGAGACGATCGATGGGGCGCCCACGTAGAAGAACGGTGCCGGGGCGCTGGTGCCGCCCGCGGTTGTGACCGTTACTGCCACCGTCCCCGTTCCCGCAGGTGAGACGGCGGTGAGCCGGTTGGTAGAGACATTGGTGATGTTGGTCGCCGACTTGGAACCGAAGTTCACTGCGGTTGCCCCGTCGAGGTTCGTGCCGGTGATGGTCACCGTGGTACCACCAGCGGTGGTGCCCTGATCCGGAAGGAGAGGCATGGCATCCCTCACGCAACGTAGACGTTGTGCGGGCGCTTGCATCCCCTCCACGCGAGAGGCGCGTTGCGACATCGCTGATGCAGGAAATCACCAGGCATCGTGAGCGGGGCCCGGCACGTGCCGATGGCAGCGCACCCTCTGCGAAGGGATGGGCGGCCCGCCGGTTCGGATGTACATCAGTAACTCGCCCAGCCAGTCGCATGGCAAGAGAGCTGTCGCCTCGTCACCCATTTGGTCGAGCATGCGACTCCCCCCGCCATCGCGCACTTCTCCCCGCTCCGGGAACGGTCCCGGAATCTCCCGGTCGTTCTCCAACTCGGCCGCCGGGCCCAGTCGTCGCACTCGCGGAAGATCCGGATGCGGCGGCGGTTTTCGATCAGGTCGGCGGCGTAGCGGCGGTCTTCGGCGTCAAGGGCCGGGCTGTCCAGACGGCCGAACGCGGCCCCGAAACGGGCGATGGGGTTTTCCCGGCCCGCAGGCCGCGCTGAGGGACCGCCAACGCCCACATCGGCCACCATCGACGGCGGCCAGGACCTGGCCGCCGTCGCGGTGTGGAAGCCCGCCGCGGTGGAGGCTCAGGTCAGCCCACGCAGCCGGGAACCGTGGTGGGGCTGCCGAAGCAGTTGGTGGGGTTGTTGGCGAGCACGGCGGTGAAGTCGAGCGTGACGCTGCCGCTGTCGTTGAAGACACCACCGGGGGCGTTGGTCGCGGTGTTGCTGACGACCTTGCTTCGGGTGAGCGTGGTGGTGGCGCCGGCACCGCCGAAGTTGGCGACTCCGCCGCCCGCACCCGTGGGTCCGGATGCCGCGTTGTCGATGACGGTGCTTCGCAGGACGTTCAGCGTCGCGTCGTTGGCCACTCCGCCACCCATCTCGAGCGCCGTGTTGTTGACGACGGTGGTCTCGGCGATGGTCATGTCGCCGTCGTTGGCCAGGCCGCCACCGTCGTGGAGCGCGGTGTTGCCGCTGATGAGGCTCCGGTAGACGTGCGTGGTGGACCCGGTGTTGCCGCCGATTCCACCCGAGAAGTCGGCGTTGTTGTCGCGGATGATGCTCTGCCTGACTTTGAGGACGCCGTCGTTGCGGATGCCGCCTCCGAAGTCTCCGGCCGCGTCACCGTTGGTGATGATGGCGTCGCGGAGGTCCAGGCTTCCAGTCGCGGCGACCGTGAGGATGCGGAAGGCGGGGGCCGACACGTCGCGGGTGATGGTGGCGCCGTCGCCCTCGATGGTGATCGCGTTCTGGATGGACGGCAACGCGGTCGTCAGGGTGTAGATACAGCCCGGGGTCAGGGCGAGCGTGCCGCCGGAGGTGTTCGCGTTGGTGATCGCAGTCGCCAGCGCGCTGGAACTGCACGGGACGAACGTGTGCGCGGCTGCCGGGGTGGCGGCCACGCCGGTGACGATGAGGGCGGCCGCTCCGAGGGCGCTCAACGTGCGGATCGCCAGCTTGCCGTGGTTCATTGCTGCTCCTTGGTGTTGAGGATCGTTCGCGGGACCCGCGTGCGGCGTGTCCGGGAACGGGTTTGGGGTGTGCTTGGCTCAGGCCCGTCGCGGCCTGAGTCCTCGGGTGTGGTCTTGTCGCACCTGCTCGGGCGTCCGGCCGGTGATTGCCGAGTGGTGAGCATGTCGATGGGCGCCCGCGCGGGGCTGCCGTCTACGCGGCGGGTACGGCCAGGCAGGGGTAGGCGCGGGGGAGGGTGATGGTGCCGATGTCGGTGGTGACCGCCGGGTCCACAGGGCCTGGAGTCAGGGCAGGCCGCGGTGAAGGCAGGAGTGGTGCCCGAGATGACGGTGAACCGCGCGGCGGCCCCGCCCGGAGCGAGATGGGAGAAGTGGCCGGACCCGTACCCGTGATCGTGGTGGGCGGCGCGCCGCCCACCGGCCCCGAGACGGGGCTGGGCGCCGTCACCGTCGAGGTGTCCGGGTGGGTGTAGTCGAGAACGGTGGCAGGGCCCCCGGCTGTGATCACGGCCGCAAGTACGGGTCCCACCGCCGCTTGGGGCGGGACGGTAAGAGCCGCTGGGCCTGCGGTCATTGCGAAACCGGCGGCCGTGGCAGTGCTGCCGCCCGTGGTGGGCCCGGGCCGCAGGCCGACACCTGGCACCGGGGGTGGCCTGACGTAGCGGAACGGTTCCGGGGTGCCGGTTGCGGCACTGGTGGTGACCGTGCCGTCGACGGTCCCCGCGCCCGCTGGACCGATGCCGGTGACCTGATTGCGGGTGCTGCCGATAATGGCGGCCGGGGAGCCAAAGCGCGCGGCGGTGGCGCCCGCCGGGTTGATCCCGGCGATGGCGACGAGGGTGTCGCCCCTGGTGGGCCGCTGGTTCGGACTGACGGACCGCAGGCTCGTCAGGACGCTCACCGCGTTCGCGCCGTTGTCGGTCATGTAGGACGACAGCCTGTTGGGAGTGACCGCGCCCCTGCTCGGGGCGATGCCGACCGGACCGGCGCTGCCCACGGTGTCGATCACACACACCGTGCCGTCACCGTTGTACGCGACGAACGCGCGGCATCCACCCGGTGTGATCGAGATGCCGATGGGCCCTGCCCCCACCGGCACGGTAGAGCCCTTGGCCACTAGCCCTGGTGTCGGGCGAGCGCGGTCAGTCGCTGTCGTCATGAGTCCCCTCCGGTCAGACCCGGGACCGTCGACGACCGAAGACCATCGCATTCACGACAGCCGACATGACGTTGATTCTCTTCGCCGGGGGCGCCCAACAGCAGCCGGACCGGAAGCACATGTCTCCCAGCGGTCCGATGCCCCCGGCAAAGGGATGGGCGGCCCACCGGGTGTAATCGCTACGAGTAACTCATTCGGGCACAGAACGTGGCTACCAGAACGCCCGCTTCTCACCCGAACGGCCGAGCGCGCTCGAGCCGGAAACGCTCCAGCGGGGACTGCCGGCCGGCGAGGGTGCGGATCCAGTCGGACGCGAGCCGCCCGGTGAGCGGCTTGGGCGAAGGCGTCCTTCTCGGCCTCGGTCAGGTCGCCGACTGGTTCCTGGCCTTCGCGTCGCTGGGCCTGGTCGAGCTGGGAGGTGGCGGCAGTAGCGGGGAGAGCGTCATGCAGAGTGCACTGCCCGCGCTGCGAACCGGTAACGGGCGCCAGCCGTGGCAGGGGCCCACCGCGCTACGCCGACCAGTCCCATCTCGACCGCGAATTCACGGCTCTGGCCGGTTGCGCGCCGAGCGTCTGGCACGCGGAGATGTCCGAAATATCCAGGCGGGTCACCACCCGGTGACGTGACGCTGGAGTCACAACCGCCGACGAAGGGAGGGGCGCGATGAGCGCCGAATCGACCAAGAAGTCCTTGCCTGCGTCCCAGGTCTGGCCCCACGCTGCAGGCGAAGGACGGCAACGAGCAGCCCCGGTGGGCGTGGCGGGCGCGGGGCCCGGCCGGACTGTTCTCGAACACTTTGTGCGAGCAATCCGGCCGAGCTTTTCTCAAATGAATGTCAGCTCAACGCGTTTGGTGATCAGTAGGGAAAACTCTGGTCTTGCGGAACCCGGTATAGTGGCTCGTCCGACTGCACGGTCGCCCGTCATTGGCTTCCGCCAGGCGCGATTCATTCAAGAGCGCCTACCAGAGGTTTTCGAATGAAAGTCCTCATCGCTGGTGGATCCGGATTCGTGAGCAGCGTCATCGCCAGGGCGTGCGCCGCTCGCGGTATCGATCCGATCATTCTCGATACATCCACTTCGACAACGTCCGTGGAGTACATACGCTATACCGGAGAGGCTTGCGACAAGCATCTTATCGACGTCATCTTCGCCGAGCACCCTGATATTGTGGCGATCTTCGACTGCACGAATCCGGAGACCACCTGTTCGGATACAAATGCTCGCAGCGGAGTACGGTTCCTCGGCTACGTACTGCACGGCGGACGGCGGAAATTCGTCTCCATGCCGGTCCTCTTCTGTGAAGTCGGTGACCTTCCGTGATGCGCCGGTGAGTGGGCCGACGACCCGGCGGCCTCGATCGTGGCGCCAACGCCACCAACGGCGGGCTCATTCCGGGTGGTCGCGCCGTTGCCGGGGGACCCTGGCAGAACGCAGTAGCCGGCTCGGGTAGGACGGGACGGCGCGCGTCATCGCGAGGCAACGGGCGGCCCCTTCATACTTGGTGGGAATCCTCGAGGCCAGCAGCTCGGGCGGGGTGAGGATCCCGTTGACCGAGGGCCAGTGCGCCCAGATCACCAGCTGGCGAGCACCGCAGTCGACTGTGCAGGCATGGTCGGGGTCGGAAACCGATAGCAGCCATCCCGCCGGGAGACTCAGCAGGTTTTGGCGGGCTGAGATTTTCGCCGGCGCGCCGGAAGGCATCAGCCAGTAGGTGAGTTCCGTCCGCAGGTCCACCAGGACCGGTCCGAGCTCGTCCTGGTTGGGACCGCCGGCGAGACACTTGAGCAGCGGGATGCCGGTGGCGCAGGGAAGAGCGACGACGTCCCACCGAACGCCTGTCGGCAGCTTGAGCAAGCGATGTGGCTCCGAGGCCCATCTGATAACGGGATAATCTCTTCGGTAGCGGCCGAGTGCGCTACTCAACCAGAGGCTTCGGGGCATGGTAGCGGCAGTCTGCTCGATGACACCTGGGCGCATGACGGTATCCGGCTCCTTTCAACCGGCATGGTCGCCCCCCTGTCGCCTTTACAGGCGACAGGGGGGCGAAGCGAGAAGGGCCCAGTATTGCTTGTTCTCCGGCATATCGCACCTGGCCTCACTCGTAGGAGTGAGCAGGTCGTCGCAATATTACGCTCCGCTGTAACCAGCACTCGCGCTTTATTTCAGCACCTAACAAGGGCGGTTTTTTCGCCGCACACAGCGATGCTTTGCATGGGGTTCCCGACTTTCCGGTTCCTTGGGGCCGAGGTTTTGGGACTCGGGGGCGCGTGCGCTCCGGCCGGCCGAACACCCCGCTATCACCCACGGTCGTGGCACGTCCGGGCCGCGAGGTGGCAGTGGCGTGCGCGACAGCCGTCGGCGGGCCGCTCCGGCTGGGACGGGTGCGCGATGGTGGGACCCGCTCCGCCCCGGGGCGGCTGATTTCCCCCAGCGTGCAGTGGGTGCTCCAAGGGGCGTTCGCCGCCGAGCCGGGCCAAGGCCTGAGCCTTCGTCAAGGCCGCCTGGGATGGCGGGCGGCGGACCTTGCCGACTGGGCAGGCGTGCGGCCCGGTGTCGGTGGCACGGGCGGGCCGCTCAATGGTGATCCTGTGACCGCTGGCGGTGACCGTGTGCCCTGCTCCCTCGGGCGCCCTGTCGAAGCAGGCGATCACGGCCCCGCGGGTAGTGGTGACCGACAGATGAGGTTCGTCCAGCCGTCTGCGGATCTTCACCGCGGCACCCGCGAGTTCTGCGGGAAGTGCGTAGAAGTTGCCTTCGAGTTGGATGAGCCCGTCGGGATCGACCCTTCGCTGGGTGCAGGTGCGGGCCGGGAAGGGCTTGGAGGGAAGGGGCAGGAGGGTAGGGACCTCGCAGCCCGTCCGTTGGCGCCGACCGTCCGATCGCTCGGCCAGGCGGTCCAGACTGCTTTGGGCTGCCAGCATGCCGAGATCGCCGGCCGCGGTGGCCCACCAGTGGTGGAGCACAGAGCGGTGGGCGCGGACGACGGGGCTGGGCGGGTGGGCCTTCGGGCGGATCGCCAGTGTGGCGCCGTAGTACGTGGCGACCTGCTGGAAACCGGTGGTCAGCTTCCCGGTTGAAGAGCAGACGGGCGGGGTCCGCTCGAACAACCAGCGCTGACCGGTACCACCCAGCCGGCGCAGCACTTGGTCGACCGCCTGGACGGTGTGCGGGAGATCCTTGATGGCGACAATGGCCGCTCGCCAGTGACCGGAGCGCGTGAGCGCGCCCATGAGCAGGTCCGCCTTGCGCCCGCAATCCCAGTCGGCCGGCGGATTGGGGAGCTGGACCCAGTCGAAATGCACTTCTTCGAGTGGGCCGTGGATGTTGCGCGCGCTGTCGCGGGAGCACACTGCGCAGTGCGGGCGGATCACATGTCGTCGCAGCGCGCGGGTGAAGGTCGAGTAGGCGCGCTGGTATCCCAGTTCGAGGACCTCGGCGTGGAGGGTGCTCGCCTGAAGGTGCGGATCGTCATCGAGGCGCTGCTGACAGTAGGGGACGAATCGCAGGAAGTCGTCATGGGACACGACTCGCACCCCTACGGTCCGGTCCCCGCTGAGGTAGGCCCTGATCGTCTTTCGATCGCGGTCCAGGTGTCTGGCGATCGCCGAAATCGACCACCCCTGGCGCCACAGGACGCAAACCTCGCTGTATTCCTCTGCGCTAAGCATTCAACCCCTAAGCAGGTGTCACCTTCACAAGGCCCGGATTAGTGATGGCCGTCAGGCATGGTCGAAGAATATAGCACGCATCGGGCCCGCCCGGCGAGCAGAAATGTTTCTCCACGAAGACTTTGTGAGTAATTTTGCAGAGCGCCGCGAACCCTCGGTTCTTCAATGGAGAGTCGCCGAAAATTCGCCGGATCATTGGCCCCGGGGAATTTTGCCGAGCGTGGTGAGAATGCCATATTGGACGACGTGCACTTCGGGAGGGTGGGCAGGGCGGCCCGCGCCGACCGGCCGGTCGCACTGCCCGGGTGTGGCGCCCGAAGGCCGGCGTCGCCGGCCGCGTTCCGTCGCGGCCGCCTGCCTGGTCGTGGGCGGTCTCACAGATTCAGTCGGCAGGAGACCGTCTTGGTACCGTCGGGGTGGATGCGGCAGGCCCATGAATCTGACAGGTGCTCGACCAGGAGCAGTCCGCGGCCGTTCTCCCGGTCGCTGGTGGCCCGGCGTGGCCGCGGGACGATCGTTGATCGGTCCCGCACGCCGATCGAGAGCGACCGCTGATCGTGCCAGACCGTGACCTTGATCCACTGCTCGTCGCCGGCGTGCTGGATCGCGTTGGTCACCAGCTCGCTGGTCAGGAGTTCGGCGATTTCGCTGAGTCGGGTGAGCTTCCAGAACCCGAGAACCGCTTTGACCGTGTGGCGAACGGACCCGACGCTCTGGGGCTCCGGCAGTACGAACACCATGATGCGTCGGCCTCGCCAGTCGTAGGCGTCCACACCCGGCAACTCTATGGAGGTCACAGCCGCTCCTTGGTCCACTCGGTCGGCCAAGCCGATATCCCGTTCTTGGTGTTGCGGCAACACCGGGTCGCTCTGAGGTGCTGACAGAGGCTCATGCTTCTTCCCCCGACGGTCTGGTGTCAGCGGGGGTCCGCTGCGCTGTGCGGGGGCCGACGACGGTGGCGGTCGCTTCGCTGCCGCCGGGGGCGGGTGCTTCATCGGTGGTCAGGCTCAGGCCTGTGTGTTGGGCGAGACCATCGGCGAGGGCGGCCAGTGTGGGATGGCAGGACACGAAGTCGCTGGTGAGGCGGATGCCGAGCGAGGACTCCAGGCGGGTGCGCAGCTCGATGCGGAGCAGGGAGTCGAATCCGAGGGCGCTCAGGGGGGTCTGCGGGTCCAGGGTGCTGGTTCCCAGCCGGAGCACGGTACGGATGTGGTCGGCCAGGTAGTCCTCGAGGATCGTGCGGCGGGCGAGGCCGGGTTCTGCGGCTTGCAGCTCGCGTCGGATGTCGTGCCCCGTGTCCCGGCCGGCAGTTGGTGCGGGGGCGTCAGGCGTGAGGAGGGCGAAGAGGGAGGACGCCCGGCCGGCCGGAGGAATCCAGGTGTCCGGCGGTCCGGGGATGACACCGGTGCGCACGCGGTGGTGGGTCAGGAGCGCGGCGAGGGCCTCGAGTCCTTCCGCGGTGGGGATGGTCTGGTAGCCGCGGGCCGCGAAGTCGGTGGCGACTCCGGTCTCGCCCCAGGGCCCCCAGTTCACGGCCAGTGTGGGCTGGCCCGTGCCCGTGCGCCAGGTGGCGAACGCGTCGAGCCAGGCGTTGGCCGCCGAGTAGGCGCCCTGACCGGGGTTGCCGAACAGGGATGCCATGGATGAGTACAGGACGAACCAGTCAAGGGAAAGTTGGGCGGTGGCCTGGTGGAGGCGCCAGGCACCGGTGGCCTTGGGGTGCCAGATCCGTTCGAGCTGGTCGTCGGTGACGTTGGTGACCGCGGCGTCGTCGAGGACCATCGCGGCGTGGATGACGCCGCGCAGCGTTCCGCCGTCAGCGGTGGCTTCGGCCACCAGCAGCTCGGCGATGCCGGGCTCGGCGATGTCGCCGAGGACGACGCTCACGCGGGTTCCTGCGTCGCGCAGTGCGGCGAGGGTGCGCTCGGTGTCTTCGGAGGGCGGGGTCCGCCCGTTGAGGACGAGATGGGCGGCGCCTTGGGCGGCGAGCCAGCGGGCGGTGGCGAGGCCGACCCCCCGCAGGCCGCCGGTGATGAGGTAGGCGCTGTTCGGCCGGACCGGCGAGGGCTTCTCATCCGGGCGGGCCGTGGTGTAGCCGTCGCTGGGGATGGTGAGGACGAGTTTGCCGATGTGGCCGGCGCCGGCCATGAGGCGGAAGGCGTCGGCGGCCTGCTCGAACGGGTATGTGCGGTAGGGCAGTTCGGCGAGGGTGCCGCACTGGAACTCGGTGAGGACCTCGCGCATCAGCTCGGCGAAGGCGTCGGCGCGGTTCTGCTGAAGCTCGATGAGGTCGACCGCTGCCATGGTGATGTTGTGACGCAGGGGTGCCAGGCCGAGTGGGGTGTCGGCCAGGATGTCGCGCACACCGAGCTCGACGAACCGGCCGAAGGGGCGCAGGGTCTCGAGTCCGGCTCTGATGGCTGGTCCGGCGAGGGAATTGAGGACCACGTCCACCCCCTGGCCGTCGGTGGCGGTACGGGTCTGCTCGGCGAAGTCCAGCGAGCGGGAGTCCATGACGTGCCGGATGCCCATCGCGCGGAGGTAGCGGCGCTTCTCCTCGCTGCCGGCGGTGGCGTACACCTCGGCGCCCAGGCGCTGGGCGACGGCGACGGCGGCCAAGCCGGTTCCGCCACTGGCGCTGTGGATGAGGACGCGCTCGCCGGCAGTGAGCCGGGCGACGTGGCGCAGGGCGTACCAGGCGGTGAGGTAGGCGATGGGGATCGCGGCTGCGGCTTCGGTGGGGATTCCGGTCGGGAGGGGGGCGACTGCGGCGGCGGGCACGGTGGTGAAGGTGGTGAACAGGCCGCCGCGCAGGTCGACGACGAGGACGCTGTCGCCGGGGCAGAGGTGTTTGACGTCGGGTCCGACGGAGGTGACCACGCCGGTGGCCTCGAAGCCGATCCGGTAGCCGGCCTCGTCGTCGGTCGCGAGCATGCCCATGGTGGTGAGGACGTCGCGGAAGTTCACCCCGACGGCGTGCAGGCGTACTTCGACCTCTCCGGGCCCGGGGCCGCGTCGTGGGGTGGTGGTCAGGCGCAGGCCGTCGAGGTCGCCGAATCGTGCGGCGTGCAGCTGGATGCGGTCGGTGCCGTAGTGGACGGGGCGGGTGGTGGCGGTGGTGCGTTCGGCGTCGGTCAGCGGCATGTAGGTGAGGTGGGCGGCGTAGCGGGTGGCGCGGCGCAGGGCGATCTCGTCCTCGGCTGGGTCGCAGAGGAGTTCGGCTGCTAGGTGATGGAGGTCGGCGTCGGTGGAGTCGGTGTCGATGAGGGTCGCTCGCAGCTCCGGGTGCTCGTGGGTCAGGACGCGTACAAGGCCGCGCAGGGCGCTTTGGGCGGGGTCGGCGGGTTGCCCGGGTTCCGGGCCGTGGGCGCTGCAGGTGACGGTGTACAAGCGGGGGGAGGTGGGGTGTGCGATCGCGCTCTGGGCGGTGGCGAGCAGGCGGCGCGTGCGACGCAGGGCTGTCGCGTCGATGTCGTCGTCGGGTGCGGGTGGCGCGCACAGGAGGACCACTGCCGATGCGGCCGAGGCGTCCAGGTGGGCGGCGATGGCCTGCTGGAGGTCTGGGAGGGTCGCGGCGTCGACGGGGAGGTCGAGGATGTCGCTGGAGGCGCCGGCTTGACGAAGAGCGGCGGCCAGGGTTCGAGCCGATCCGTCCGCTTCGCCTATGAGGAGCCAGTGGCCTGTACCGGCCGGCGTGGTGCCTTCGGAGCGTGGGGCCGGGCGCCAGCGGGTCTCGAGGAACCAGCGATCAGGGGCCTTGTCGGCGAGTGCGCCGTTGTGCAGGAAGCTCAGTGCGTCGATCTCGACGAGCAGGTGGCCGGCCTCGTCCAGCAGTTGGACGTCTCCGGTGATGCTGTCACCGGCGATGCGGGTGATCTGTGCATGGGCGTAGTGGGCCGTTTCCGGGTCGCCGAGGAGCCGCAGGGCGTCTGCGTGGATGGGCAGCACGAGGCCGTGATCCTGTTCGTCGATCAGGCTGGTGACGACGAGTTGGGCGCACAGGTCCAGGAGAACCGGGTGGATCCGCAGGCCGTGGTGGGCGGTGCGGGCGGGGGCCGGGAGGGTCACGCGGGCCCAGAAGCTGTCGCCTCGGGTGGAGGTGTGCAGGTCGGTGATGCCGTTGAAGGCTGGGCCGTGTTCGAGGCCACGGGCGCGCAGGCCGGTGTAGAGGGCGTGCGGGTCCAGGGCGACGGGGTGGTCGGCGGCGAGCTCGGCGATGGGCCGTTGCAGTGGTTGGAAGGCGGCGTCGGTGCCGCGCAGGACGGCGGTGGCCTGGCGTACCCAGGTTCCGTCCTTGTTCAGACTGAAGATCTCGCAGTCGGCCCGGTCAGCGCTGTGATGGGTGACGGTCGTGCTGATGGGGGTGCGGGCGTCCAGGTGCAGCAGTTCGCGGAAGTGGATGTCGGTGACTTCGACCGCGGGGTGGTGGAGGGTGTCGTCGGCGACGGTGAGGGCCAGGGCGCAGTAACCGGCGCCGGGCATGACCGGCTGGCCGTGGACCCGGTGGTCGGCCATCCAGGGCAGGCTCTCGGTGCCGGCGTCGGCGTGCCAGGTGTGGCGCGGTGGGGTGCCGGGCACGTCCGTGCGCGTTCCCGGCAGGGTGGCGGCCGCGTCCTCCGGGCAGCGCGGAGCGGCCTGGGGCGGGGCGGTGTCGGTCCAGTGAGGCCGGCGGTCGAAGGTGAGCGGGGGAACGTCGGTCAGCCGGCCATTGGCGTAGAGGCGGGACCAGTCGATGGCGACTCCCGCGCAGTGCAGGGCGGCGAGCTGGGTGCGGAAGGTGGTGGGCTCGTCTTCCTTCTTGCGCAGGGTCGGCAGGATGACGGGGTCGTGGAGCAGGCCGGTGAGGTTCTGGGCGATGGGGTGGGTGACGACGGGTTGAGGGGAGATCTCGACGTACACCTGGTGGCGGTCGGCAGCCGCGGCGGCGACGGCGGAGGAGAAACGGACGGGGCGGCGGAGGTTGGCGCACCAGTAGGCGGCGTCGAACAGCGGGGTGTCACGGGGGTTGTCGAGGACGGTGGAGTAGAACGGGATGGCGGGCTGGTGGGGGGTCAGCTCGGCGAGGGCGGTGGTGAGGTCGGCGAGGAGCGGGTCGACCTGGGGGCAGTGCGAGGCGACGTCGACATCGATCATGCGGGCCGTGATTCCGCGGGCCTGCCAGGTGGTGGTCAGCCGGCGTACCTCGCCCGCCGTGCCGGCGACGACGGTCGAGTCGGGCGCGGCGATGACCGCCACGGACACGCCGTCGGCTCTGATGGCGGCGAGTTCGGCCTCGATGGTCGCGCTGTCGAGGCCGATGCTGGCCATGGCGCCGGTGCCGGCGATGCGGGTGAGGAGGGCGGACCGCCGGCAGATGACGCGCACGCCGTCGGCCAGGCTGAGGGCGCCGGCTATGACCGCGGCTGCGACCTCGCCCATGGAGTGGCCGATGACGGCGGCCGGTTCGACTCCGTGGTCGCGCCAGGCCGCCGCCAGGGCGACCTGCATGGCGAACAGCGCGGGCTGTACCTGGCCGCAGCCGCTGATGTGCCGGCGGTCGCGGACGGCCTGGAGGACGGAGAATCCGGCCTCCGTCTCGATCAGTGCGTCGGCCTCGGCCAGGGCGTCGGCGAAGGCCCGCTCGTGGTGGAGCAGGTCATGTCCCATGCCCTGCCACTGCGATCCTTGGCCGGAGAACACCCACACGGGGCGGCGGCTGACGCCCGCGCCCACGTGGCCACGCACGACGCCCGGGTGGGCGCGGCCCGCCTCGAAGAAACGCAGGGCATGGGTCAGCTCGCGGCGGGAGCCGGCCACCACGCCGAGCCGGCCACGGCCCGGGGAGCGGCGCATGGCGAGGGTGTGGGCGATGTCGTGCAGGAGTGCGCCGGTGTTCTCGTTCTCCAGCCAGTCGGCCAGACGTGCCGCGGCTGCGGGCAGGGCGTCCGCGGAGCCTGCGGCGAGGAGAAGCACTTCCGGCGGTGCGATGCGCTGGACCGGCCGGTCCGCGGTGGGGGCCGCGGGTGGCTGGGGTGGCACGGCATCGATGGCGACCGTGTTCGGCAGCTTGCGGGGGCCGGGGAGGGCGGCGGCGCAGGTGCGGGTTGGTGCCTGTTCGAGGACGACGTGCGCGTTGGTCCCGGAGAAGCCGAACGAGGAGACGGCTGCCAGGCGTGATCCGGTCTGGGTGGGCCAGGGGTTGAGTTCGGTGGGGACGAACAGGCGGGTGCCTTCGGCGGTGATGGTGGGGTTCCACCGGGTGAAGTGCAGGTTGGGCGGGATGAGCCCGCGCTGGAGGCAGAGCACGGTCTTGATGAGGCCGATGACTCCGGCGGCGGGCTCCAGGTGTCCGACGTTCGTCTTCACCGAGCCCAGTGCGCAGCGCCCTTGGCCCAGGCCGTAGACCGCGGCGACGCTGGAGAACTCGACGGGATCGCCGACGGGTGTGCCGGTGCCGTGCGTCTCCACCAGGCCCAGCTCGCGGGGATCGGTGCCGGCCCGGTCGAGGGCCTGGTGGTAGAGGGCTTTCTGAGCTTCGACGGAGGGCGAGGCCAGCACGTCGGAGCGGCCGTCCTGGTTGACGGCCGAGCCTCGGACGAGTGCGAGGATGCGGTCGTCGTCGCGCAGCGCGTCGGCCAGGCGCTTGAGGACGACGACGCCGCAGCCCTCGCCTCGGACGAAGCCGTCTGCGGCCGCGTCGAAGGTCCGGCAGCGGCCGGTGGGCGAAAGCATTCCCATGCGGGCGAAGGACATCGTGGTTCTGGTTCCGAGCATGAGGGTGACGCCACCGGCCAGGGCGAGGTCGCACTCCTCGTTGCGCAGCGCCTGGCAGGCCAGGTGTAGGGCGACGAGCGAGGAGGAGCAAGCGGTGTCCAGCGCGACGCACGGGCCCTGCAGGCCCAGCAGGTAGGAGATGCGGCCTGCGGCCACGCAGTGGCCGTTCGTGAGGATCGCGCCCTCCAGTTCGGCGGGCTGGCCGGCGAGGGACTCCATGTAGTCGGTGTAGCTCAGGCCCGAGAAGAGTCCGGTGGCGGTGCCGGCGAGCTTCTCGGGCGGGAGACCGGCGTGTTCGAGCGCCTCCCAGGTGACCTCTAGCAGCAGCCGGTGCTGGGGGTCCAGAACGTCGGCTTCCTTGCCCGAGACGCCGAAGAAGTCGGCGTCGAATCCGGCGACGTCGCGCAGGAAGCCTCCCCAACGCGGCATCCGGGTAGCCACCTGGACCGGGGCTGCGGGTGTACGGCCCACCGGCGGTCCGCTGATCGCGTCCCGGCCGGCCTCGAGCAGCCGCCACAGGGCGCTGGGCGAGTCGATGTCGCTGGGCAGGCGGCATCCCATGCCGACGATGGCGATCTGCGGATCAGCGACTCTCAGGCTGCGTGCGTGGTCCATCAGAAGGTCTCCTACGCGCTGGCGCGGGGTGGGTTAAGGGTGCCGGGTGGTCGGCGCGGTCAGTCGGCGTCGGAGCTGCCGAGCAGGATGGCGCTCTTGACGCCGCCGATCTGGTAGTTGCAGGTGAGCGCGTAGTCGAGTTCCACGTGCCGGGTGTGGGTGCCGGGCACGGGGTCGAAGCAGATGTTGTCGGCCGGCTCCTCGCAGTTCGCGGTGGGGCACACCTCGTCCTGCTCGATCATCAGGAGGGTCAGGGCGACGCCCAGGGCGCCGGCTGGGGCGCCGTTGTGACCGAAACAGGCTTCCTGGGAGGTCATCAGGAGGTCGCCGACCGCGTCGCCGTAGAGCTGCTGGACGGCGTTCGCTTCGAAGGCGGTCACGACGACGTCGCCGTCGCTGCCGCCGTGGATGTAGGGGATCTGGCCGATGTCCCACCGGTCGCCGAGGCACTTGCGGATGGCGGCGACGAGCGAGGCCCCGCTCTGGTCGCTGGCCAGTGGGTTGGACAGGCCGTCGCGGGTCATGCCGTGCGAGAGGACCTGGCCGTAGGTGTGGGCTCCGCGGCGCTGGGCGCGGTCGCGGCTCTCCAGGACCACGGTCACCGACCCCTCCCCGTGGTTCACGCAGTCGGCCCGCCGGTCGTAGGGCCGCATGACGCGGTCGAAGGCCGGCAGGAGTTCGGGCATCCCGTCGACGCGGATGGAGTCGTAGGTGCGCTGGGCGCCGTGGAGCAGACGCTGGACGTTCTGGATGACGTCCACGCTGAAGACGTCGACGCCGGTGACGATGGCAAGGTCGACGTCCCCGTCGGCGATCATGCGTCGGGCGTTGCCGATCTGGACGGCCGAGGAGGCGCAGCCGCAGGAGACGGTGAAGCAAGGTCCGGTGGTGCGCATCAGCGCCCCCTGGACGAGGGCCACGTCGGAGGGGGTGAGTGCCTGCTGGCCCCGGACGAACAGCTCCATCGCCTGGTGCGGGGTGGTGGTGCTGGCGTCGGCGTGCAGGACTTCGAGGTAGCTGGAGATGTTGGCGTCGATCCCGCCACGTCCGACCAGGACCGCGGCGTCGGTGAGGTCCCCGTCGCGGATGCTCAGTTCAGCGTCCGCGCAGGCCTCGACGAGCGAAACCAACCCGAAGCGGTGGGCGTTGGTGTAGTGCCGGGAGAAGATGCCGGGCAGCTCGGGCAGGCGCTCGGCGAAGGCCTCGTCCGACAGGTCGACGGAGCCGTAGTAGACGCCGTGGTGCTTGAGGGCCGACCAGCCGTTGGAGGCCAGCTCCCAGACCTCGCCCGCGGTGAACAGCGGCTGTTCCACGCCCGGTAGGCAGAAGCCGAGGCCCGTGACCATGGTGTCCCGCTCCCGGTCGCCTCCCGGGCGGCCGCCGAACGGCCCGCTCACGAGGCACGCCCCCGCGGGCGCGGCGAATATCCGGTCTGTGCCGGTGTGTGAAGGTCGCTGATCACTGCTCACCTCGGAATCTGTGGGGGTGGTGCGGATCGGCGCCGTGGGGGTAGCGCCAGTGGGGTAGGGCGCCCGCAGCAGGGCGCGAGCCGTGACGGCCTGGATCCGGCCGTCGGGTCTGCGCTCGAGCAGCACATGGGCTGCGGGTTCGGCCGGTGTGACTGCGGAGTAGTCGGTGGTGCGCGCAGTGGTGCGGGACCGACCGGCGCTACTCGGCAACCGCAGTTCGGTACAGCCACTGGTAGACGGGCACGGGGCCTTCCCCGAAATCCCTTAGCTCGTGCGTGAACTCGAAGTGCTCATAGCCGTTCCAGCGCGGGATTTTCAACCGATCTTCCGGGCCTTCGAATTCCACTTCCCGGACACCGGAAAGATCACTCGGACCGCCCCTGAGAAAGACGAGCAGGCAGCGTGGCATGACACTCACCATGTCCAGTCGAGACACCTGGAAATTACGCGCTTGATCAGAACGGTTTGCGCACGCTTTGAATACCCGAAGCTAGGTCGGTCAACCCACCCCAGCCATGCTTGACAGCGCATGAAGCGAGTCGGGGGCGCACACTTCTTCTGTGAACATCGATCCACTTGAAGGGCTCGCGAAAAGCTCATGACAGCCATTGAAAAATCACAATAGCTCGCAGCCGAAAACCCATCTTCAGAATAAGTAAGAGGAATTTGTGATGCTCACCCGATCTCGGCCAGGCGAGTCGATAGTAGCTGGTCAGAGCCGCGATGCGCGCCATTTTTCTTAGCATGTTTCCCCAGCTCGCCCATCACCTCCAGACGGCTACGGGCCAACAGGATCCGAAGCCGGCTCAGCTCTCGACCTTCTGCTCCAGCTCGGCCGCGGGCTGCCGGCGAGGCCATCCCGATCACCGTTCACCGACTGTCGCCAGATTTTCTTGATCAATATTTGGCGAGGTCGATAACGCTGCGTCAATGACAGCTGTCAACTAGTACTATCGCATCTCCGGCCATGCTCACCGATAACGGCCAGGCGCAGGCTGGAAATTCACTATCGGTTGCGCGCAACCGGGCGCCGTAAGGAATTGGAGCGCCCCGGTCAGGGCGAGTGCTTCGGCAGTTTGCGAATCACCTATTGCTGCCCCGAAGCTCTTGAACCTACTGTGAGGAAAACGCCGCGTCGACTCGGCCAATAACGGCTTGTGCGGTGTTCAGGAAAGAGGAAGCGAATGTCTCCGATTCTCCTCGCTCTCGTCCCCACGAGCGGTCCGACGACCGGGGGCAACCCCGTGCTCCTGATCGGCATGGGCCTGACCGGCGCCACTCAGGTCATGTTCGGCACCAGCCCCGCGACCAGCTTCACCGTCGACTTCGACGGTGCCATCACCGCCATCGCCCCGCCCGGTAGTGCCGGGAGCGCCCTGGTCACGGTCGTCACCCCCTCCGGGACCAGCAACGCGGCCACCTACACCTACCAGGAGGCCGCTGCGCCGGTCATCCTCGCGCTGGTGCCGCCGATCGGCCTGGCCACGGGCGGCATGCCGGTCCTGATCGTCGGCCACGGCCTGACCGGCGCCACGTCGGTCCTGTTCGGCAAGACCTCGGCGCTCAACGTCACCTCGCTGGGCGACGGCGCCATCCTGGCCATCTCCCCGCCCGGTACCGGGACCGTCCCGGTCACCGTGACCACCGGGGCCGGCACCAGCAACGGCGCCTCCTACACCTACCTGTAGGAGGGGCCCGACCCGCCGGTTCCACGGGCAGGACCGGCGGGATGACGGAAGTGGGCTCCGACAGCGGAAGCTGTCGGAGCCCACTTCTTGCGGTCCGCCCCGGCGACCCGGGGTCGCCGCTGTTCGTTCCGCGCTGCTGGGGGCGGTGAAGGCCGCCCCCAGCAGCGCACGCCTAGATCGTCGGCGGGGCGATGTAGGTGTAGGCGAGGCCGTTGCTGGTGCCGCCGGGGGTGGTGACGGTGACCGTCACCGTGCCGGAACCGGCCGGCGCGGTGGCGACCACGGAAGTGTCGGACACGACGGTGAAGGCGGCGGGCGTGCCTCCGAAGGAGACCGCGGTGGTGCCGCTCAGCCCCGACCCGCCCAGGGTGACCGCCGTCCCGCCCGAGGTCGGCCCCGTGGAGGGAACGATGCTCGTCAGGACCGGAACCGCCGCATAGGTGAAGGCCACTCCGTTGCTGGTCCCACCCGGCGTCGTCACCGTCACCTGCACCGTGCCCGAACCCGCCGGCACCGTCGCCGTGATCTGCGTCGACGACACCACCGTGAACGACGACGCGGGAACGGCACCGAAGAGGACCGCCGTCGCCTCCAGCAGATTGCTTCCCGTGATGGTGACAGTGGTTCCGCCGGCGACAGGCCCCTCGTCGGGCACGACCGCTGACAGCTGAGGGGCGCTCAGGTAGTAGTAGAGCACCGGGGAGCTGGTGCCGCCGGGGGTGGTGACGGTGACCTGAGCCGGGCCGGGGCTCCCGGCGGGCGCCGTGGCGGTGATCTGTGTCGACGACACCACGGTGAACGACGACGCGGGAACGGCACCGAAGAGGACCGCCGTCGCCCCGCTGAAGCCGCTGCCCGTCACCGTGACCGTGTTGCCCCCGGATGCCGGGCCCTGGTCCGGGGCGACCGAGGCCACCACCGGCGGGATGGCGTAGGTGTAGGCGAGGCCGTTGCTGGTGCCGCCGGGGGTGGTGACGGTGACCGTCACCGTGCCGGAACCGGCCGGCGCGGTGGCGACCACGGAAGTGTCGGACACGACGGTGAAGGCGGCGGGCGTGCCTCCGAAGGAGACCGCGGTGGTGCCGCTCAGCCCCGACCCGCCCAGGGTGACCGCCGTCCCGCCCGAGGTCGGCCCCGTGGAGGGAACGATGCTCGTCAGGACCGGAACCGCCGCATAGGTGAAGGCCACTCCGTTGCTGGTCCCACCCGGCGTCGTCACCGTCACCTGCACCGTGCCCGAACCCGCCGGCACCGTCGCCGTGATCTGCGTCGACGACACCACCGT
>NZ_JARZAH010000059.1:0-33978 GCF_029892145.1 Kitasatospora sp. GP30
ACATTCGCCAACCCACCCCGCGTCACCACCACACCCTTAGGCCGACCCGTCGACCCCGACGTATACAACACATAAGCCACCGCCCCATCCGGCACCACCACATCCCGCCACCCGTCCTCAACACCCTCATCGCCGAGCCGGTCCAGCACCACCAACTCCGCCTCGCCCAACGGCAACCGGCCCACCAGAGCCCCAACCGTCAGCACGCACGAGGCCTGCGAGTCCGACAGGATGTACGCCACCCGCTCCGCCGGCAGCTCCGGATCCACCGGAACAAACCCCGCCCCCGCCTTCAACACCGCCCACAACGCCACCACCAAATCCACCGACCGCGACAACGCCACCGCCACCCGGTCATCCACCCCCACCCCACGCCCCACCAACACCCGCGCCAACCGCCCCGCACGAGCAGCCAACTCCCCATACGTCACCCGCTCCCCACCACACACCACCGCCACCACACCAGGCGCACGAGCCGCCTGCTCCTCCAACCCCTCCACCACACCCCGCACCCCACCCAACCGCTCACCACGACCCCACCCCGCCACCAACACCCGCTCAACCTCAGACACCAAATCCAGACCGGAAAGCCGAGCATCCGGGGTGGTCGCGAAGGCCGCCACGACCCGGGTCAGGCGGTCGCAGAAGGCCTGAACGGTCTCGGTGTCATACAGATCCAGTGCGTAGTCGACGTCGCCGGCGATCCCGGCCGGGCGGCCTTGCGCGTCGAAAGTCTCATGCAGATCGAAGGTCAGGTCGAACTTGGCGACACCGCCGCCGAGTTCCACCACCGACGGGGTGATGCCGGGCAGGTCGAGATCCGGCTCGGGCGCGTTCTGCAGCAGCAGCATGGTCTGGAACAGCGGCTGCCGGGCCAACGAGCGCTCGGGGTTGAGCACCTCCACCAGGCGCTCGAACGGCACGTCCTGGTGGGCGTAGGCCGCGAGGTCGGTGTCCCGGACCCGCTTGACCAGGTCGCGGTAGGTCGGGTCACCCGAGGTGTCGGTGCGCAGCACCAGGGTGTTGACGAAGAACCCGACCAACTCGTCGAGCGCCTCGTCCGTGCGGCCCGCGATGGCAGTACCCAGCGGGATGTCGGTGCCCGCGCCGAGCCGGGTGTAGAGCGTGGCCACGGCCGCCTGCAGCACCATGAAGACGCTGGCGCCGCACTCCCGGGCCAGCGTGGCGAGGGCTTGGTGGGCGGCGGCGTCGAGCTGCCAGGCCAGGCGGCCACCGCGGTAGCTGGCCACCGCCGGGCGCGGCCGGTCGGCCGGCAACTCCAACACCTCCGGCAACCCCGCCAACGCCTCACGCCAGTACGCCAGTTGCCGCGCCGCCAAGCTCTCCGGGTCGCCCTCCGAGCCGAGCACCTCCCGCTGCCACAACGCGTAATCCGCATACTGCACCGGCAGTTCGGCCAGCTCCCGCCCCAGATACCCCGCCTCCAGATCCCGGAACAGCGGCGCCAACGACCAACCGTCACCCGCGATGTGGTGCAGCACCAGCAGCAGCACATGCTCATCCGCACCAAGCCCGAACAGCACCGCCCGCAGCGGCAACTCCACCGCCAGATCGAACCCCTGCCCAGCCGCCTCCACCAGCGCACCAGGCAGCCCCGACTCCTCCGCCAGACGATGCGTCAACTCCAGCCGAGCCGACGGCAGAACCACCTGACACGGCTCACCATCGACCTCCGGGAACACCGTCCGCAACGCCTCATGCCGAGCCACCACCCCGTTCAACGCGGCCTCCAACGCCGCCACGTCCAAGGCGCCGCGCAGCCGGACGGCGACCGGGATGTGGTAGGTGCCGCCATCGGTGCCCAGCCGGTCCAGGAACCACAGCCGCTGCTGCGCGAAGGAGAGCGGCACGACCGTGGGCCGCTCCATCACCCGCACCGCCGCCCGGGCCTCGGCCGCGCCGCCGAGCGCCCTGGCCAGCCGCGCCACCGTGGTGTTCTCGAAGACGGTCCGGATCGGCAGTTCCACGTCCAGCGCGGAGCGGACCCTGCTGACCAGCCGGGTGGCGAGCAGCGAGTGGCCGCCCAGGTCGAAGAAGTCGTCGTCGATGCCGACCGCCGGCAGGCCCAGCACCTCGGCGAACACCCGGCAGAGGATCTCCTCGCGCGGCGAGCGCGGGCCGCGACCGGCGCCGGTCGCGACGGTGGGCGCGGGCAGCGCACGCTTGTCGAGCTTGCCGTTGACGGTCAGCGGCAGCCCGTCGAGCGCGACGAAGGCCGACGGCACCATGTACTCCGGCAGCCGGGTGGCGGCGTAGGCGGCCAACTCGGCGGTGGCGCCGACCACATAGGCGACCAGCTGCTGGTCCCCGGGCCGGTCCTCTCGGACGACGACGGCGACCTGGCTCACCTCGGGGTGGTCGCCGAGCACCGACTCGATCTCGCCCAGCTCGATCCGGTAGCCGCGGATCTTCACCTGGTCGTCCACCCGGCCGGCGAACTCCAGCGTGCCGTCGGCGCGCCAGCGGACCAGGTCGCCGGTCTGGTACATGCGACTGCCGTCCCCCTCGAAGGGGTTGGCAACGAACCGCTGCGCGGTCAGCCCAGGGCGCGCGACATAGCCGCGGGCCAGGCAGGTCCCCGCGATGTACAGCTCGCCGACCACGCCGGGCGGTACCGGCCGCAGCGCACCGTCCAGCACGTACAGCCGGCAGTTCCACATCGGCCGGCCCAGCGAGAGCACCTCGCCGGGGATCTCGTCGCCGGGCTCGATGGCCAGCGTGGTGCAGCCGACGGTGGTCTCGGTCGGGCCGTACTCGTTGAGCACCCGGACCCCGGGGTGCTCCTGGCGCCACTGGTCGAGGTGCGAACCGGGCAGCGGCTCGCCGCCGAGCACGAGTTCGGCGGTGGGCGAGTACTCGGCGGGCAGCGCCCGGAGCAGCGCGAGGTGGCTGGGGGTGCCCTTGAGGTAGGCCACGCCGCCGGCCGGCACGGGGGCCAGCGGGTCGGGCTGCCCGTCGGCGAACCGGGTCAGGTGGACGGTCCCACCGCTGATCAGCGGGGCGTAGAGGCCGGTGACGGTCAGGTCGAAGGAGACCGGCGAGTGCACCAGGCTGCTCTGCCGGGCCGCCGGGTAGACCTCGCAGGCCCAGAGCAGGTAGTTGACCGCGGCCTGGTGCTCGACCTGCACGCCCTTGGGACGCCCGGTGGAGCCGGAGGTGTAGATGACGTACGCGGGATGCCCGGGCAGCAGCGGCGCGGTGCGGTCGGCGTCCGTCAGCGGGGCCTCGGGCAGCACGGCCAGCTCGGCGGCGAACTCCGGATCGTCCAGGAAGAGCAGCTCCGGGCTGCCCGCCGGGAGCGAGCCCGCGGTGGCGGCGGTGGTCAGCACGCAGACGGGTGCGGTCTCCTCGAACAGCCCGGCGATCCGCTCGGCCGGGTGGTTCGGGTCCAGCGGCAGGTAGCCGGCGCCGGACTTGAGCACGGCGAGCAGCGCGGTGACCAGTTCGGGCCGCTGCGGCAGGGCCAGCGCGACCATCCGTTCCGGCCCGGCACCGCGGGCCACCAGCGCCCGGGCCAGCCGGTTGGCCCGGGCGTGCAGCTCGCGGTAGTCGACCCGGGCGTCACCGCAGCCGACGGCGACCGCGTCGGGGTGAGCGGCGGCGGCCTCCTCCAGCAGGGCGGTCAGGGTGGTGGCCGGGATCGGGTGCTCGGTCTGGTTCCACTCGGTGACCACCTGGCGGCGCTCGGCGGCGGAGAGCAGGTCGAGCTCGGCGATCGAGTGCTCGGGCCGGTCGGCGGCGGTCTCCAGCACCCGGTGCAGCCCGTCCGCCAGCCGGACGGCGGTCGGGCGGTCGACCACGTCGGGGCGGTAGTCCAGCCGGAAGGTCAGCCGCTCGCCGGGCAGGCCGACCAGGCTGACCGCGTAGTGGGTGGCGTCCCGCGCGTCCACCTCGGTGATCTCCAGGCCCTCGGAGAGCGGCGGTGCCTGCTCGGCGCCGAGCGGGAAGTTCTCGAAGACCGTGGTGGTGTCGAAGAGTTCGCCGTGTCCGGCCTGCGCCTGAATGGCCCCCAGCTGGACGTGCTGGTGCGGGGTGAGCGCGCTCTGGTGGTCCTGCAACCGGCCGAACACCTCGGCCAGCCGCTCGTCGGCCTGCCAACTCACCCGCACCGGCAGGGTGTTGATCAGCAGGCCGACGATGGTCTCGACGCCGGTCAGCTCCGGCGGGCGCCCTGAGACGGTGCCGCCGAAGACTACGTCGGTGCGGCCCAGCTGCCGGCCGAGCACCAGGCCCCAGGACGCCTGGACCATGGTGTTGACGGTCCAGCCGTGCGCCCGGCCGGTCGCGGCGAGCCGCTCGGTCAGCTCGGCGGACAGCTCGACGGTGACCGACTCCGGGATCACCGGGGCGGTCGCCTGCCTGCCGGCGGCCAGCAGGCTGGGCTCGGCCAGCCCGGCGAGCTCGGCCTCCCAGGCGGCCAGCCCGGCCGGCTGGTCCTGGCGGGCCAGCCAGGCCAGGTAGTCGCGGTACGGGACGACCCGGCGCATGCCGGTCGGCTCGCCGCCGCGCTCGTACAGCTCGAACAGGTCGTCCAGCAGGACGGGCACCGACCAGCCGTCGACCAGGATGTGATGGATCGTCACCAGAAGGCGGGACCGGCCGTCGGGGAGCAGTGCCAGCGTGAACCGGACCAGCGGCGGGCGGGCCATGTCGAACCGGCGCACCCGCTCCTCGTCGGCGAGCCGGGCGTACTCCGCCTCCGCCGCCGGGCCCCGGTCGGACAGGTCGACCTCGCGCCACGGGGTGCGCACCTGGCGGCGGACCACCTGCACCGGCCGCTCAACGCCCTTGTGGCGGAAGCCGACCCGCAGGTTGGAGTGCCGGGCCAGCAGCGCTTCGGCGGCGCTGCGCAGCCGGGCGGTGTCCAGCGCGCCGCGCATCTCCACCGCCAGCTGCACGGTGTAGACGTCCGGGCCCTCCTGGTCGTACAACGCGTGGAAGAGCAGACCCTCCTGCAGCGACGACAGCGGGAGCACGTCCTCGATTGCCGACTTCCTCATGGCCGATACCTTTCGAACTGTCAGTGGGTGGGGCGGATTTCGAGGCGTGCCGATCAGTAGGAGTCCGGGTCGTCGTCCTCGTCGAACTCGTCGTCGTAGTCCGACTCGTCCTCCTCCAGGAGGTCGATGTCGCGCTGGCTGAGGCCGACCAGGTTGAGGTCGGAGGGGGTGAGTCCGCCCGCCTCGGAGTGCTCGATGTGGTCGCGCAGAGCTTGCAGGGCCTGCAGCCAGAGGGCAGCCAGGTGCTCGACGTCGGGTGCGTCGAACAGGGCGGCCGGCCAGGCCAGGTTGGCCTGCAGCTGCGGGCCGTGCGGGGTGTCGTGGGTGGCCGCGTTGATGTCCAGGGCGTGGGCGAACGGGAGTTCCGCATCACCGACGGCGGTGTCGGCCTCTTCGAGCGCCAGCCAGTGGGCGTCGGTGCCTTGGTCGGTGGTGAAGCGGCCGAGGTAGTTGAAGCCGATCTGGGGGGCCGGGTGGGTGGCCAGGGTGGTGGCGGTGGCGGGGTTGAGGTAGCGCAGCAGGCCGTAGCCCAGGCCGTGGTCGGGGACGGCGCGCAGCTGCTCCTTGACCTCCTTCAGGGCGGTGCCGTTGGCGGGGCTCGCGGTGGTGACTTCGGTCCAGGTGAGTGCCGGGGGTGTGAGGCGGACCGGGTGCATGCTGGTGAACCAGCCGATGGTGCGGGTCAGGTCGTGGCCCGCGTCGAGGGCGTCCTCGTGACGGCCGTGGCTCTCCAGGTCCAGCAGCAGGCCGTCACGGGTCTGCTCCGGGCGCCACTGGCGTGCGGCCAGCGCGAGCGCGGTCAGCAGCACATCGTTGACACCCGCGTTGTACGCCGCCGGAACGGTGGTCGACAGCGCCTCGGTCAACTCCGGGGAGAGCGTGACGGTGTGGGACTCGGCCGTGCCCAGGGTGTCCCGCTGGGAGTCGAGGGGCTGCTTGCCGAGCTGGGCCGGGGCGGTATCCACCATGCTTGACCAGTACGGGAGTTGGTCGGTCCAGCGGGGGTGGGTGGCAGCGGCGGTGAGGGCCTGGGACCAGCCGAGCAGCGAGGTGCCGACCGGCTCCAGCTCGCCGCCCGCGTAGGCGGCTGCCAGGTCGGGCAGCAGGATCCGCCAGGACACCCCGTCGACCACCAGGTGGTGGACCACCAGCAGCAACACGCCGTCCGCGTCCGGGCCGTGGTCGAACCAGACCGCCTGCAGCATGATCCCGCGCTCCGGTTCCAGACGACGCCGGGCCGCCTCGGTCTCGGCCGCCACCACCGCCGGGTCGGCGCTCTCAACGCGGTGGACCAGTGCCGTCACGTCCGGGCCGTGATCCGCCTCAGGGACCTCCAACTGCCAATCGTCCTCGGAGTCGACGGTCAACCAGGCACGCAGGGCGTCATGGTGGCGAACGAGTGCCTCGACAGTCGCGGTGAGCGCCTCCAGAGTGAGACCGGCCGGGACGGGGACGGTGTAGGCCTGGTTGAACTCGCGCACCGGGCCACCCCCGGCCCGCAGCCACTCCATCACCGGCAGCAGCGGCACCGACCCCACACCCTGGCGGCCGGGCACCTCCACCGCACCCGCCTGCGTGGCGACCGCCGCCAACTCGCGGACCGTCTTGTGCTCGAACACATCCCGCGCCGTCAGCACCAACCCGGCCTTGCGGGCCCGGCTCACCAACTGGATCGAGGCGATGCTGTCGCCGCCCAGGTCGAAGAACCCGTCATCGATCCCGACGCTGTCGCGGCCCAAGACCCCGGCGAAGACCTCGCACAGGATCCGCTCCCGCTCGCTGCTCGGGGCTATCTGCTCGACCTCGCCCGACGACTCGGGCGCCGGCAGCGCACGCTTGTCGAGCTTGCCGTTCACCGTCAGCGGCAGCGCTTCAAGGGCGACGAACGCCGAAGGCACCATGTAGGCAGGCAGCCGGCTCGCCGCGTACTCCCGCAACCCGTCCACCGCGCCGACCACGTAGGCGACCAACTGCTTGTCACCCGGCCGGTCCTCGCGCACCACCACGACCGCGTGCACGACCTCCGGATGCCCCACGAGCACAGCCTCGATCTCGGCCGGCTCGATCCGGAACCCACGGATCTTCACCTGGTCATCCGCACGACCCACGTAGTCGATCGCGCCATCCGCCGTCCACCGCACCAGGTCACCCGTGCGATACATCCGACCACCCGGCGCACCGAACGGATCCGCCACGAACCGCTCCGCCGTCAGATCCGCCCGCCCCCCGTACCCACGCGCCAACCCCGACCCCGCCAGATACAACTCACCGACAGAACCCGGCGGCAGCAGCTGCAACGAGTCGCCCAGCACATAGGCCCGCGTCCCCGACATCGGCGTACCGATCGGCACGCTCGTGCCCGCCGCCCGCAGCCGCGGGACCGGAAGAGTCGTGGCGAAGGTCGTGGTCTCGGTCGGCCCGTACACATTCACGGCCCGGACGTCGGGGCAGGCCAGCAGCACCTGATCGACCGCCTCGACCGAGACCTTCTCGCCGCCGAACAGCACCTCCCGCAGCCCCGCGAACGCCTGCGGCTCCTCCACCGCGATCGCGTTGAACAGCGCCGTCGTCAGGAAGAGCCCGGTGACGCCATGGGTCGCGATCGCCGCCCGCAGCTCCTCCGGCCCCAGATGCCCGCCACCCGCCACGACCACCCGGCCGCCACGCAGCAGCGGAGTCCACACCTCGTAGGTCGAGGCGTCGAAGGCGTGCGAGGAGTGCATCAGCACGCAGCCATGCGCACCCGTGCCGAACATCGGATCGCGGGCCAGGTCCACCACGCTGCGATGGCTCACCATGACGCCCTTGGGCCGCCCGGTCGTGCCGGAGGTGTACATCACGTACGCCAGCTGCTCGGCCGGGGTCGCCGCCGCCTCCGGGGCGGTCGCCGGGTAGTCGGCGACCCGGTCGGGGTAGTCGGCCGGCAGCACGGTCCGCACTGCCTCGGCCAGCCCCTCCGGGAGGGTCGCCCGGTCGGTGAGCAGTACCGGGGCCTGGGCGTCGCGAACGATCCAGGCCAGCCGGTCCGCCGGGTAGGCGGCGTGCAGCGGCACATAGCAGCCCCCCGCCTTGAGCACCGCCAGCTCGGCCAGCACCAGCTTCACCGAGCGGTCCAGGAGCAGCGCCACCGGCGTCCCCGCACCCACTCCGTGCTCGCGCAAGAAGTGCGCCCACTGGTTGGACCGCGCATCCAACTCCGAGTAGCTGAGCGCTTCTTCGTCCGAGACGACCGCCACCGCGTCGGGCGTGCGAGCCACCTGCTCGGCGAAGGCCGCCACCACGCTGCCGCTCTTCGAGACAGGTGCGCCCTGCCCCCAGACGGACAGCTGCTGGGCCACCTCGTCGTGCGAGAGCAACTGGATCTCGGCCAGCCGGCGCTTCGGCTCCGCCGTGACCTGCTCCAGCACCCGGGCCAGCCGCTCGCCCAGCAGCTCGACGCTCGGCACGTCGTAGAGGTCCCGGGCGAACTCGATCTCGCCGGTGATTCCGGTCGGGCGGCCGTGGTCGTCGAAGGTCTCGCGCAGGTCGAGCAGGAGGTCGAACTTGGCCTGGTTGACGCCCACATCGACGGCGGACGGCGTGATGCCGGGCAGGTCGAGGTCGGGTTCCGGGGTGTTCTGCAGGGTGAGCAGGGTCTGGAACAACGGGTGCCGGGCCAACGAGCGCTCGGGGTTGAGCACCTCCACCAGCCGCTCGAACGGCACGTCCTGGTGGGCGTACGCCGCCAAGTCCCAGTCCCTGACCCGGTCCACCAGCTCAAAGAACGTCGGGTCGCCCGAAGTGTCGGTCCGCAGCACCAGGGTGTTGACGAAGAACCCGACCAACTCGTCCAGCGCCTCGTCCGTACGGCCCGCCACACCCGTGCCCAACGGGATGTCCGTGCCCGCACCCAACCGGGTGGACAGCGCAGCCAGCGCGGCCTGAAGAACCATGAAGACACTCGCCCCGCACTCCCGGGCGAGGGCGGTCACCGCCTGGTGGCCGGCCTCCGGCAGCTGCCAGGCGATCCGCGCGCCCCGGTAGGAGGCGATCGCCGGGCGCGGCCGGTCGGCCGGCAGCTCCAGCACATCCGGCAGTTCGGCCAACGCCTGCTGCCAGAAGGCCAGTTGCTGCGAGATGACACTCTCGGAGTCATCCTCGGAGCCCAGCACCTCCCGCTGCCACAGCGCGTAATCCGCGTACTGCACAGGCAGTTCGGGCAGCTCCCGGCCCAGGTAGCCAGCCTCAAAGTCCCGCAGCAGCGGTGCCAGCGACCAGCCGTCACCCGCGATGTGGTGGAGCACCAGCAGCAGCACATGCTCGGCCTCGGTGACGCTGAACAACACGGCGCGCAGCGGGAGTTGGAGCGCCAAGTCGAAACCGCGGGCCGCCTCGGCGGTCAGCGCCGACAGCAGCTCGTCCGCACCCACCTGCCGGGTCACCAGATCGAGTGTGGCCTCGGTGAGGATCCGCTGCTCGGGGCGGCCGTCGTTCTCCGCGAAGAGCGTGCGCAGCGTCTCGTGGCGAGCCACCACGGTGTTCAACGCCCTTTGCAGAGACGGCAGATCGAGGTTCCCCTCAAGGCGCACCGCGACCGGGATGTTGTAGGTGCCGCCCTGCACATCGAGCCGCTCCAGGAACCAGAGGCGCTGCTGTGCATACGACAGCGGGATCCGCTCCGGACGTGGCACCACCCGGGCCACCCGCGACCGCCCGACCGCCGAGCCTTCGTCCAGCGCCCGCGCCAGCTGCGCGACCGTCGGGTTCTCGAACACCGTCCGGATGCTCAACTCCACGCCCAGCACCGAGCGAATCCGACTCAGCAACCTTGTCGCCAGCAACGAATGCCCGCCCAGGTCGAAGAAGTTGTCGTCAATGGTCACGCGCTCCGCGTCGAGCACCTCACCGAAAACACCGACCAGCACCGATTCCTGTGCCGTGCGTGGTGCGCGTCCGCCGCCGACTCCCGCCCATTCCGGCGCCGGCAACGCCCGCCGATCCAACTTCCCCGACGCCGTCAACGGCAACGCATCCAACACCACGAAAACCGACGGCACCATATACCCCGGCAACAACCCCGCCACATGATCCCGCAACCCCTCCACATCCACATCCCCCACCACATACCCCACCAACTGCCGATCCCCCGGCCGCACCTCACGCACCACCACCGCCACCCGCTCAACCCCCGCAAACCCCCGAACAACCGCCTCCACCTCACCCAACTCAATCCGGAACCCCCGCACCTTCACCTGATCATCCGCCCGCCCCACAAACACCAACCCACCCGACCGATCCCACCGCACCACATCCCCCGTCCGATACATCCGCGCACCAGACGCAAACGGACACGCCACAAAACGCTCCGCCGTCAAACCACCCCGACCCACATACCCCCGCGCCACACCCACACCCGCGATATACAACTCCCCCGCCACCCCCACCGGCACCGGACGCAACCACTCATCCAAAACAAACACATCCGTCCCCGCCACCGGCCCACCAATACCCGGCACCACCCCCACCGGCCCCTCCACCACACCCACCACCGAATACACCGACGTCTCCGTCGGCCCATACCCATTCGTCACATCCCACGCCACCGCCCGCACCGCATCCGACAACGACGCCGACACCGCCTCACCACCCAACAACACCCGCAACCCCGACAACACCCCAGGCACCACATCCACCAACGCCTGCACAAACGTCGGAGTCCCCTGCACAAACGTCACCCCCGACACCTCAACCAACCCCGCCAACCGCACCGGATCCAACACCACCTCCCGCTCCACCAACACCAACCGCCCACCCCCCAACAACGGCACAAACAACTCCACATTCGAAATATCAAACCCAAACGTCGTCACCCCCAAAAACACCGACGACCCCGACACCCCAAACCGCACCCCCATATCCGCCAAAACATTCGCCAACCCACCCCGCGTCACCACCACACCCTTAGGCCGACCCGTCGACCCCGACGTATACAACACATAAGCCACCGCCCCATCCGGCACCGAAACCGGAACCCACCCACCACCATCAAGCCCCTCATCCCCCAACCCATCCACCACCACCAACTCCGCACCACCAACCGGCAACCGATCCCGCACCACACTCGACGTCACCACACACGAAGCCCCCGAATCCCCCAAGATGTACGCCACCCGCTCCCCCGGCAGCTCCGGATCCACCGGAACAAACCCCGCCCCCGCCTTCAACACCGCCCACAACGCCACCACCAAATCCACCGACCGCGACAACGCCACCGCCACCCGGTCATCCACCCCCACCCCACGCCCCACCAACACCCGCGCCAACCGCCCCGCACGAGCAGCCAACTCCCCATACGTCACCCGCTCCCCACCACACACCACCGCCACCACACCAGGCCTCAACGCCGCCTGCTCCTCCAACCCCTCCACCACACCCCGCACCCCACCCAACCGCTCACCACGACCCCACCCCGCCACCAACACCCGCTCAACCTCAGACACCAAATCCAGACCGGAGACATGCACATCCGGGTCGGCCAGCAGCAGTTCCAGCACCCGGGCGAAGCGCTCGCAGAGCACGCTGACGCCTTCCGGGTCGAAGAGGTCGAGGGCGTACTCGATCTCGCCCTCGATGCCGGCCGGACGGCCCTTGCCGTCGAAGGTCTCCCGTAGGTCGAAGGTCAGGTCGAACTTGGCGACGCCACCCGCGATGCCCTCCAGCGAGGGGATGACGCCGGGCAGGTCGAGGTCGGGGTCGTCGGTGTTCTGCAGCACCAGCAGGGTCTGGAACAGCGGGTGCCGGGCCAACGAGCGTTCCGGGTTGAGGAGTTCGACCAGCCGCTCGAACGGCACGTCCTGGTGCCCGAATGCGGCCAGATCCCATTCGCGGACCCGCTTGACCAGGTCGCGGAAGCTCGGGTCGCCCGAGGTGTCGGTGCGCAGCACCAAGGTGTTGACGAAGAACCCGACCAGTTCCTCCAGCGCCTCGTCCGTGCGGCCCGCGACCACGGTGCCCAACGGGATGTCGGTGCCCGCACCCAGGCGGGTGTAGAGCGCGGCCAACGCCGCCTGCAGCACCATGAAGACGCTCGCCCCCGACTCCCGGGCGAGTGCCGTCAGCGCCTCATGGGTCCGACTGTCCAGGCGCCAGCCCATCCGCTCGCCTCGGTAGCTGGCCACCGCCGGGCGCGGCCGGTCGGCCGGCAACTCCAGCACCTCCGGCAACCCCGCCAACGCCTCACGCCAGAACGCCAGTTGCCGCGCCGCCAAGCTCTCCGGATCACCGTCCGAACCGAGTACCTCCCGCTGCCACAACGCGTAATCCGCATACTGCACCGGCAGTTCGGCCAGCTCCCGCCCCAGATACCCCGCCTCCAGATCACGCAGCAACGGCGCCAACGACCAACCGTCACCCGCGATGTGGTGCAGCACCAGCAGCAGCACATGCTCATCCGAACCAAGCCCGAACAGCACCGCCCGCAGCGGCAACTCCACCGCCAGATCGAACCCCTGCCCAGCCGCCTCCACCAGCGCACCAGGCAGCCCCGACTCCTCCGCCAGACGATGCGTCAACTCCAATCGAGCCGACGGCAGAACCACCTGACACGGCTCACCATCGACCTCCGGGAACACCGTCCGCAACGCCTCATGCCGAGCCACCACCCCGTTCAACGCGGCCTCCAACGCCGCCACATCCAGGGCACCGCTGAGCCGGATCGCCAGCGGGATGTTGTACATGCCGCCCTGCTCGTCCAGCCGGTTGAGGAACCACAGCCGCTGCTGGGCGTAGGAGAGCGGCAGCGGTTCGGGGCGCGCCATCGGCCGCAGCGCGGCGCGGGCCCGGTCGGCGCCGTCGAGCGCGCGGGCCAGCCCGGCGACGGTGGGGTGCTCGAACACCGCCCGGATGGTCAGCTCGGCGCCCAGGGTGCCGCGGATCCGGCTGACCAGCCGGGTGGCGAGCAGCGAGTGGCCGCCCAGGTCGAAGAAGTCGTCGTCGATGCCGACCCGGGGCAGGCCCAGTACCTCGGCGACGAGCCGGCAGAGCACCTCTTCCCAGGGGGTGCGCGGGCCGCGCCCGGTGCCGGCGGCGGTGGCTTCGGGGGCGGGCAGCGCGGCCCGGTCCAGCTTGCCGTTGGCGGTCAGCGGCAGCGCGTCGAGGGCCAGGTAGGCGGTGGGGACCATGTAGTCGGGCAGCCGGCCCGCCGCGTGCTCCCGCAGGCCGTCGACGGCACCGACGACGTAGGCGACCAGGCGGCGTTCGCCCGCGGCGTCGTCCCGGACCAGCACCACGGCCTGGGTGACCTCGGGGTGCGCGGCGAGGACCGACTCGATCTCGCCCAGCTCGATCCGGTGGCCACGGATCTTCACCTGGTGGTCGCGGCGCTCCAGGAAGACCAGTCGGCCGTCCTCGTCCTGCCGCACGTAGTCGCCGGTGCGGTACATCCGGGCGCCGGGCCGGTCGTCGAACGGGTCGGCGGTGAAGACGGCGGCGGTCCGCGCCGGGTCGTCGAGGTAGCCGCGGCCGACGCCGGTGCCGGCCGCGTAGAGCTCGCCGGGGGTGCCGGGCGGGACCGGGCGGAGGCGGTCGTCCAGCACGTAGAGGCGGGTGTTGCGGACCGGGAGGCCGATCGGGACGGGGCCGGCGGGCAGCGCGGCCGGCGAGTCGAGCAGTGCGTGGGTGACGTCGTCGGAGCACTCGGTCGGGCCGAAGGCGTTGATCAGCGGGATGGCCGGGTGGACACCCAGCCACTGCTCGGCGACCTCGCGCGGCAGCGCCTCGCCGGTGACCATCAGCAGCCGCAGGGCGGCCAGCGGCAGCGGTGCGGCACCGGGCGCGGCCCAGCTCTCCAGCGCGGCCCGCAACAGCGAGGGGACCACTTCGAGCACCGGGACGCGCTCCTCGGCGACCAGCCCGAAGAGCGCCCACGGGTCGGCGGCGGTCTCCCGCTCGACCACGCGGACCCGGCCGCCGACGACCAGCGGGGCCAGCATCTGCCAGATCGAGATGTCGAAGGTCAGCGGCGCGTTCTGGACCACGGTGTCGGCGGCGGTCAGCCCGCAGTCCTCGACCTTGGCCAGCAGGTGGTTGTTCATCCCCCGGTGGTGCACCATCGCGCCCTTGGGGGCGCCGGTGGAGCCGGAGGTGAAGATCACGTAGGCGAGGTCGTCACCGGTGCCGACCACCTCGGGCAGCGGTCCGTCCGGCAGCCCGGCCGGCACGCTGAACCAGGGCAGTTCGGAGCCGGCCTCGGCGGTGATCCGGGCGACCGTGTCGGCCTGCTCGGCGGGCGCGATCAGCGCGGCGGCCCGGCAGCGGGTCAGCAGCGAGGCCGAGCGGGCCACCGGCGCGGCCGGGTCGAGCGGTAGGTAGCCGGCGCCGATGCCCATGGTGCCGAGCACGGCGGCGACGAAGTCCGCGCCGGGCACGGCCAGCAGGCCCACCACATCGCCCCGCGCCACCCCGGCGGCGAGCAGCCCGCGGGAGACCGCGCCGGCCCGGGCCGCGAGGGTGCGGTAGTCGGTGTCGCCGGTCCGGTCGGTGACCGCGATGGCATCGGGGCTCTCGGCCGCGTGCTCGCGGACCCGGCCGGCGATGTGCCGCAGGCCGCCGTCGTCGTCGCGCCGGGTGGCGTCCCAGCCGGCCCGCAGCAGCTCCGCCTCCTCGTCGCCGAGCAGGTCGAACTGTCCGATGGGCCGCTCGGGTTGGGCGGTGACGCGGGCCAGGAAGCGCAGGAACCGGGTGTGGTGGTCGGTGATCTCGGCGTCGCTGTAGAGGTCGGCGTTGCCGTCGAAGATCAGCTGCACCTCCCGGCCGTCGTTGCGGTCCAGTGCGCTGATCTCGATGTCCTCGACGACGCCGTTGGACAGGTTGTGGGCGGTCACCGGATGGCCCGCGAAGGTGGTGTCGTAGTCGAACGGCATCACGTTGACGCTGACCGAGGCCAGCCGGGTGCCGCCGCCGACCGCCTGCAGGTCGCGGCTGACGTCCTCCTGGCGGTAGCGCTGGTGGCGGATCACGGCACGGGCGTCGCCGGTGGCCTGCTTCAGCAGCTCGGCGAAGGTGGTGGCGGGGGTGACGTCCAGGTGGATCGGCAGGATGTTGGCGACCACGCCCGGGGTCTCCCGCAGCACCGGCGTGGTGCGGCCCTGCAGCGGGAAGCCGATCGGCACGGTACGGGCGCCGGTGGCGGCCGACAGGTAGGCGCCGACCGCCGCGACCAGGCCGATCGGCCAGCTGCTGCGGGCGTCCCGGGAGACCCGCTTGAGGTCTTCCAGCACCTCGGCCGGCACCGCGGCGCCGCTGCGCCGCAGCCGGGCGGTGGCGGCGGCGGTGCGGGCGGTCAGACTGACCGGTTCGACCCGGCGGGCCATCCGGGCCTGCCAGAACTCCCGGTCCCTGGTGAACTTGTCGGAGGACCGGTAGCCGGTCTCCTCGGCGATGAAGTCGGCCAGCCCCGCGAAGGTCGGCGGACCGTAGTCGGCACCGGCGACCAGCGCACTGTAGACGGCGGCCAGCCGGTGGGTGTAGATCCGGCCGCCGGCGCCGTCGCTGATGATGTGGTGGTTGCGGTTGAAGTAGATGAAGTGGTCGTCGGCGAGCCGGAACAGCGCGTCGCTGAAGTGCGGCCCGTCGGCCAGGTCGAAGGGCCGCTCCAGCCGGTCGTCCATGATCCGCACCGCCTCGTGCCGGGCGTCCGCGCGCCCGGCCAGGTCGATGCGCTCCAGCTGGATGCGGGCCGCGACGACGTACTGCCAGACCCCGTCGTCGTCCTCGCGGAACCGCACCCGGGCGCTCTCCTGCTCCTCCAGGGTGATGGTGAGCGCCCGCTCGAAGAGTTCCTCGTCCACCGGCCCGTGGATCTCCAGGTACTCGCTGACCTGGAAGACGTTGTCCGGGTTCAGCTTCTGCGCGTACCAGACGCCCAGCTGGGCGGCGGTGAGCGGCTGACGGTCGGCCATGGACCAAGGCATGTGGGTGTCTCCGAGGCTGCTGGTGGCGGCTGGACGGGTGGTGCGGGTGTCCGGTGTCCGGCGGCCCCCTACGGGAGCCAGCGGCGCAGCACGAGGACGGCGTTGTGGCCGCCGAACCCGAAGGAGTTGCTCATCACGGTGTCGACCTGGTGCCGCTGGGCGGTGTGGGCGACGAAGTTGACCGAGGGGTCGATCGGCCGGTGGCAGTTGATGGTCGGCGGGACCACCCCGTGGTTGATCACCAGACCGCCGATCACGGCCTCCACGGCGCCGGCCGCGCCGATCATGTGGCCGGTCATCGACTTGGTCGAGCTGACCGGGATCCGCTCGATCCGGTCGCCGAACTCGGCGCGCAGCGAGGCGAGTTCGGTCTTGTCGTTGAGCTGGGTGCCGGTCCCGTGGGCGTTCACGTAGTCCACGTCCGCCGGGGTCAGCCCGGCGTCCGCCAGCGCCTCGCGGATCGCCCGGCGGGTGGAGACGCCCTCGGGGTGCGGCGCCGTCCAGTGGTAGGCGTCGGAGGTGGCGGCGTAGCCGGCCAGCTCGGCCAGGATGGTCGCGCCACGGGCCAGCGCGTGCTCCTCCGACTCCAGCACCAGCATGCCGGCGCCGGCCGCCATCACGAAGCCCGCCCGGTCCTCGTCGAACGGCCGGGAGGCCTCGGCGGGGTCGCCCTCCCGGGTGCTCAACGCCTTGGCGTTGCCGCTGCCGGCCAGGTCGACCCGGGTGATGATGTCGTCCGCGCCGCCGGTGATCACCACGTCGCAGACGCCGGCCCGGATCCACCGCAGCGACTCGCCGATCGCGTCGGCGCCCGAGGCGCAGGCGCTGCTGGAGGCCCGGGAGGGGCCCATCGCGCCGGTGGCGAAGGTGACTTCGCCGGCCGCGCTGTCGATCGCGCCGGTCACCGCCGCCATCGGGGAGACCGCCCGCGGGCCCTTGGCGTCCAGCTCGCGGACGTGGTCGGCGATCGACTTCATCGGTCCGTAGCCGCTGCCGACCAGCACGCCGACCCGGTGCGCGTTCTGCTGGTCGATCGTCAACTTGGACTGCTCCAACGCCTCCTGGGCGGCGACCAGGGCGTACCGGGCGTACGGGTCGGTGCGGCGGGCGACCTTGTACGGCAGGTGGGCGGACACGTCGAAGCCCTTGACCTCGCCGGCGATCCGCACCGGCAGATCGGCCACCTCGACCTGGGTGACCGGCCCGATGCCGCTGCGGCCGGCCTGCAGCGCCTCCCAGGTCTCGGCCACGTCGAGGCCCAGCGGGGTGACCAGGCCCCAGCCGGTGATGACGACCCGGCGCCGGGCCGGGACGGGGCTGCGCGAGTCCATCACTCGCTCCCTTCGGTTGCGTCGAGCGCGGTCAGCACCGGGAAGTCGCCGCTGGCCTGGGCCCCGGCGAACAGCGCGTCGGTCAGCTCGACCGGCACGTTCAGCACCACCGGGTGGCCCGACTGGCAGAGTTTCCAGGCCTGTTCGAGGTCGGCCCGGAGCGTGGTCCGGTCGTCGAGGGTGAACTGGTGCAGGCCCGGCAGCTCGCGGGCGCCGGGGCCGGGCACGGTCGGGTCGGCGAACCGGTAGTCGCGCAGCGGGGTGACCCGCTGGTCCAGCTGGCTCTGCAGCCAGCCGTAGCCGCCGTTGCGCAGCACCAGGTAGAGCACGCCGAGCCGGTGCTCGATCAGGGTCGGCAGGTCGGCGTCGAAGAGGGCGAAGGCGCCGTCGCCGACCAGGGCCACCACCGGCCGCTCGGGTGCCGCGGCCTTGACGCCGGCCGCGGCTGCCGCCCCGAAGCCGAGGCTGGTCTGCTCGGACGGCACCACCGAGCCGGCCGCCGCACCGACCTGGTGCAGCGGGTAGCGGTAGGACCACATGTCCTGCAGCCCGTTCTCCTGCACCAGCACCAGGTCATCGGGCAGCACCTCGGCGAGCGCGGCCAGCACCTCGGGGATCCGCAGCCGGGGCTCGGCGGCCAGCTCGGCCAGCCGCTCGCGGTGCTCGCGGTGCAGTTCGGTGTGGACCGCGGCGGCCCGGGCGGCCCAGTCCGCGGCGCCGGCCGGGCGCGGGATCGGCGCGGCCAGCTCGCCGGCCAGCAGCGCCCCGGCCTCGGCCAGCACCTTGGGGCCGGCGTAGTCGGTGTGGAACTCGCCCGCGTCCAGGTTGACCTGGATCACCGGCACCTCGCGGCCGATCGCCGTCGGCCAGCCGTAGGTCGCGGTCTCCTCCAGCCTGCTGCCCAGGGCCAGCACGCAGTCGGCGCGGCGCCACAACTCGCCTGCCGCTTCCGGGAGGTAGAGACCGGCCAGGCCGCAGAAGAGCGGGTGCGACTCGTCGAAGGCGCCGCGCCCGCTGGCGGTGCAGAACACCGCCGCGCCCAGCCGGTCGGCCAGCTCCTCCAGGGCCCGGCCGTGGTTGGCGTGCCGCATGCCGCCGCCGACCAGCAGCACCGGGCGGGCGGCGCCGGCCAGGGTGCGGCGGGCCGGGGAGTCGTCGGCCAGGGTCAGCCGGGCCGGGCGCAGCACGGTCTCCCAGCTCGGCTCGGCGGCGGGCCGCAGCGGGATCTCGGCGCCGAGCAGGTGGTCGGGCAGCTCCAGGTAGACCGGCCCCGGCACGCCCTCCCGGGCGGTCAGCAGGGCGCTGCGCAGCATCGGCACCAGCCGGCTCGGCGCGTCGACCCGGGCCGCCCACTTGACCAGCGGGGCGACCACCGAGAGCTGGTCCAGCTCCTGGAAGGCGGCGGCGCCGCGCTGCTCGACCGCGGTTCCCGCGGACAGCATCACCACCGGCACGGCCGAGCAGCGGGCCTCCAGCAGGCCGGTGACGGTGTTGGTGACGGCCGGGCCCTTGCCGGTGAAGGCGATGCCGGTGCGGCCGGACTGCAGGGCGTAGCCGGTGGCCATGTGGAGCGCGTTGCGCTGGTCCCGGCAGAGCACCAGGCGCAGGTCGCCGTCCTGCAGGGCGGCCAGCAGGTCGAGGTCGTCGGCGGGCAGGCCGAAGGCGTCCTGGACGCCGTGCTCGCCGAGCACCGAGACGACGGCTCGCCAGCCGCCGGTCACGGTGGGGCCGTTCGCCTCCGTGGTGTCCGGGGCGGTCATGCGGCACCTCCCGGCAGCCGGGCACCCAGGTGGTCGGCGACCGCCTTGGAGATCAGCAGCGGCTCGGTGTGCCGGACGCCGCCGACCGCCGCGTAGTTGGCCCGGACGCCGCGGCCGCCGAACGGCTCGTTGCCGTTCTCGATGTCCGCCACGGTCGCGTTGAGGCTCACCGTGTGGCGCCTGCGCAGCAGTTCGATCAGCTCCGGCTCGTCGCCGTAGACGGTGGCCGCCATCGCCCGCTCCTCGAAGTACTGGTGGCGCAGCGTCCGGTGGAGCCACTCGCCGCTGGTGTACGGCACCACGTTGAAGATCGGTGCGAACAGCTCCGGCGGGTTGGTCGCGCTCTCCACCGGGCGGACCAGGACGGTCGGCGCCAGGTGGCTCTCCGTCAGGTCGGCCCGGCCGCCGACCAGGATGAACGACCGGTTGGCCATCAGGTGCGAGATGGCGTCCTCGAAGGCGTCCAGGTAGTACATCGAGCCGTAGTCGGCGGTCGGGTCCTCGTAGCGGCCGTGCTTGAGCGAGCGCACCCGGCGGCTGAGCAGGTTGCAGAACTGCGAGCTGAGCGAGGTGTGGACGAAGTAGACGTCCGGACCGAAGCAGTCCTGGCCGGAGTTGAGCATCCGGGCCCGGATCGCGCCGTCCACGGCGTCGCCGATGTCGGCGCCGGGGCCGACCACGAACGGGTTGACGCCCTGGCCGAAGTAGAGGAACAGCTGGTCCTTGCGCAGCTGCGGGCGGATCTTCTCGGCGTTCTCGAACGAACCGGTGAACACCAGCACCTGGGAGTCGGCGACGTCGTTCTCCAGGAAGTCCCGCTGGCCGGTCTGCCGCAGCTGGATCGGCAGTCGGTGCGCCTCGCCGAGCAGCTTGTGCAGCCGCTCCAGCTGGCTGTCGATCCGGCCGGACGGACGGAACACCACGCGCTCGGTGTAGAGGGACGGGATCAGCAGGTAGAGCACGTAGCTGTAGAGCGGGATGTTCGAGGGCATCAGCACGGCCAGCTGGTCGAGCCGCGGCGGCCGGAACCCGGTCACCTCCTGCTCGGCACCCGCCAGCGCGGCCAGCGCGACCTCGATCTCCCCGGCGGCGGTTTTGTGGTTGCAGCTCTCGTAAAGGACCTGGAGGACTTCCTCGCGGCGATTGACGAGGATGTCCGCGACGTTGTGCAGGCCGGTCATCCGGTCCGCGAAGGGAATGTGGTACGGCGTCTCGACCGGCGTTTCAGCGACGATCTGGGTCACTGGAGTTATCCTTTCCTGCCGTCTCGTGCGACCGCGGACTCCGCCAATCGCTGCAGCGACTGGCGGTCGACTTTCCCGGTTCTGTTGAGCGGGAATTCCGGAAGGACCACCACCCGGTTGGGCCGCTCGTGGTCGGCGAGGTGCTCGGCCACCGCGGCACGCCAGTGCGCCGCCGGGCGCTCGGCCTGGTCGGCGACGAAGAAGACCAGCTGGGCCCGGCTCGGCACCCCCTCGGGGAAGACCGGGATCACCCGGACCGGCACCCCGCAGGCGCTGGCCCGGTCGGCGATGCCGTCCGGGTAGAGGGTGTGCCCGAGGCGGTGCACCGCCGACCGGCGGCCCAGCACGGTGAGGTTGCCGACCGCGTCGAACCGGCCGATGTCATCGGTGCGGTAGTCGGTGTGGTCCACCGGCAGCACCGCGCCGCCGGGGCCGAGCAGGCCGGTCATGTAGTCCGGGGTGCGGACCACGATCTCGCCCACGGTCCCGGGCCCGACCGGCAGGCCGGCGTCGTCCACCACCCGCACCGAGAGGCCGTCCAGCGGGCGCCCGCAGCCGATCGGGTCCGGCAGCACGGCCAGCGCGATGTTCCCGGCCTCGCTGCTGCCGTAGCCGTCCAGCAGCGGCTGCCCGATCCGGTCGGCGAACCTCCGGCGCAGCTCCCGCCCGAGCGGCTCGCCCCCGACGCACCACATCCGCACCGTGCTCAGCCCGTCCTGGCCGGCCCGGCCGCTGTCCAGCATGTTGAGCAGCGTGTGGTAGGTGGCCGGCACCGCGTCCACCACGGTGACGCCGTGCGCGGCGATCGCAGCCAGCGCCGAGTCCACCCGCTGGCTGCTGGTCTGCAGGGCCAGCGAGCAGCCGGCGGCCTGCCAGAGCAGCAGCATCGACAGGCCGTACTGGTGGGTGAAGGGCAGCAGCGGCAGCAGCACGTCGTCGGGCCGGTAGGCCATCCGGGTCCGGGTCCGCTCGGTGTTGCCGCGGACCGAGGCGCCGGAGCGCACGATGCCCTTGGGGGTGCCGGTGCTGCCGGAGCTCCAGACGATCAGGCCGTCCGGGCGCGCGAACCAGGGCGCGAACCGGGCCAGCCGGTCGCCGGTCACCGCGCCGTCCGGGGCCTCGGCGGCCTCCTTCAGGGCCGTGGTGCACAGGTCGGCCAGGGTCAGCTGCGCCACGGGCGTGGTGCCGGGCGGCAGCGGATCGTCGGTGAGCAGTCGTCCGGCCCCGGCGTCGGTGAGCAGTCGGGCCTGCTCGGCGGCCGGAGTGCGGCGGTCGACCAGGGCGATCGACACCCCGATTTCCATCAGTGCGAATAGCACCAGGACGAATTCGGCGGTATTGGCACCGGTGAGCACCACACGGTCGCCCGGTCCGATTCCGCGCAGTCGAAGTTCCCGTCCGACGGTCGTTATCGCGCCGTCCAGCGCGGCCGACGACAGGCGCCGGCCGTCAGTATTGATGAGCATCCCCACAGGACCCCCGGGCCGACTGGATTTGTCTTCGCCAGCGAGGGTACGGAGCGGACTACACGTGATCTATATCCGCGCGACGGACCCGGACCGCGGCATTTACCCAGGGCACATAGTTCGGATATAGCAGCCTGCCCAGACTGCTGGTTCCAGCGGCCGCGACTGCCTTCCTCCGGTCGCCGGCCGCCGCCTGTCCCACCGGAACCCATCGAACGGACGTGTTCATGACCCAGATCGACACGGTGGCCGCACCGGCGGCGCTGGTACTGAGCGAGGCGGAGCGCCGGCAGACCGGCGAGCTGGCCGACCGGCTCGCCCGCACCGAGCCGGCCCGCACCGACGACCCGCGGTGGCTGGCCGCCGTCCGCGACGCCTCCGCCGAGCTGCCGGCCCGGCTGCTGGTCGAACTGCGCCGGTTCCGCCACGACGCCGGCCCCGACGCGGTGCTGCTGGTCCGCAACCTGCCGGTGGCCCCGGCCGACGGCGGCCGCGAACTGCCGCCCACCCCGACCCAGCCGGGGTCGGTGGAGCGGGTCGCCGGCACCGCCGCCGCGGTGATCACCGCGGCGATGCTGCAACTCGGCGAGGTGGTGGCGTTCCGCAACGAGAAGGCCGGCGCGCTGGTGCAGAACGTGGTGCCGGTGCCGGGCCAGGAAGCGCTGCAGAGCAACGCCGGGTCGGTGCTGCTCGAGATGCACAACGAGAACGCCTTCCATCCCAACCGCCCGGACTACGTCGGCCTGTTCTGCGTCCGCGAGGACCCCACCGGGCAGGCCAGGCTGAGCACCGCCTCGGTGCGGCGGGCGCTGCCGCTGCTGTCCGGGCGCAGCCGCCGGGTGCTCGGCGAGGAGCGCTACCTCACCGAGGCGCCGCCCTCCTTCGAGGGCCGGGAGGGCATGGTGCCGGCCCATGCGGTGCTGCGCGGCGCCGCCGAGGACCCGGACATCCTGGTGGACTTCTCGGCCACCCACCCGCTGGACGACGAGGCTCGCGAGGCGCTGGCCGACCTGCGGGCGGCCCTGGTGCGGGTGACCTCGGCGCTGGCGCTGGGCGCGGGCGACCTGGCGGTGGTGGACAACCGGCTCGCGGTGCACGGCCGCACGCCGTTCACCCCGCGCTACGACGGCACCGACCGCTGGCTGCACCGGGTCTACGCCTCGCTGGACCACCGGCGGTCCCGGGCGGTCCGGGCCGAGGCCGGCGCGGTCCTCGACTGAGCCGGGCCCACGACTGCGGCCGGACCCGCTCGGGGTCCGGCCGCCTCGCTGGTGCTGCAGTGCTTCAGCCCGCCGCGCCGGGCAGGAAGTCCGCGACCCGCACGCCGAGTTGCTCGGCACCGGCCCGGTCGCGCACCCACCGGGCGAGCGCCAGGTCGAGCACCCCGAGGCCGAACGGCGAGAACACCACCCGGCGTCCGGGCAGCCGCCGGAACGGGGACCCGGCACGCAGCAGCGCGCCGAGCTCGGCGTCCACGAACTCCCGCCCGCCGGTCTCCAGTTCGGCCAGGTGCAGCGAGGTCCGCTCGCGGCAGACGTGGTCGGTGTCGTCCACCACGTTCTGCGCCTCCAGCACCGCCTGCACGGTCAGGTCGCGCAGCGAGACGTGCAGCACGGTGGCGTCCGGCCGGCAGGCCGTCAGGTCCATGTGCGGGGCGCCGGCGGTGGTCGCCAGGGCGACCAGCGAGTGCGTCCGCAGCGCGGCGGCGGCGCTGTCGGCGACCGTCACGGTCAGGCCGGGCAGGGCCGCTTCGGCGCGCCGGGCGAAGTCCTTGGCCCGGCCGGCGTCCAGGTCGTAGACGGTGGCGGTGCGCACCGAGGGCAGCCGGGCGGCGGTGAAGCGCAGCACCTCCAGGTTGATCGGACCGAGCCCGATCATGGCGATCCCGTCGGGCTCGGGGTCGGCGGTCAGCAGGCCGGCCGCCAGCGCGGCCGAGGCGGCGGTGCGCTTGGCGGAGATCAGCGAGGCCTCGATGAAGGCCTCCGGGCGGCCGTCCACCGTCGAGTTGAGCACCAGGGCGGCGCTGGCCCGCTCGATGCCGCGGGCCAGGTTGCCGGGGAAGCTGGCGATCCACTTCATCCCGGCCACCGGCTCGGCGCCGCCGAGGTACGCGGGCAGGCCGATGATCCGATCGGCGGGCTGGTCGGGGAAGCGCAGGAACACCGAGTGCGGCAGCGCGCTGCGGCCCTCGTCGTGCAGCCGGTACGCCTCGGCGATCCGCTCCAGGATGTCCTGCTCGCGCCCCTGGAGCAGGGCGCGCACCTCGTTGTGGCCGACTATCAGCACTGAGCGCTCACTTTCCGGTCCGGTTCCGGGGTCGGGCTCGGCCCCTTCCACAGGTGGGCGACCTCACCGAAGTGGTCGCGGACCCAGTCGTCGTCGTAGATGGTGTCCAGGTAGCGGTCGCCGCCGTCGGGGAGGATCAGCACGCAGGTGGCGCCGGCCGGCAGCTCGCCGGCGATCCGCTCCAGCGCGGCGACCACCGCGCCGGAGGAGCCGCCGGCCAGCACCGCCTCGCGCTGCGCCAGCAGCCGGCAGCCCACCACGCAGTCCAGGTCGCTCACGTGCAGCACCCGGTCGGCGTCCGCCGCGTTCAGCAACCGCGGTACCACCGAGGTGCCGTGACCGGGGATCAGGCGCCGGCAGGCGACCGGCGAGCCGAACAGGGCGCTGCCGATCGCGTCCACCGCGACCAGGGTGGTGGGCAGTTCGCGGCGCCGGATGTACTCGGCGCAGCCGCCCAGGGTGCCGCTGGTGCCGGCGGCGACCAGCAGGTAGTCGATCCGGCCGTCCAGCTCCCGGTCGATCTCCGCCATGGTGGTGAGGTGGGCCCGCGGGTTGAGCGGGTTGGCGTACTGGTCGGGGCAGTAGGAGTCCGGGGTCTCGGCGAGCAGCCGGGCCACCAGGTTCAGCCGGGCGGGCAGGAGCTCCCCGGTGGCCGGGTCGGGCTCGGTGACCACCCGCACGTCGGCTCCGTAGGCCCGCAGGATCGCCAGGTTCTGCGGGGTGGTCCGGGCGTCGACGACGCAGATGAAGCGTAGCCCGAAGTAGCCGCAGATCTGGGCCAGTCCGATGGCCAGGTTCCCGGAGCTGGACTCGATCACCGTGGACCGGCCCGGCACCAGCCGGCCGTCCTGGATGCGCTCCAGCAGCATGCTGAGCGCCGAGCGGTCCTTGATGCTGCCGCCCGGGTTGAACCGCTCCACCTTGGCGAACACTCGTACGGGAAAGCCGGGTACCAGCCGCTCCAGCTCGATGAGCGGGGTGCCGCCCACCGTCGAGAGGATGCCTTTCAGCCCTGCCGACACGGCTCTCCCTTCGCCGTCGGAGGGCGTGGCCCCCGACCACCGGTCTCGTTCCGCAGGGAGTGTCCCGGGCCCGGCTATCGGCGATCTATACCTGCCAACCGCGTCCACCGGGCCGTGTAGAGACCGTGTAGGCGAGCCGGCTGTACTGGCCGGCAACGACGGACTAGCCGTCGACCCGCGAGCCCCGGACCGCCCCGGCCGGCGCCTTCTTGGGCCACAGCAGATAGGTGAGGGCGATCACGCCGTGGATGCCGACCGTGCGCAGCGCGACCAGCTGCCACAGCCGCAGCGGGCCCGCGGCCGGGGTGCCGCTGCCCACGTAGAAGATCGCCAGCTGCAGCAGCCCGCAGGCCACCGCCCCGGCGAGCAGCGAGCGCAGCCACAGCTTGCCCTCGTGCTTGGCCCGCGGCATCCCGTACTTGGGCGGCTTCGGCGGCTTGGGCGCACCGGCCAGCCGGTGCGCGGCATGCCCGTCCAACCAGTGGATGGTGTAGTGCCCGTAGGCCACCGTGAAGCCGATGTAGAGCGCGGCCAGTCCGTGCTCCCAGCTGGGTTTGGCCCCGTTGTGCAGGTCCACCGCGGTCGCGATCAGCAGCACGACCTCCAGCAGCGGCTCGCAGAGCAGCACCGCGACGCTGGTGCGGCGCAGCTTCAGCAGGTAGCGGACGGCCAGTCCGGCGGCCAGCAGCACCCAGAAGCTGACCTCGCAGATGATGATGAGGGTGACGATCACGTCGTGCTCCTTCTTCCGCTCGCCCTGCCATCGTGGCATCCGCGCAGGTGCGGGGCGTCGTCGTCGGAGAGGACCCGGAGGTGCATCTTTCGATGTACGCGGCGGTGCCGGGAGAGGGGCAGGGCCGCGCCGAACACCCCGTGGTGGAATGGTGGCATGGTACCGGCTGCTCCCCGACCACACCGTGATGATCTGTCAATCGCCTTGCTGGGCCTGGCCGGTGGGCTGGTGCTCTGGTCCGCGGGACTGCAGACCCAGCTCGGGCGCCCGCTGCACGGGGCCTGGGCGCTGCTGCCGCTGACCGTGACCGCGGGCCTGGAGGTGCTGCGCCGGGCCCGGCCGGTGCTGGCGCTGTCGCTGGGCACCCTGGCGCTGGCCGGCGACCAGCTGACCAGCGGCAGCCTGGCCACCGTACTGATGTTCACCGACCTGGTGTACGCGGCGGTGCTCTACGGCGGCCGGGCGGCGGCCCAGCGGATCCCGGTCGGCGCGGGACTGCTCACCGCGACCGCCACGATGGGCTTCCTCGCCTGGTACCGCCGCCCGGAGGCGATCTTCATCGGGGTGGTGATCGGACTGGTCACCCTCGGCCCGGCGACCACCGGGGCGCTGGTCCGCAACCACCGGGAGGCCGCCGAAGCGGCCCGGCGGCACGCCGCGCAGAGCATCAGGCTGGCCGAGATGGACCGCGCCCAGGCCGTCACCGCCGAGCGCACCCGGATGGCCCGCGAGCTGCACGACATGGTCGCCAACCGGCTCACCGCGATCGCCATCCACTCCACCGCGGCGCTCTCGCTGGACGACCGGGCCAGCGCCACCGAGTCGCTCACGGTGATCCGGGAGAACAGCGTCGAGGGCCTGGCCGAGATGCGGCGGTTGATCGGGCTGCTCCGGGACGGCAGCGGCGAGGCCGAGCCGGCCGCGGTACCCACCCTGGACAGCCTGGGCGCGCTGGTCGAGGGGGCCAGGGCGAACGGCCTGGACGCCGTGCTGGAGGACGCCCGCCCGCCGGGGAGCGAGGTGCCCGCGCCGGTGGAGCTCGCCGCCTACCGGATCACCCAGGAGTCGCTGACCAATGCGCTCAAGCACGCCGGGCAGGGCCGGGTCACGGTCCGGCTCACCCTGCGGGACGGGGCGCTCACGGTGCGGGTGACCAGCCCGTTCGCCGATGTGCCGCCCCGGGCCCCCGGCTCGGGCGCCGGCCTGATCGGCATGGAGGAGCGCGCCGCCCTGCTGCGCGGCACCTTCCGGGCCGGCCCGCTGGTCACCCCGACCGGCAGGTGCTGGCAGGTGCTGGCCACGCTGCCGACCGTACGCCCCCGGTCGGCCCACCCCGAGGAGGGAGCAGCATGACCATCCGCGTCGTCGTCGCCGAGGACCAGTCGGCGGTCCGCGCCGGCCTGGTCCTGATCCTGCGCGCCGCGCCCGACATCGAGGTGGTCGGCGAGGCCGCCGACGGCGAACAGGCGGTGGCGCTGGCCCGGACGCTCCGTCCCGACCTGGTGCTGATGGACATCCGGATGCCGCGGCTGGACGGGGTGTCGGCCACCCACGCGGTGGTCGACGAGCGGCTCGCCCGGGTGCTGGTGCTGACCACCTTCGACCTGGACGAGTACGTCTACGGCGCGCTGCGGGCCGGTGCCTCCGGCTTCCTGTTGAAGAACATCGACGCGGACGGCCTGGTCGGCGCGGTCCGCGCGGTCGCGGCCGGCGACAGCCTGATCGCGCCCAACCTCGCCTGGCGGCTGATCGCGGAGTTCGCCAACACCCGTGGTGCCAAGGGGGACCGGCCGGCCGACCCGACCGCGCTGGAGTCGCTCACGCCGCGCGAGCGGGAGGTGCTCTCCTGCCTCGGCGAGGGCCTGTCGAACGCCGAGATCTCGGCTCGGCTGCGGCTGGCGGAGACCACCGTGAAGACCCACGTCAGCCGCCTGCTCGGCAAGCTCGATCTCCGCAGCCGGGCCCAGGCCGCCGTTCTGGTACGCGAGTTGGAGGGATGACAGTGCACCGCTCGGTCTTCGTCACCGGGGGCAACCGGGGCATCGGGCTGGCCACCGCGCGGGCCTTCGCCGAGCTCGGCGACCGGGTCGCGATCACCTACCGCTCGGGGGAGCCGCCGGCCGACTTCACCGCCGCGGGCGGCCTGGCGGTCCGCTGCGACGTCACCGACCCGGAGCAGCTGGAGCAGGCCTACCGGCTGATCGAGGAGCGGCACGGGCCGGTGGAGGTGCTGGTGGCCAACGCCGGGATCACCCGGGACGCCCTGCTGCTGCGGATGTCCGACGAGGAGCTGGCCGCGGTGCTGGACGCCAATCTGACCGGCGTCTTCCGCACCGTGCGGCGGGCCCTGCGCCCCATGGTGCGGGCCCGGCAGGGCCGGATCGTGCTGGTCTCCTCGGTGGTGGCGCTGCACGGCGCGGCCGGGCAGACCAACTACGCCGCCAGCAAGGCCGCCCTGGTCGGCCTGGCCCGCTCGCTGGTCCGCGAGCTGGGTCCGCGCGGGATCACCTGCAACGTGGTCGCGCCGGGGCTGGTCGACACCGACATGACCGGGGCGCTGCCGGACGCCCAGCGGGCCGCGATGCTCGACGGGATCCCGCTGGGCCGCTCGGCCCGGCCCGAGGAGATAGCCGGCGTGATCCGGTTCCTCGCCTCCGCCCGGGCCGGCTACCTCACCGGCGCCGTCATCCCGGTGGACGGGGGCTCCGGGCTCGGCTTCTGACGTGGTGTCAGTTTCCCGCCAGCTTTCCGAGGGCGCGCAGGCCGGCGAGGACCTCCTCGGCGGTCGGGGCGCCCTCCGGGTCCATCAGCCACTGGGTGAACATGCCGACGAGCAGCGCGTTCTGGACGGCTCCGACGGTGCGCGCCGCGCTCTCGTCGACGGTCTCCTCCGGCACCTTGAGCAGGGCGGCGGCGAGCCCTCGGCGGCCCTGGCGCTGCGCGTCCAGCAGCAGCTCCCGCAGCGCCGGATCGTGCTCGGCCTGGACGAACGCCTCGACGGAGGCGAGCCAGAGCTTGCGGGTGTCAGCGAATGAGGTGAGCATCTGGCGCCAGAGCTCCTGGTACTGCCCGCTCTCGTCGACCGCCGGGTCGAGGGCGGCGGCCAGGGCCGCGCCGAGCTCCTGCCCCCACTCGTCCATCGCCCGCACGAAGGCCGCGGTGAGCAGCGCGTCCCGGGAGCCGAAGTGGTAGCCGATCGCGGCATGGTTCACGCCGGCGGCCGCCGCGATGTCGCGCACGGTGCTGCGGGCCCAGCCCTTCTCCTTGAGGCACTGGGCGGCACCGGCCAGCAGGTCTTCACGGTTTCCCATGGCGCCAAGGCTAGCGCCATCTGAACCAGCCGGTTAAGCCATTCGGTTTATCCAGTCGGCGAGTGTGACACTTGATGGGCCCGCGGAGATGGCCGGGCCCAGAAAACCGAGGTGCGGTCCCCCGCCCCTCCTTGCGACCCTTGAGGGATGCCCGCGATGAGTTCCTCCGCCGCCCGATCCGCCGACGCCGCCGCCATCGGGGAGCTGGCGGCCCGGCTGCCCGAGCTGACGCTGCGCGACCAGCAGCGGATCGGCCGCCGGCTGGACGGGGCGCGCCGGGTCCGGGGGCCCGAGGCCCGCGCGGCCGTCGCCGCCGAGCTGGCCGTCGAGATCGACCGCGCCGAGCTGCGGATCGAGCAGCGCCGCCAGGCCGTCCCCGAGATCCGCTATCCCGCCGAACTGCCGGTCAGCCAGAAGAAGGACGACATCCTGGCCGCGATCCGGGACCACCAGGTGGTGATCGTCGCGGGCGAGACCGGGTCCGGCAAGACCACCCAGATCCCGAAGATCTGCCTGGAGCTGGGCCGCGGCGTCAAGGGCCTGGTCGGCCACACCCAGCCGCGCCGGATCGCGGCCCGCACGGTGGCCGAGCGGGTCGCCGAGGAGATCGGCACCCCGCTCGGCGAGACGGTCGGCTGGAAGGTCCGGTTCACCGACCAGGTCGGCCAGGACACCCTGGTCAAGCTGATGACCGACGGCATCCTGCTCGCCGAGATCCAGACCGACCGCGAACTGCGCCAGTACGACACCCTGATCATCGACGAGGCACACGAGCGCAGCCTCAACATCGACTTCATCCTCGGCTACCTCAAGCAGCTGCTCCCGCGCCGCCCCGACCTCAAGGTCGTCATCACCTCGGCGACCATCGACCCGGAGCGGTTCGCCCGCCACTTCGGCGACGCCCCGATCGTCGAGGTCTCCGGCCGCACCTATCCCGTCGAGGTCCGCTACCGGCCGCTTGTCGACGACACCGCCGACGCCGAGGACGGCGACGAGGTGGACCGCGACCGCGACCAGATCCAGGCGATCTGCGACGCCGCCGAGGAGCTGCAGGCCGAGGGCCCGGGCGACATCCTGGTCTTCCTCTCCGGCGAGCGCGAGATCCGCGACACCGCCGACGCCCTCAACAAGCTGAACCTCAAGTTCACCGAAGTCCTGCCGCTCTACGCCCGGCTGAGCTCGGCCGAGCAGCACAAGGTCTTCCAGCGCTCCACCAAGCGCCGGATCGTGCTGGCCACCAACGTCGCCGAGACCTCGCTGACGGTGCCCGGCATCAAGTACGTGATCGACCCGGGCACGGCCCGGATCTCCCGCTACAGCCACCGCACCAAGGTGCAGCGGCTGCCGATCGAGGCGATCAGCCAGGCCAGCGCCAACCAGCGCAAGGGCCGCTGCGGCCGTACCAGCGACGGCATCTGCATCCGGCTCTACTCGGAGGAGGACTTCCTCTCCCGCCCGGAGTTCACCGACGCCGAGATCCTGCGCACCAACCTGGCCTCGGTGATCCTGCAGATGACCGCCGCCGGCCTGGGCGACATCTCGGCCTTCCCGTTCCTGGACCCGCCGGACTCCCGCAACATCAAGGACGGCGTCAACCTGCTCCAGGAGCTCGGCGCCCTCGACCCGGAGCAGCAGGACCCGCGCAAGCGCCTCACCCCGCTCGGCCGCAAGCTGGCCCAGCTGCCGGTCGACCCCCGGCTGGCCCGGATGGTGCTGGAGGCCGACCGGAACGGCTGCGTCCGCGACGTCATGGTGATCGCCGCCGCGCTCTCCATCCAGGATCCGCGCGAACGCCCCACCGAGACGCGGCAGGCGGCCGACGAGCGGCACCGCCGGTTCACCTCGGAGACCTCCGACTTCCTCTCCTACCTGGCGATGTGGCGGTACGTCAGGGAGCAGCAGAAGGAGCTGTCGTCGTCCGCCTTCCGCCGGATGTGCAAGGCCGAGTTCCTCAACTACCTGCGGATACGGGAGTGGCAGGACATCTACATCCAACTGCGCACCGTCGCCAAGCAGTTGGGCGTGACGATCGAAGAACCTCATGACGACGCCGAGCCGGACGCCGACCGGATCCACCAGTCGCTGCTGGCCGGCCTGCTCTCCCACGTCGGCCTGTTCGACGTGGAGAAGCGCGAGTACGGCGGCGCCCGCGGTGCCCGGTTCGCGGTCTTCCCGGGCTCCGGCCTGTTCAAGAAGCCGCCGCGCTGGGTGATGTCGGCCGAGCTGGTGGAGACCTCGCGGCTCTGGGCCCGGATCAACGCCAAGATCGAGCCGGAGTGGATCGAGCCGCTCGCCGCCCACCTGATCAAGCGCACCTACAGCGAACCGCACTGGGAGAAGAAGGCCGGCGCGGTGATGGCCTATGAGCGGGTCACCCTCTACGGCGTACCGATCATCGCCCAGCGCCGGGTCAACTACGGCCGGATCGACCCGGAGCTCTGCCGCGAACTGTTCATCCGCAACGCCCTGGTGGAGGGCGACTGGGAGACCCACCACCAGTTCTTCGCCGCCAACCGCCGGATGCTCGACGAGGTCGAGGAGCTGGAGAACCGGGCCCGCCGCCGCGACATCCTGGTGGACGACCAGACCCTCTTCGACTTCTACGACGCCCGGCTGCCCGAGGAGACCGTCTCCACCCGGCACTTCGACGCCTGGTGGAAGAAGGCCCGGCACGACCAGCCCGACCTGCTCAACTTCGAGAAGTCGATGCTGATCAACGACGCCGCCGACGGCATCACCGAGGCGGACTACCCGGACTACTGGCAGCAGGGCAAGCTCCGCTTCAAGCTGACCTACCAGTTCGAACCGGGCAGCGACGCGGACGGCGTGACCGTGCACATCCCGCTGCCGGTGCTCAACCAGGTGTCCGCCGAGGGCTTCGACTGGCAGATCCCGGGCCTGCGCGGCGAGTTGGTCACCGCCTACATCCGGGCCCTGCCCAAGGCGGTCCGGCGCAACTTCGTGCCTGCGCCGGACTTCGCCAGGGCCGCGCTGCGCGAACTGACCGACCGCCAGGAGCCTTTGCTGCCCAGCCTGGAGCGGGTGCTGCACCGGATGTCCGGGGTGCCGATCCCGCCGGAGGCCTGGGACGACGACCGGGTGCCGGAGCACCTCAAGGTGACCTTCCGGGTGGTGGACGGCAAGCGCAAGCTGGCCGAGTCCAAGGACCTGGAGGAACTGCGCCTCAAGCTCAAGCCCAAGCTCAAGGAGACCCTCTCCTCGGCCGCCAGCGGCCAGGGCATCGAGCGCACCGGCCTGACCGCCTGGCCGGCCGATCTGCCGCAGCTCCAGCGGACCTTCGAGCAGCGCTCCCGGGGCCACTCGCTGCGCGCCTACCCGGCGCTGACCGACGACGGCGACAGCGTGTCGATCAAGCTCTACGACACCCCGCAGGCCCAGGCGCAGGCGATGTGGCAGGGCACCCGGCGGCTGCTGCTGCTCACCTGCAACTCCCCGGCCAAGCAGATCCAGGCCCGGCTGGGCAACCAGGCCAAGCTGGCGCTCTCCTACAACCCGCACGGCTCGGTGCCGGCGCTGTTCGAGGACATCACGGCCTGTGCCACCGACCGGCTGATGGCCCTGAACGGCGGCGTGGCCTGGGACGCCGAGTCCTTCGCCAAGCTCCATGACGCGGTGCGGGCCGATCTGTACGAGCTGTCGGCGGACACCACCCTGAAGACGGCCTCCGCGCTGATCGCCTACCACCGGGCCGGCAACCGGCTGAAGACGGTGCAGAGCCCGGTGCTGCTCTCCGCGGTCAACGACGTCAAGCTGCACCTGGCCTCGCTGGTCCACCCGGGCTTCGTGACCGCGACGGGCTGGCAGCGGCTGGCCGACGTCAAGCGGTACCTGATCGCGGTGGACCGGCGGCTGGAGGCGCTGCCCAACCACCCGCAGCGCGACCTGACCAACCTGTACAAGGTGCAGGAGGTGCAGCGGGCCTACGGCGAGCTGCTGGCGGCCGTACCGGCCGGGCAGCAGCCGACCGGGGAGGTGCGGCAGATCCGCTGGATGATCGAGGAGCTGCGGGTGAGCTTCTTCGCGCAGTCGCTGGGCACCCCGGCGCCGGTGTCGGAGAAGCGCATCCTCAAGGCGATGGACGCCGCCCGCGCCACGCTCTGAGCCCGTCAGGGCGTACCCCCAGGTCGGGCCGATCGGCCGGTTCGACCTGGGGGCCCCGGATGCAGTACGATCTGTCTTGTCGCCGCCGAGAGCAGCGGCAAATAACTGCGACAAGCAGTGAAATGCCTGGCCCTGTGGAGCAGTTGGTTAGCTCGCCACCCTGTCAAGGTGGAGGTCGCGGGTTCAAGTCCCGTCAGGGTCGCCAGTGCGAGAGGCCCGGAACCGTGAGGTTCCGGGCCTCTCGTCGTTTTGGCCGCCGCCCGCACCACCGAGGGGCTCGACGGGCCGTCAGGCGGCATTATCGGCAGCTTGGTCCAGGCCACAAGAGTGCCCGCTGTGACGGTCGTCACTTATCTTTCCTTGAACTTCGTGAGCTTGGACCCCTCCAAAGGTGCCAGTCATTTAATATATAAAATTGTACTTGCTTTCCGAGCATTCCCCTCTCCGGTCACCCGGATTTTCCTTCGCCCCGGGCGCCACAATGGATATCCATTGTTTCGCCATTTCCTGGTCAACTGACAGTCATGAAACAGTTGATACTCATGTCATGGCGGCCCGTCGGTGCATTGACGTTCAACAACTGCTCGGCACCTCGACTCGGACCGGAAAAGCCTCCAGGGCATGCCGAAGGGGCCGCCTCCCGGACCCGGCGGAGTCCAGGGGGGCGGCCCCTTCGATCAAGCTGTGCGCCAACGCGCCGGCGGCGGGATGAGCAGCCCGCCGCGAGCGACCG
>NZ_JARZAH010000060.1:0-33709 GCF_029892145.1 Kitasatospora sp. GP30
CATCACCACCGCGACCACCGACTCCGGGCCCACACCACGCCCGATCAGCAACCGCGCCAACCGGTTCGCCCGCGCATCCAACTCCCCGTACGACACCTCGACACCCTCGAAGACCACCGCCACCGCATCCGGCGTCCGCGCCACCTGCCCGGCGAACAACCCCGGCAACGTCGACGACTCGACCTCGACCGCCGTGTCGTTCCACTTCTCCACCACCAGTCGGCGCTCAGCCGCACCCAGCACGTCCAGCGCCGCGAACCGCGCCTGCGGATCCTCCTCCAACGCGGTCACGAGCTGGAGGAGGCAGGTGTGCAGCATCGTGCCCACCTGCTCCGCATCGGCCGGCGCCACCGCGTCGATGGTCAGGCTGAACCCGTTCCCGTCATCATCGACATTCGCGACCAGGGGGTAGTTGGTGCGCCCTTCGGCGGCAAGGATCCGCACGTCCTCCAACCCGGTGCCCAGACCCGCGCCGAGCTCCGTCGCACCGCCGCGGCCGTTGCGGTAGTTGAAGAGGGCGGTGAACAGCGGGCTGCCGCCCGCCACACCGCTCGCCTGCTGCGCGAGCACCAGCGGCGCGTGCTCGTGCACCAGCAGCTCGGCCAACTGCTGCCGCATCCCGGCCAGCGCCTCGCCCACGGCGGAGGTGCCGACCTGCACCCGCACCGGGAGCGTGTTGAGGCACGGACCCTGGAGCCGGTCGGCACCCGCCCCGGCGTTCATCCGGCCGAACAGCACCGTGCCGAACACCACGTCCTCACGACCGCTCACCGCGGCCAGCACCCGCGCCCACGCCAGGTGGAACACCGTCGCCGGACTCACGGCCATCCGGCGCGCGATTGCCCGCAGTCGAAGCGTGAGCTCAGCCTCCACCGAGGAACGCGCCGATACTGCGGTCGTGCCGTCTCCATGCACGTCCAGCAGGCCGAACGGGGCGGTGGTCTCGGTGACGTCGCCCAGCAGACCGGCGAAGTACCGCTCATGCTCCTCGCGCGGCACACCGAGGCGGGCCTGGACGACGAAGTCGCGGAACGGCAGCCCCTTGGACAGCGACTCGCCCCGCCCTGTCAGGAAGGCACGCACCTCACCCAGCAGCGCGTCCGTCGTTGTGTCATCCCGCACCAGGTGGTGGACGCGCAGCAGGGCCAGCCAGCCGTCGCCACCCGGTTCGGCGGCGATGTGCACGTCCATGAGCGGGGCACGGTCCAGCGCCATCCAGGTGCTGCCGATGGACAGCAACTGCTCCGCCGCGTCCGCACCCTGCGGGTCCAGCACGACTTCCCGGACCGGCAGTTCGGCGTGTCGGGCCACGACCTGGACCGGCTCGCGCAGCCCCTCCCACACGATCGCCGTGCGGTACACGTCGTGCCGGTCGATCACCCGCTGCAGCGCGTTCAGGAACGAGTCGAGCCGCATGCGGGAGTCGAACCCGAGCACCGTCGGCCTGGCATACACATCCCGCTCACCCTCACGCCCGGCCTTCATCAAGTGGTGGAAGAGGATCCCCTCCTGGAGCGGGGCCAGCGGGTAGACGTCCGCGACGTTCGCAGCGCCACCGGGCACCTTCGCCACGATCAACTCGAGCTCGGCCCCGGTCAGCTCCACCAGCGGCAGCATCTGCGGGGTGATCTGCGTGGCGTCCTCGGGGATGAGGTTCGCCGGCACCACCACCTGCTCCGCACCCGCCTCGAGCGCCAAGCCCGCCGGGGTCGACGTCTGGAACAACGCCTTCACCGACACCGAGACCCCACGCACCCGCAACATCTCCACCAACGACACCGCCAACAGCGAATGCCCACCCAGCGCGAAGAAATCGTCATCGACGCCGACGCTCTCCAACCCGAGGACCTCGGCGAACGCCTCGCACAGGATCTCCTCCTGCACCGATGCCGGCCCACGACTCGACGCCCCACCCGCCGCCGCGAAGTCCGGCGCGGGCAGCGCCTTGCGGTCCAGCTTCCCGTTGCCCGTCAGCGGCAGGGCGTCCAACACCACCACCGCGGCGGGCACCATGTGCTCCGGCAACCGGGCGGCGACGAAGGCCCGCACCCCGTCCGCGAGCGTGCCGTCCACATCATCCGGGTCGTCCGCGACCACATAGGCGACCAGGCGCTTGTCCCCCGGGGTGTCCTCGCGGGCGATCACAGCCGCCTGGGCGATCAGCGGGTGCGCCGTCAGGGCACTGGCCACCTCACCCGGCTCGATCCGGAAACCACGGATCTTCACCTGCTCGTCCGCACGGCCCAGGAACACGATCTCGCCATCAGCCGACCACTTCGCACGGTCACCCGTGCGGTACATCCGCCCCCCGCCTTCGGCCGGGGGGACCCCCATGCCGCTGCCGAACGGGCACGCCACGAACCGCTCCGCGGTCAAGCCAGGACGGCGCACATAGCCGCGCGCCAACTGCGCACCCGCCACATACAACTCACCCTCCACACCCACCGGCACCGGGTTGAGGCGCTCATCCAGCACGTAGAAGCGGGTGTTGGCCACCGGCGAACCCACCGGCACCACCCCACCCGACGTCAGACGGGTGGTCGCCACACCGATCGTGGTCTCCGTCGGACCGTAGTGGTTGAACACCCGCCGCTCACCGGCCGCGGCCAGCAGTTCATCGACCCACCCCGGCGAGGCGGCCTCACCACCCAGCACCACCGACCGGCCCGGCAGCACCCGCTCCAAACCACCCACCGCACCCAGCGCCGCCAGGTGCGAGGGCACCACCTTCACGAAGTCGATCCCGTGCTCGGCCAGGTAGTCGCCCACCAGGCGCGGATCGGTGACCGCATCCTCGTCCAGGACATGCAGCTCACCACCCGACAGCAGGCTCGCGAACAGCACCGTGTTCCCCAGGTCGGTCGCCTGCGCCTGCAACAACGCATACCTACCACCCTCGAAACCGATCCGGGCCGGCACCGAGGAGACGTAGTTCGCCAGACCCCCGTGCGTGACGGCCACGCCCTTCGGACGACCCGTCGAACCGGAGGTGTAGATCACATACGCCAGCGACCGCGGATCCACCGCCACGCCAGGCGAGGTGGTCGGCGCCGCCGCCAACTGCATCGCCGTCAACGTGCCATCCACCGCCACCAGACGCACCCCGACGGAGGGCAGGTCCTCCAGCACCTCATCGGTGGTCAACACCAACTGCGCCCGCGAATCCTTCACCGTGAACGCGACCCGCTCCGCCGGCTGGGACACGTCCACCGGCAGGTACCCGGCCCCCGCCTTCCACACCGCAAGAATCCCGGCGATCATCTCCACACCACGCGGCAACGCCAACCCCACCACCGACTCCGGCCCGACACCCTGGCTGACCAGGTAGTGGGCAAGGCGGTTCGCCCGCGCATCCAACTCCGCATACGACACCGACGCACCATCGGCGACGATCGCCACCGCATCCGGCGTCCGCGCCACCTGCGCCTCGAACACCTGCGGAACCATCAACCCGGATCCGGCCGCAGCGGTGTCGTTCCACTCCGACAGCACCCGGCGGCGCTCATCCGCACCCAGCACATCCACCGCGTCGACCCGGGTCTGCGGGTCATCGGCCATCGCCGTCAGCACCCGCACCAGGGAGCCCGCGATCCGACCCGCGACACCGGCGTCGAACAGATCCGCCGCCGCCGTCAGCATGCCCCGGACCCCCGCCGGCGCGCCCTGCGCACCGAACACCTCACCCACGATCACATCAAGGTCGAACTTCGCCATCGCCCGACCCAACAACAACGGTTCAGCCCCCAGGCCAGGCAGGTCAAGCGCACCGCCATCCGCTACCAAGCCGGTGTTCTGAAGGGTCAGGACGACCTGGAACAGCGGGTGCCGGGCCAGCGAACGCGCCGGCGCCAACTCCTCCACCAGCTTCTCGAACGGCACATCCTGGTTCTCCAGCGCGCTCAACCCCGCCTCGCGCACCCGACCGAGAACCTCCTCGAACGTCGGGTCCCCCGACAGATCCGTCCGCACGACAACCGTGTTGACGAAGCACCCGACCAGATCGTTCAACGCCTCATCCGTACGCCCGGCGATCGCCGACCCGATCGGGATGTCGGCCCCCGCACCCAGCCGGCTGAGCGTCACCGCAACAGCCGCCTGCAGCACCATGAACATGGTCACCCCGCGCTCACGCGCCAACTCCACCAAACGCCCGTGCAGTTCGGCCGGAACATCCAACTCCACGGTGTGGGCGCGGTGCGACGCAACCGCCGGACGCGGCCGATCGAACGGCAGCGGCAACTCCTCCGGAGCTCCCGCCAACGCCTCACGCCAGTACTCCACCTGACGCGACAACACACTCGACGAATCCCGCTCGTCACCCAGCAACTCCCGCTGCCACAAAGCGAAATCCGCATACTGCACCGGCAGCGAATCCCACACCGGAGCCACGCCACCCAACCGCGCCGCATACGCCGCCGACAGATCCCGCACCAGCGGAGCGGTCGACCAGCCGTCCATGGCGATGTGGTGCGACAGCACCACCAGCACATGCTCAACCGAACTCACCGCGAACAGCGTCGCCCGCAACGGAATCTCACACGAGAAGTCGAACGCATACCGGCCCGCCTCAGCCAGTGCGTCCTCCAGCCCCTCCGACGCCACCTCGACCACCGAGAGCTCGAACCCGCACTCCTCCGTACCGAGAACCCGCTGGTACGGCTCACCATCGACTGCCGGGAACACCGTCCGCAGCACCTCGTGCCGCCCGATGACATCCCGCAGCGCCTCCGCGAGGGCCTCCCGGTTCACCTCCCCGGACAAGCGCAAAGCCATCGGAGTGTTGTAGGTCGCGCTCGCGCCCTCCAACTCACCGAGGAACCACAAACGGCGCTGCGCGAACGACAACCGCACCCGCTCCGGACGCTCCATCGCACGCAGTGCCAACCGGCCCTCACGGGCCTGCCCAAGCCGTCCCGCCAGACTCGCCGGCGTCGGCGCCTCGAACAGCTCACGGACCGCCAACTCCACACCCAGCACCGAACGGATCCGACTCAGCAGCCGCATCGCCAACAGCGAATGACCACCCAGCGCGAAGAAGTCATCCTCCACACCGACCCGGTCAAGTCCCAGCACCTGCGCGAACGCCTGGCACAACAACTCCTCCTGCACCGTCGCCGGCGCCCGACCCGCACCCGCCGCATACTCCGGCGCCGGCAGCGCCTTGCGGTCCAGCTTGCCGTTCACCGTCAGTGGCAGCTCGTCCAGCACCACGACCGCCGACGGCACCATGTGCGCCGGCAACCGCTCACCCGCGAACTCCCGCAGGCTGGTGAGGAGTTCATCCGCGCTGGCATCGACGTCGACCGGAACCGCGTACGCCACCAGGCGCTTGTCACCCGGCACGTCCTCACGGACCGTCACCACGGCCTGCTCCAGGGCCGGGTGTGCGGCCAGGACGGCCTGCACCTCGCCCGGCTCGATCCGGAAACCGCGGATCTTCACCTGCTCGTCCGCACGACCCGCGAACACCAACTCGCCGTCGCCCGACCACTTCGCGCGGTCACCCGTGCGGTACAGCCGCCCACCCGGCACCCCGAACGGCGAGGCCACGAACCGCTCGGCTGTCAGTCCCGGACGACCCAGGTACCCCCGCGCCAACTGCCCACCCGCGACATACATCTCACCCGTCACACCCACCGGCACCGGCCGCAGGAACTCGTCCAGCACGAAGACACCCAGACCCGGGATACCGCGCCCGATCACACTGCCCGCCCCGCCCTCACCGGAGGCCAGCTCGCGGAAAGTGACATGCACCGTCGTCTCGGTGATGCCGTACATGTTCACCAACCGCGGACCACCATCACCATGACGCCGCCACCAGCCGTCCAGCCGGCCCGGATCCAGCGCCTCGCCACCGAACACCACCGCACGCAGCGACGCCACCGCCCCCGGCCGCTGCTCCTCCACAGCCGCCAACTGGTAGAACGCCGACGGGGTCTGACTCAGCACCGTCACCCGCTCGCGCTCGATCAGCGCCAGGAACTCCTGCGGCGAGCGCGACACCCCATACGGGACCACCACCACCCGGCCGCCGTGCAGCAGCGCACCCCACAACTCCCACACCGAGAAGTCGAACGCGAACGAGTGGAAGCACGACCACACATCGTCCGCCCCGAACCCGCCGAACAGCGGCTCGGTCTGCGCGAACAACCCGGTCACATTGCCATGCGTCACCATCACACCCTTGGGCCGACCCGTCGACCCGGACGTGTAGATCACATACGCCGGATGCCCCGGCGACACCACACACTCCACCGCCCCACCATCGAGCGCCGCCAACTCCCCCACCAGCGACGGCTCGTCCAACGCCGCCACCTCGACACCGAACCCACCCAGCCGACCAGCCAGTTCAGCCGAGGTCAGCACCAGACGCGCGCCCGCATCACCCAGCGTGTACCCGATCCGGTCATCCGGATACGCCGGATCGATCGGCAGATACGCACCACCGGCCTTCACCACCGCCAGCAGCGCCACCACCAACTCGACCCCGCGCTCCAAACACACCCCCACCACCGACTCCGCACCCACACCACGCCCCACCAGCAACCGCGCCAACCGGTTCGCCCGCCCATCCAACTCCGCATACGACACCTCGACACCCTCGAACACCACCGCCACCGCATCCGGCGTCCGCGCCACCTGCGCCGCGAACAACCCCGGCAACGTCGACGTCTCGACCCCGACCGCCGTGTCGTTCCACTCCTCCAGGACCAGGCGGCGCTCATCCGCGCCCATCACATCCACGGCGCTCAACCGCGTCTCCGGCTGCGCCGTCACCGTCTGCAGGACCTGGAGCAACCAGCTCGCGATCCGCCGCACGGTCTGCGCATCGAACAAGTCCGCCGCCGCCAGGAGCACACCCCGCAAGCCGGCCGGCGCACCGTCAGCGTCGAACGCCTCGCTCAGGTTCAGGTCCAGGTCGAACTTGCCGAGTACCAGGCCGGTCGGCAGCCGGTCGGCGCGCAGACCGGGCAGCTCCAGCCGTGCCGACTCCGTGTTCTGCACGGTGAGCACGACCTGGAACAGCGGGTGGCGTGCCATCGACCGGGCCGGCGACAGCTCCTCCACCAGCTTCTCGAACGGGACGTCCTGGTGCGCGAACGCCCCCAGGCTGGTCTCCCGGACCCGCTCCAGCACCTCGTCGAAGGTCGGGTCACCGGACAGGTCGGTCCGCACCACCAAGGTGTTGACGAAGAACCCGACCAGGTCGTTCAGCGCCTCGTCGGTGCGCCCGGCGACCGGCGACCCGATCGGGATGTCCGCGCCCGCGCCGATCCGGTTCAGGGTGACCGCCAACGCCGCCTGCAGCACCATGAACAGGGTCACCCCCCGCTCCCGGGCCATCTCCAGCACCCGCGCGTGCAGCTCGGCCGGGGCATCCAGCAGCACCTCGTGCCCACGGTACGAGGCGACCGCCGGGCGCCGGCGATCGGTCGGCAGCTCCAACTCCTCCGGTGCCCCCGCCAACGCCTCCCGCCAATACGCCACCTGCCCCGACAGCACACTGTCCGGGTCCTGCTCGTCGCCGAGCAACTCCCGCTGCCACAACGCGTAGTCCGCGTACTGCACCGGCAACGGCTCCCACACCGGCGCCGCACCGCCCAGCCGTGCCGCGTACGCCATCGACATATCCCGGAGCATCGGCCCCGTCGACCAACCATCACCTGCGATGTGGTGCACCAGCACCACCAGCACATGCTCCTGCGGCGCCACCGCGAACACCGTCGCCCGCAGCGGGATCTCCGCCGACAGGTCGAACGCGTAACCCGAGGCCTCGGCCACCGCGCCGTCCAGCTCTTGCGGCGCCACCTCGACCACCGCAAGCTCGAACCCGCACGCCTCCACCGACAGGACACGCTGATACGGCTCACCATCCACCGCCGGCAGGACCGTGCGCAGCACCTCGTGCCGCCCGATCACGTCCTTGAACGCGGCCGCCAGTGCCTGCTGGTCCAACTCTCCGCTCAGTCGCAGCGCCACCGCGGCGTTGTAGGTGACGCTCGGACCCTCCAGCTGCCCCAGGAACCACAGGCGGCGCTGCGCGAACGACAGCGGCACCCGCTCCGGCCGCTCCGCCGCCACCAGCGCCGCACGCCCTTCGGTGACCGCCGATTCGGCCAGCCAGGCCGCGATCCCGGCCGGCGACGGCACCTCGAAGAACACCTGGATCGGCAACTCGACGTTCAGGACCGTCCGGATCCGGCTGATCAGCCGGATCGCCAGCAGCGAGTGGCCGCCCAGAGCGAAGAAGTCGTCGTCGACGCCGACCCTCTCCACCCCCAGCACCTGCGCGAACACACCGCAGAGGATCTCCTCGTGCACCGTCGCCGGACCGCGGCCGGCGGCCTTGGCGGTGGGGGACAGATAGTCCGGAGCAGGCAGGCCGGCGCGGTTCAGCTTGCCGTTGGCCGTCAACGGCAGCGCGTCCAGCACCACCACCGCGGAGGGCACCAGATACCCCGGCAGCCGCTCGGCCAGGGACACGAGCACGAGCTCACTCAGTCGCGCGGCGTAAGCCGTCTGCGCGGCGGCGGTGGGAACGACGTAGGCGACCAGGCGCTTGTCGCCCGGGAGGTCCTCGCGGACGATGACGGCGGCCTGTGCCACCGACTCGTGCGCGGCCAGCACCGCTTGCACCTCACCCGGTTCCACCCGGAAGCCGCGCACCTTCACCTGCTCGTCCGTACGGCCCAGGTGCACCAGTTCGCCGTCGGTGGTCCACCGCACCAGGTCGCCCGTCGCGTACATCCGCTCGCCGGCCGGGCCGAACGGGCAGGCCACGAACCGCTGCGCGGTCAGACCGGCACGCCCCACATACCCGCGCGCCACCTGCGGACCGGCCACGTACAACTCACCCGCCGCACCGACCGGAACGGGGCTCAGCGACCCGTCCAGCACGTAGGCACGGGTGTTGGCCACCGGCACCCCGAGCGGCACCACGCCCGCGGCAACCGGCTTCCGGTCCAGGCGCCCGGCCACCACGCCGATGGTCGTCTCAGTGGGCCCGTAATGGTTGAACACACCACGCTCACCGGCCACTTCGAGCAGTTGGGCGACCAGCGTCGGCGACGCCGCCTCGCCGCCCAGCACTAGCGCCCCGGCCGGCATCAGGGCGGCCAGGCCGGCTGCCGCGCCCAGCGCCGCCAGGTGCGAGGGCACCACCTTCACGAAGTCGATGCGGTTCTGCGCCAGGTACCGGGCCACGGCCGACGGATCGGTCACCGCGCCCTCCTGCAGGACGTGCAGTTCACCGCCGGTCGTCAGGCTCGCGAACACCACGGTGTTACCGAGATCCGTCACCGTGGGCTGCAGCAGCGCATACCTGGCGCCCGGCGTACCGAAGCCGACCTGTCCTGGCACCGAGGCCACGTAGTTCGCGAGCCCGCGGTGCGTCACAGCCACGCCCTTGGGCTTGCCGGTCGAGCCGGAGGTGTAGATCACATAGGCCAACTGGTCGGCCATCACGTCGAGTTCCGGCGCAGCGGTGGGTCGTGCGACCAGCTCGGCCAACACCGTCGGGTCATCCAGGGCGATCGTGCGCACACCCTGGGCTGCCAGCTGCCCGATCAGCGCCGCTTCGCCCAGCACGTGCCCGGCCCCGCTGTCGGCCAGCAGCTGGCCGAGCCGCTGCGCCGGGTACGCCGGGTCCAGCGGCAGGTACGCCGCCCCCGCCTTCCACACCGCCAGGATCGCCTCGATCGCCTGCAGGCCGCGCGGCAGGCACAGACCCACCAGCGACTCCGCACCGACTCCCTGGGCGAGGAGGTGGTGCGCCAACCGATTGGCTCGCGCGTCCAGTTCGGCGTAGCACACCGCCGCGCCGTCGGCTACCACAGCAACCGCCTGCGGCGTCGCGGCCACCTGGGCGGCGAACCGCTGCGGTACCGGCAGGGCCGCGCCGGGTACCACGGTGTCGTTCCAGGTCTCCAGCACCAGCCGTCGCTCAGCCGGGTCGAGCAGGTCGACGGTGCTGACGCAGGCGGTGGCCGAAGCACTGCTGAGCCAGTCCAGCACGGCCAGGAACCGGCGACTCACCGCCGACGCCGCTTCGGCGTCGTAGTACTCGCGGTTCATCTCGATGACGGTCTGCACACCGCCCTCGGCCGCGTCACCGAGCACATCGATCTTCATGCCTTCGGCAGGCCCGCTTGCCAGGCCGGTCCGAATGATCGCGCAGTCGCCGAAACCGATCCGGCGGTCGGCCACCATGACGTCGACGATCATGTCGTACAGCGGGGTGCCGCCGACCCGCTTCAGGTCCCTGAGCAGGTCCGGGTACTGGTAGCGCTGGTGACGCAGACCGCTCTGGACCGCTCGCTGCGTCTGCCGCGCCAGCTCCTCGACGGACATGCCCGGACGGACCCTGAGCCTGATCGGCATGATGTTCGCGGTCATGCCGGGGATGCCCACCTCACGCATGCTCGTGCGGCCACTGGCCGACACTCCGAGCACGACGTCCTGCGCCCCGGTCGACCGGTGCTGGTAGACGGCCGACGCGGCGATCACCAAACCGGCGAAGCTGACCCGAAGCCGCTTCGCGGTAGCCCGCAGCCGAGCGGTCGCGTCGACTCCGAGATCCTGCTGGTGGGTCACCGGCCGGCCGGCGAGGCGCCGCCCCTGCGGCCCCTCGGACGCCGTCTCCTCCTCATGGTCCGAGAACGCCTCCAGCCAGAACCGCCGGTCCCGGTCACGCTCCTGCGAATCCCGGTAGACCTCGTCGGTCTCGATCAGCTCCGACACCGACCGCAAAGCGCTCTCGGCCGGATCCCCACCCGCCCGAAGCACCCCGTACACCTGGGACAGCCGCTCAGCGAACTGCGACAGACCACTACCGTCGAGAACAATGTGGTGAGCACGCTGGTACCACAGGAAGCGATCCGACCCGAGCACGAAGAACGCATGCCCCGACAGCGCCCCACCCACCAGCTCCACCGGCGTGTCCAGATCAGCCTGGATCCACTCCTGCGCCACCGCACGCGGATCAGCCTCCCCCCGCAGATCCGCCACGTGAACCGGAACCTCCCCGGCCTCCCCCAGGAACTGCCGCGGCGTCCCGCCCTCCACACACAGGCGCAGACGCAAAGCCTCCGCCTCCTGCACCGTGCGGCGCAGCGCACGCACGAAGAGATCCGCGTCGAGTTCGCCGTGGATCTCCATGCAGTCACCGATGTTGTACGCCGGATTGTCAGGCGCGAGCTGCTGCGCGTACCAGACCCCCAGCTGGCCGGACATCAGATCCCACAGACCCTGTGCGGAGGCACCCATTTCTCGTATCCCTCAATCAATCGACGCACTCTGGAAGAACAAAGGCAGGACGCTGAACCACGGCACCGGGACCGCGCGAATCAACCAAACCGACCCAGGACCCCGTCGGGCCCCGCCGCCGGCAAACAAACGTGCACTAAAAGCCCTGCGGGCCTTGAAGGGCCGGAAGGCCCGTCAGGCCGACGGCAGTTCGGCCACCAGGCCGGCCAGGTGAACGGTCAGAGCCGCAGCCGTGTCGACATCCCACACCAGGGTGGGCTCCACGGTCACACCCAACTTGTCCTCGATGTCACCGCACAACGCGAAGGCGTACACCGACTCCAACCCGTACTCGGCGAGCGAGACACCCGGATCGATCTCCCCCACCGGCGTCTCCAGGTAATAGGACACCCGCTCCATCAACCACCGCTCGATGTCCTCACCCGACACCCGCACACCCACTTCCCGATCAGTCATCGAACTCCCTCTCTCATCCCGAAACACGACGTGCGGACAGGTCGAGCAGCCGCCCGTCCTGGAAGCGCTCGACAGCGATGTCGAACAGCGCCTGCTCGGCACTCGCGCGCTCGTCCGGAGTGAGCACCGGGGCGCCACCGAGGCGTCCGGAGAGCCGGTCGAGGATCCCGAGGAGCGCCGCCTCCTGCTGACGGTCATCGCTGCGCCAGACCGCGAGCGCGGCGGCGGCGGCGAGCAGCACCGTGTACCGGTCGGCCACCGCGTAGGCCTCCGCAGAGGCCCCGATCGTGAGGTCCGAGGGAGCCAGTGCGGCGCACTGGTCGCGCAGCGCGAGCACCTCGTCCCTGAAGCGCACTGCGAACCGACCGACCGGGCTCCCAGCCGACTCGCGCTCGGCGGTCTCGGCCAGCACGCCGATCAGCCCGTCACCGGACAGCATGCCGACGGCGAGCTGGTCGAAGTCCAGCGGCGGCAGATCCGCGCCGAGGTCGAACAGCTGCTGAGCGGCGGCCGGGTCGGCCAGCCAGGACTTCCGTGCCAGCCGGGGCAGTTGCGGCAGAATCAGCACCAGGCAGGCGGAGCGCGAGATGTGGGCGAAGGTGGCCGGAGCGGCGTCCCTGACGAGCTTCTGGAACATCGCGTAGGAGCCCTCGCGGAGGTAGCCCTGGGCGCCCATGACCGCACGCAGATCCTCGAAGGCGTCCAGTACGATCCGTGACGTCAGGTACTTCACCGCCGGCGCGTAGAGCAGCGTGGCCTCCGGGGCCAGGTGCAGCGCCCGGAGTCCGACGCCGCAGAAGGCGTCGACGGCCAGCAGGTCGGCGTAGGCGCGTGCGAGGGCGGCGCGCACATAGGGCAGGTCGGCGGCGAAGCCACCGTAGAGGCGCCGCTCGTGCACGCACTCCAGCGCCAGACGCAGCGCGGTGTCCAACGGCCCGACGAGGACGGCTGGGATCACCACTCGGCTGAGCTGGTAGGCGCGCAGGGCGTTCTCGATGCCCTGGCCGGGCCGGCCGAGCATCGCGTTGCCGGGGATCGGGCAGTCGGAGAACCGCAGTCCGCCGAGTTGCACTCCGTTCATGCCGGAGCTGGGGAACCGCGGCAGATCCAGCACGCGGTCGGCCGGCAACTCGCCCCGGGTGACGAAGAACTGGCTGTGGCTGCGGCTGCCCGCGATCTCACTGGTCCGTGCGAAGAGCACCATGGCCTCGGCACGGCGCAGATTGGTGACGATCTCCTTGCGCCCGGTCAGCAGCCAGCCGTCGTCGCTCGGAACGGCAGCGCACTCGGCGTGCGCGAAGTCGTTGCCGTGGTCGAGTTCGTGGAAGGCGGCCGCGATCCGGCCGCCCCCCAGCAGGATCTCGGCTGCCTTCGTGCGCTGCTCGTGCGTGCCGGCGGACCAGATGTTGACCGATCCGAGGAGGGAGCTGAAGCCGTAGCCGAGGCCAAGGCAAGGGTCGTGTCGCCATACCACCCGCTGCACTTCGGCAAGCCGGTCGGCCCGCACCAGCCGGCCACCGTACGCGGCGGGCACGAACTCGGCGTTCATGCCGTAAGCGTCCAGCAGGCGTTCGCCCTCGGCGAGCATCTCGTGCCGCTCATCGGCGGCGAGGATGCTGGCGTAGCCGACCGGGTTGTCCGCATCCCGTAGGTCGCCGAACAGTGCGTCCAGCTTCTCAGCGCTCACGTGAGTCCTCCCCCTGCTGAAGCGTTCGCGGCGCCGGGGCCCCGAACGGGGTGATGGGCGCACCGGTGGTCGCGGCGTCGACGATGAGACGGGCCAGCGCGCCGTCGAGCCGGTCGTCGCCCAGCCCGGCAACCGGCACCGGCACCCGCAGGACCGCGGCGAGCCTGGCCAGCAGGGCGCGCAGCGCCGCCCGCACCCAGAGGCCGTCCTGCCACAGCGGTTCCGCGGCGTGCTCGGATTCACCTGTGGCCCACAAGTGCAGGCAGGCCGCACCCGCGTAGCAGAGCTCATAGGCGGCGGCCAGCTCGTAGGCGGCCATGGCGGGACGGGCGGCGGGCGCCACCTCGGCCATCCGGCCGTGCAGGTCCTCGGCCATGGCGCCCAGTGCGACGGCCTGGTCGGCGAGCCCGGTGGGGGCGGGCCGACCACCGATCGACTCGACGAGTGCGGGCAGTGCCTGCACGACGGAGCATCCGCGCCGGGACAGCATGGTCAGTGCGCCGCGGTCGACATGTCGCACCGGGCTACCGACCGAGACGGCTTCGGCCACTCCGCCCGCATCGACGGTGCCGCCGGCGAAGCCGCGGACCAACTTGGGGAACTGCTGCACCAGGGCGGCGCGGTTCACCGGGGTACTGCCGTCGAACACCGCCACGATCTGGTGGTCGCGCCACACCTTCTGGAACGCGCCGTACTCGTAGACGTCGGAGAGGAAGGAACGTGCGCCGAGCAGTTCGGCGAGCTCCCCGAGCGTGGCGTCGACCAGGGTGGGCGCGAGTGCCTTGGCGACCGCCGAGGTCACGCTCATCTCCGCAGTGAGGCTGTGGATCGAACGGCCGGCGACCAGCGAGGTCGCTTCTGCAGCCGCCAGCAGCGCGGCGCTGCGGGCCAGGACCGAGGCCGGGAAGGGCCGTTCGGCCAGCGGGCGCTTCTGGATGACGCGCGCCGCGGTGAACCGGGCGGCGAGTCGCAGCGCGTGCTCACCGGCGCCGAGGGAGATGGCGGTGCACGTCGTCCGGGTGAGCTGGAGTGCGAGCAGCACCGTCTCCAGGCCGCTTCCCTCCGGGCCGATCAATGCGTCGGCCGGCAGCAGCGCACCGTCGAACTCGATGCCGGAGATGTCGATCCCGCGGATGCCGTGCGTCCGCACCTTCGGCCGCGTCCGCCAAGTACCCGGCTGTAGCGCCGACTTGTCGACGAGAAAGAGGCTCTGACCACGCCCGGAACCTTCCGGGCCGGTGCGCGCGAGCAGAGTGAGGTGGCTCGACCGGGTGGCATTGTTGATCGGCCACTTCACGCCGTCGACGCGGTAGCCGTCGGGCTCCGCCGTGGCGGTGACGGAACCGCTCAACAGGTCTGCGCCGTGCTCCGGCTCGGACAGCGCCCAAGCAACCGGGGACCCGGACAGCACCGCGTCGGCGGTGGCCCGGGCCTGCTCCGGGTTTCCGGCGATCCACACCGGGGCCACGCCCAGGTACGTCTTGGTGTGGGCCGTCAGTGCACTGATGTCACGGCGAGCGACGGTGCGGAGGAGCCGGATCAGTTCCTCGTGGTCGGACAGCGCGCCGCCCCACTCGGTCGGCACGTAGTAGGCCGGCAGGCCGAACCCGTCGAGGCGGGCACAGAAGTCCGCGGGAAACTGCTCGTTCTCATCGAGTTCCACGGACCGGCGAGCCGTCTCATCGAGCATGCCCAGGGCTTCGTCGAGGGCCGCCTCGATCCCGGCGCCCGTGCGGGTGGCGGTCACGTGAGGTCTCCCGCCGCCAGGCGCCGCACCCTGGGGTCCAGTTCGCGCGGCGGGGTGAGCCGCACCGGCTCCGTGAAGCTGAGGCTCTCGTTGTCTTCCTCGGCGGTGCCACGGGAGACGGTGAGAGCGGCTTTCTCCGGGTGACGCGCGATCCGCGCGTCGAAGGCGGCCCCCAGGCTCTGGTAGCCGCCGAGATCGAAATCCATGCTGTTCCCCTAGGCTGCTGCTCCGTCAGTCACTTCTGTTCCGGGGTGCGGCGCACCGTTCCGGCTCCTACCTCAGCCGAGGTGCGGCCGCCTCGCGTCGCCGTCCAGGCCGGACTACTTCCTCTTCATCGCCGCGATGAGTCTCTTCGGGCGCATGTCGTCCAGGAGTTTCCGCTGTGGCCCAGGCAATCCCGGCGAGGAGCCTCACCAAGAACGGTCTGCCAACCGGCAGGAACCTCGACGAAGACCGGCCGCAGCGAATTCTGACCCTCGTCGTTGCCAAGGACCAGGTAATTTGCATCGGAATCGTCGGACAGGTTCGTCAACGTAGCGCCCTTTCTGCTGTTTTGACTACAGAGAGCGCGAAGCGCAGATCATCGGCATCGGTTGCGTCGGCATTAAGGATCATGGCGGAGCCGCCGACCACTATGCCCCAACCCTCGTCGCTCGGTAAGTGGCAGAGTGCACGCTGACCCTGAACACCCAGGTGGCACAGGGATGCTGGGATGCAAGGGTGTGCGGTGCGGCAGGGCCGGCGCCGACGTGTGGTCCCGGACGAGTGCGCGCGGGTGTCCAACTGCCGCACACCACCGGTTGAACACCCGGTCGCCGGCGAGCGGGACCGCATCGCTCGAGGAACGGGCCCGGCAGTTGTCACGCGCCTCGATGGACAAGTCCGAGTTCCTCGCCAACATGAGCCATGAGCTGCGCACCCCGCTCAACAGCCTGCTCATCCTCGCCCAGTTGCTGTCCCAGAACGCCGAGGAGAACCTGGCGCCCAAACAGGTCGAGCGCTGGAACAGGCCGGTCTGCTGGTGCTGCGGGCCGACAATGGCCGGGCCGGACCCGGCTGCCCTGCAGTCCTGCTCGGCATGGAGCTTCGTCGAGCCGGAGCTGGCGCAGCAGTGCACCGAGCGGCTCCGACAGGACCTTGCCTCCGGCAGCTGGGACGAGCGGCACGGCCACCTGCGGCAACAGCCCTACCTCAACGGGTCGCTCGTCCTGATCCGCGCCGTATGACAGCAGCGCCCCATCGGCTGCCCTGCCGGTCTGTGCCGGGCCCGCGTGCGACCGCCACGACGGGCCCGGCACTACTCGGTCAGCCGGTCGCGGCCTGGTCCACCGCGCGAACCCGCTCGTCCAGTTGCTGCGCGAACTCCAGCCAGGTCTCGGCGCACTGCCGGGCAAGGTCCACCACCAGGGTGCCGCAGTGCGTGGGCACGACCTCGGTGAGCTCGGACCATTCCTTGGCCCCCATCGCGTTCTGCTGCAGCAGGCGCAGCAGTTGGCGGCCTTCCTCCTTGTGGCGCAGCGACGGGTCGCGCAGTAGTTTCCCCAGCGCCATGGCCGGGTCGGACCGCACCAGCCGCATATGCCGGGCCACGGTCCCGTGGGTCCGCTGGGCCGGGAGCACCACGCCCATGGCGTCGTCGCCCGCCTGCTCGGTGGCCGGGATCTCCCCGGCCGCCAGCCGGCGCCGGACATCGCTGACCGTCGCCGGGGAGATCCCGGCCAGCCTGGCGACCTCGCGCAGCGAGGCCTCCGGGCGCTCGGCCAGCAGCTCCGCGGCCCGACGGCGCCCTTCCAAGCTGTTCAGCGGACGGACCTTGCCGTCCCGACCGACCCTCGCCTGCAACTGCGGTCCATCCGCGGTCTCAGCCACCTGGCGGCGAATCGCCGCCACCGCCTTGGCACCCAGCCCCGCGGTCCGCGCGATCGCCCGGTCGGAAAGGTGCGGGTGCGAGGTCACGATCCGCTCGGCTGCTGCCCGCCGGTCGGCCAGGGAGAGCGGCAGACCATGGGTGACATTCGCCTCGACCGCCTTCAGGAAGGCATCCGCACTGCTGCCGTCGAAGAACTCAACCTCGATGGCCAGTTGGCCCTTGGAGACCGCGGCCAGCAGCCGGTGGGTCCCGTCGATCACGCGCATGGTGTGCCGCTCGACCAGGATCGGCGGAAGCGGGCCGTCCAGCTCCGCCAATCTGGCGATGTGCTCCTCGTCCCGACCGCCGGTGCGCGGTGACTCTCCCAACTGCAACACGGCGGCCGGCACCACAACGGTCGATGTCAGGTCTCTAACAGTCCGCTCTCTAACAGTCCGCCTCAAGTGCTCCCCCTGATTGCTGTCGGCTCCGAGCTGGGCCCAGGCGCGTGCCGATACTCCACAGAGGCGTCGGCGAGGTGCCTGCCAGGTCCCGAGTGCTCGATCGCTCCGTATCACCGCCAAGGCTCGAAGCCGGGCCCTCAAGGACACGTCCCAGTCAAATTCCTATGCCTTGATCATGACTTCCGCTCCATGAACCGTCGAGGGGTCAACCAGTTGATCGTGTGAAGATTTTGCAAACGGTGATGTCTCAAGGATCGTCAATTGACTTGAATCAAAGACTAATTGACCAGATTCATTCCTTCACCCAACCCGTGCCCCCACCCCGTGGCACCAGTCCGTGCCGGTGCGGGCGATGGACCCACCCATGGCGTTTGAGCAACGCGGCTACACCCTGGACGGTGTAACGAACGCCAAACTGATGGAGTATCAGCAGCCTTATCCGGTCGAGTGTCCACTGCGAATCGTGCCACCCGTGCCCTGCGGCACCCTTGGCGAGTTCGTCCTCCAACTCGGTGAGCTCCGCCTCGCTCAGCAGCGGTGTCGAGGCGCCCCCCTTCGAGGACAGTGCCTCGGATCCACCCAGCAGCCACGAACTTCTCCAGCGCTGCACCGATCTGACGTGCACTCGCAGTCGCCTGGCGATGACCGCATTCTCCTCTCCCCGGGCGAACCCCTCGGCCGCCGCCCTTCGTATCTGCTCCCGGAATGCCCGCCGCCCTTCGGTCAGGCCCCCTCCCTGTGCATATCTCACAGACAGGAGGTATAGCGCCCGAAAGTAGTCGAAGGCACACATCCAGCGACATCACGCGTTCAACGCGACCTGCAGAAGGCGGGGTGCCCGCCGAGTCCCGAGTGCATCCGACCCGGCGAAGCACGGGAGGCTCTTCGGTCAAGTACCTGAGGCGCAGGGAAGTTCTTTTGGTCTCTGACTGTGTGGTGCAACATGAAAGGGCGCGGGGTCATGGCGTAACGGGCCTGCGGGCGCTCGGCGATGAGTTCCGCGGCCCGCTGCCGACTCGCTCCGCTGTTGAGCGGGCGCACCTTGCCTTCCCGGCCGATTCGTGCGTTCAACTGCGGCACCGCCTCAGCTGAACATCGCGGACTGGCCGCGACGGCCTTCGCCCCCAATCCCGCGGTCCACGCGATCGCCCCGTCCGACATGTGCGGGTGGGACTCGACTATCCGGCTCGCCTGGTCCGACGGCTTCGTCTGCCGTCTCTCCCGCTTCGCCTTCATCGCCCTTACCGTCTACGCTCAGACGCGGCTGGCCCCGGCGGGCGTGAGCGCCGCCACGGCGAGCGCGATGCTGCTGGTCGCCGTCGTCGCCGGAGTGACCGGCTGAGCCGTCCTCCCAATCCTGGCCTGGCCCGGTCTGGATCGCGGAAACCTCGGTGGGCTGGTCACCGCCAGCGCCGTCGGCCCGCACATCCACCGACCCACCCCGGCTTTCCTGCCGGCCACCGCCCTCACCCTGATCGGCTCGTCGGTCACTCTGACGTACCGTCAGGGCATCGCCGCGGCAGCACTCGACGCCGGACTCCCCACGGCCGGCGACGAACAGTTCCTGAACGGCCTTGCCAACAGCCTGGTTTGATGACCAGCGCGACGCGGTGCCAAGGTGGGTGTAGCGGAGCCGGATCGGCGGGCCGCCTCCACCTCGATTCCCTCTCGCTCAGGAGTACCCACGCCATGCCCCAGGTGAGCACCAACGGCATCCGCCTCTCGTACCAGCGCTCGGGCCAGGGCGAACCCGTCCTGTTCATCATGGGCTCGGGGGCCGCGGGCCGTGTCTGGACGATGCACCAGACTCCGGCCGTCATCCAGGCCGGCTACCAGGCGGTCGTCTTCGACAACCGGGGCATCGGCGGCTCGGACGCACCGGAGGGCAAGTACTCGCTGGCCGACATGGTGGCTGACACCAAGGGGCTGATCGAGGCGCTGGACCTCGGCCCGTGCCGGATCGTCGGGTACTCCATGGGCGCCATGATCGCCCAGGAACTGGCCATCGAGGCACCTCATCTGGTGCGCTCGGCAGTCCTGATGGCGACCAGGGCCCGGTCTGACGCGATGCGCCGGGCGATGCTGGAGAGCGAGCAGCTGATGCGGGAGAATCGCGTCCAACTGCCGCCCAAGTACGAGGCGGTCCGCACCGTCCTGGAGATGCTCTCCCCCGCCTCGCTGAACGACGACGACGCCATCCGCTCCTGGCTGGATATCTTCGAACTGACCGTCGGCGGCAGCAACACCGCCGACGGCCAGGCTTGGGTCACCCAGACCGGGGACCGACGCAAGGCGCTGCACGCGATCACGGTGCCGTGCCGGGCGATCGGCTTCGCCGACGACCTGATCTGCCCGCCCCACCTGGTCTCGGAGGTGGCCGACGCCATCCCCGGCTGCGACTTCGTCAAGATCCCCGATGCCGGACACCTGGGGCACCTGGAGCGACCGGAGGCGGTCAACGCCGCGATCACCGAGTTCCTTGACAAGTACTGACGGGCACTCCTGACAATACGGAGACCTCGCATGAGCCTGCTCGCCCGCCTGGCCGTCGACCCGGGCGCCCATGCCGGGCACCGAATCAGCGAACACTGAGTAGACATCCGGGAATTGACGGTGTCCCACGGTGCCGTGCTGGTACGCGGCCTGTCGCTTCCCAACCGAGCCGCGGCCGTGGCGGCGGTCCGCGCGGTCATCGGCGACGGCATGGCCGAGCGCGAGGGCTTCGCCCCGCGCGACTGCCACGCACCCGGGTGTACTCGTCCTCGCACTGGCCCGCCGACCAATCGCAGGCCTGCCTCGGTCAGCATCACGATGCGCACCAGGTCGATGGTGCTGATGTGCTCCAGCTCCTGGCGGATCAACGGGGCCGGGCTCGCTGTAGACGACCCGACGGGTGCGCGGGCCCAGGGCGGCGGTGAGGAGTCCGGTGATCGTCGTGAGGCGCTCCCGGCGGTCGCGGTGCCGGCGAAGCGGGTGATGGTGCCGGGGACGTCGTCGTAGCCGCGGCGGTCCGAGGAGAACCTGGTCCAGGTCTCCTCGGCCTCGTCGGGCGCCTCGACCGGCAGCGGCTCGGTGGGCCGCTCGGTCAGAGTCAGCAGCAGGCCCTACTCGGCCAGCCAGGCGTCGTCGTAGACCGAGGCCTGGTAGCGGTAGCCCTCATCCGGGAGCATCACCGCGAAGGTCCGGTCCGGGTTGCCCGCTGCCCACCACTTGGCGACCAGGCAGGCGGCACCGCTGGTGCGGGTGGCGCCCGCATGGCTGCTCCCTCGGGAGGTTCGGGCGCGGCCGGCTCAGCCTCGGGCCGTCTGGGACTGGGACTTGATGAAGTGCGCCAACCGCTGCGTCCCGTCGGCTATCTCCTGGTGCGTCAGGTAGCTGACGGACAGCCGGACGGCGTGCTCGCCACCGCCGTCCGGATAGAAGTAGGACATCGGGGTCCAGATCACACCGAACTCCTCGGCCGAGCGGATCAACGCCGCGTTGTCGGCCTGGAACGGCACGGTGAGGCTGAGGAAGAAGCCGCCGGTGGGCTCGTTCCAGCGCACGCCGAGGGCTTCCCGCTCGGCAGCCGGGAACTGCTTGGCGAGCTCCTCCAGGGTGACCCGCATGGCATCGCCGTAATACGCGGCGGTCTCGGTGTTCAGTTCCGAGGTGCGGCCGTCGGCGGCCAGCAGCATGCCCGCCACCACGGCCTGGCTCACGGCCGAGGTATTCACCGTGATCATGCTCTTGATCTTGGCGAGCTCGTCGGCCAGCAGGCCGGTGCGGCCGTCGGTATCCACCACCGTCTGGTCGGCCACCACGTAGCCGACCCGGGCACCGGGGAAGAGCGTCTTGGAGAGCGATCCCAGCTGCACCACCCGGCGGTGTCGGTCCAGGGACTTCAGCGTGGGCAGCTGCTGCCCGGGGCTGACCATCCGGTACGGGCTGTCCTCCAGCAGCAGGATGTCGTGGCGCTGTGCCAGGTCGAGCAGGTCTAGCCGAGTCTGCAGCGGCATCGTGGTGCCGGACGGGTTGGAGTGGTCGGGGATCACGTAGAACGCCCGGGGGCGGCGACCGCGGGCCCGCTCGGCCAGGATGGCCGCTTCCAGATCGGCGCAGTCGAAGCCCGACTCGCGCTCGGCCACAGCGGTCGGGATGACGTCCAGCAGTCGGGCCGCGCCGGTGATCCCCACGTAGCAGGGGCTGGAGACCAGCAGCACGTCCTCCGGTCCGGAGATCAGCGCCCGCACGGCGAGGAACATCGCCTCCTGGCACCCCACCGTGACCACGATGGACTCGGGAGCGACGTCGGTGTTCTCGTCCTTGCGCAGCGAATCCGCGATCAGCTCGCGGATCTGGCCGCTGGTCGGGCCGTACTGGAAGAGCGCGGAGCGCACCTGTCCGGGCGAGGCGCCCTGCGCCTCCAGGTGGTCCAGGTAGCGCCGCAGATGGGTGAAGATCTGCTCGGTGTCGAAGAAGCCGTCGTACGGGCGGCCGGGGGCGAACGAGATCGCCTGCGGATAGCGGGTGGTGACCTCGTTGAGGAAGTTCATGGTGTCCAGCACCGGGTCGGCGAGGCTGCTGTGCAGCTCCGCCTTGCGCAGCCCGGTGGCATGTCCGGGTGGGCCGGGCCGCGCGGCTCGTGCGGCCGCAGTGGGCTCGGCGCCGACGAGACTCGGGCCCGTCTCGGCGACCGAAGGGGTCCCGGTGAGTGCCATGGCTTCGACCAACTCCTCGATGATCAGCTCCAGTAGGTGCGCCACGCCGTTCTCGCCACCGACTGCGAGGCCGTGCAGCACCGGACGGCCCAGCAGCACCGCGTCGGCGCCCAGTGCCAGGGCGGCCAGCACATCGGCGCCGCGGCGGATGCCGCCGTCGACCAGCACCGGGCACGCACCGCCGACCGCCGCGGTGATCTCGGCGAGTACCTCCAGGGTGGCCGGAGCACCGTCCAGTTGGCGGCCGCCGTGGTTGGAGACCACGATCCCGTCGACCCCGGCGCGCAGTGCCGCCCGGGCGTCGACCCCGCTCAGAACTCCCTTGACCAGCACCGGGAGTGAACTGATCTCACGCAGCCAGTCGATGACCGACCAGTCGAGCGCGGGGTCGAACTCGGTGAGCGCGTGTGCGCTCGGGGAGGCGTAGTCGCCGCCGGTGAGGTTGGCCGGCACCATCCCGTCCGGCAGCCGGAAGTCGTTGCGCAGGTCGCGCAGTCGGCGGCCGAGCCGGGGGGCGTCCACGGTGAGCACCAGCGCCTCGAAGCCGGCCCGCTCGGCCCGTTCCACCAGCTGCCGGGTGGTGGAACGGTCCCGGAAGCAGTACACCTGGAGCCAGAGCGGCCCACTGGCGGCCTCGGCGATGGACTCGAAGGTCCGGCCGGCGAAGGTGCTCACGACCAGCGGCAGGCCGGCCCGGCCGGCGGCCCGCGCGGTGGCCACCTCGCCCTCCGGATCAGCCAGGGTGTGGTAGGCCATCGGCGCCACCGCTATCGGCACCGGCCAACTGCGCCCCAGCACCGTGGTCTTGGTGTCAGGCGCCCCGGATCCGGACAGCGCCCGCGGCCGCAACCGCACCCGGTCGAACGCCGCCAGATTGGCCGCCAGGGTACGCTCCTGGCCGGAGCCACCGGCGATGAAGTCCCAACTCCCCTGATCGAAACGGACCCTGGCGGCTTCCTCGTAGTCCTCCAGGGTGAACAGGCCAGTGGTCTCGGGGCGTTCGGTACCCATCACGAAGTCAGCCGATCGCGCTCCACCGCTTCGTACAGGGCGCGGATGTTGGCGCTGCCGAAGCCGCGCGAACCGTCGCGCTGGATGAGCTCGAAGAAGAGCGTGTTGCGCGGGTAGGGCGAGCGGGTGAAGACCTGCAGCAGGTCACCCCACTCATCGCGGTCGGCCAGGACTTTGGTCTCGCGCAGCTCCTCGACCTGGGCGTGCAGACCACCGAGCCGCTCACCGAGCACGTCGTAGTAGCTGTCCGGTGTGTCGAGGAACACGACACCCCGCTCACGGCACTCGTGCACCGTGGTGATGATCTCAGCGGTGCGGAAGGCCAGGTGCTGCACCCCCTCGCCGCCGTTGCGCTCCAGGAAGTTGTCGAGCTGCCCGGGCTCCTTGCCGGGGTCCGGTGCGACCAGGGTGAAGATGGCACTTCCCGAGTCGCTGCGCACCACGATGGAGTCCATCGCCTGGGCACCGACCGCGACGTACTCCGAGGAGTAGCGGGAGAAGCCGAAGGCATCGCGGTAGAAGTCGGCGTACTTCTCCAGGGTGCCGCCCCCAAGGCAGACCGCGATGTGGTCCAGGCCGGTGACCCGACCGGTTGCCGCCGTCGCGGTGACCCCGGGTGTGGGAGACCAACTGCGGTTTGCCGGAAGGCCGTTGACCAGCGAAACAGTCGGCAGCAGGGTGTGCACGACATCTCCGAAGCCGGACACGACCGGCAGGCCCTGCGGGGAACGCGTCACCGTGGCGCCGGCGGAGGCCGCCGCCACGGCGGTCGCCGCCACGTCGTCACAGGTCAGCGCGATGTCGGCGATGCCGTCGCCGTGCTGCTCCAGGAACCTCACGATCCCCCGCCCGGAGGTGACCACCAGGCGAACCTCACCCTGCTGCAGGAGCACCGAACTCCGCTCCGGCTCAACCGAGTCGGCCACCCGGGTGAACCCCATGGCGGACACGAAGTAGTCGACGGTCGTCGCCTTGTCTCTCGTGTACAGCTCAACATAGGCGATGTCGTGCGCAGCCATGGAAGTACCTCCGACAGGGGCTGGGAGCGGAATTCGGTGAGGGGTTCGCCTGGGGCCTGCGGTCAACCTCGGCTTGCTACCAGCGCCACTCCTGCTGCTTGAACAGGTGGCCGGCCGGGATGTCGCGCTCCTTGCACCAGCCGAGGAAGTCCTCGATCTGCTTGATCTGGTACGTGTCCGGGGTGTAGGTGGTGGCCATCACGTGACCCAGCCAGTCCTCCTCGCCCATCGCGTAGACGTAGGCCTCCTTGGCGCCCAGCTCGACCATGATCGCGGCGGCCTGCTCGGCGTTGGATCCGGACAGCTTGCGGGAGTTGCTCATCTTCTTGGTGACCGGGATGGTCAGCAGTGCCTGGTAGAGCCAGGTGAGCGGGGCGCCGTCGCACTCCATGCCGAGGAAGGCCAAGTCGGCGGTGCCCAGGTGGCCCTTGACGTAGCGGTAGAGCTTCGGGTCGATACCGGAGGAGTCGGCGCCGATGAACACCTTCTTGCCCGCCAGCTCGGCCCAGTAGGTCGACTTGGCGCGGATGTCCAGGTCGCAGTGCTCGCCCAGGAACGGGGTGGCGGTGATCTTGCCGCCCGGGAACTCGACCTCGTCGAAGTCGTCGACCTCCACCACCTCGAAGCCCTGGTGCTTGAGCATCAGCGCGATCGACGGGTCGGCCAGGTTGCCGCGGGAGTAGCGCGGGCAGACGATCTTGCCGACCCGGCCGCGCAGCTGCAGCAGGGTCTCCATGACGATGTGGTCCTGGTGGCCGTGGGTGATCAGCACCAGGTCGATGTAGTCCGGCAGGTCGTCCAGCGTGTAGCGGTCGCCGGCGTCGCTGTCCGCGCTGATGAACGGGTCGGTGACGATGGCGGCTTCGGGCGTCTGCAGCACCAGGCAGGCGTGGCCGAAGTAGCGGATCCGGCCACCGGACTCGATGTGGCGGTCCTCGTTCAGGGCCGGGGTCTCGCTCAGCATGGTGCGCAGGACGGCCGCCTGCTCGTCGTTCAGCTCCAGGGCCTCACGCAGGTGGGCCAGCGTGGTCGGCTTGACACGGGCCTTGAACAGCTCCGTCAGACCGGGGTGCCGGAACGGGATGCCCAGCTCCAGCACGTCCTCGGAGGGCAGCCGCGGGGTACTCAGGATGAACGGGCGCTCGATGCCGGTCTCGAAGGAGAGCTGCACCGACTGGCGCGACTCCTGGTAGTACGGGCTGTGGTAAAGCACCGGCTCCATGAAGCGCAGCTGCGCCTGGTTGTCGGTGTCGTAGGCCAACTCGACCAGACCACCCAGCTCCTCCGGCAGCTTCGGGTAGAGCGGGGTCAGGTCGAAGCCGGTGGCGTTGGCCCGCAGGATCTCCTGACCGGCGGCGATCGCCTCGGCGAACTTCAGCATGTCGGCCCGGTCCCGCTTGATGGCGGCGAGCAGCTCGCGCACCTCATCGGCGCGCTCCTCCGGGATGTTGATGAAATAACCGCCGCGCAGCTCCGGGTTGTTGCTGGCCGCGACATGCACCTGCGGGGACTGCAAGTATGACTCGAGCAGCGGGACATGCAGGAACGCCAGGTTCATCGCCGCCTGCACCGGCGCCATGGTGTGCGGCTGGGCGACAAACCTGTCCACCAGCGGCTCGATTATGACCTTGGACCGCAGAAACAACTGCTCATCAGTCATCTGCACTCCTCCTCCCCAGGGAAAACGACACCATCAACAGGGCAGCCGACGATTCGGCGTACCTCAGCCCGGAATAATTCCATCCGGCCAGGGAACATAGCCTCCCAGTGCTGAAGAGATCAACATGCCTCAATGACTCGGGACACCGCTCGGCAGCGGTGTTCAAGTGCGCCTTCGCGGCACTTGAACAGGCCGCTCGGACGACCTGGAGCGGGCGGCTCGGCAAGCCTTGACGCTGTGCGAAACAGCATGCCACCGTGAAATCAACCCTTAGACCCCTGCGAGGCATCGCGTGCAAAGCAAGCCGATCGAGCCGCCACCGCTTATCAACCTGGTCGATCCAGAACTCTATTCACATGGCGACCCTTTTGTGCAGTGGCGGTGGCTGCGCGCCAACGACCCGGCCCACTGGCACGAACCGGCCGAACTGCCCGGCTACTGGTCGCTGACCAGGTACGAGGACGTGCGAACCGCCTACCGCGATCACGAGACCTTCAGCTCCGCACACGGAATCCTGCTGCGGCCCGCCGACCACGGAGTCGACCCCGGGGGCGGCCGCACCCTGGCCCTCACCGATCCGCCGCGCCACCGCCAACTGCGCGGCGTGGTGGACGAGTGGTTCACCGTCCGGTCGGTCCGGACACTCGAGGAGGAAATGCGGGACATTGCCCGCGCCGTGGTCAGCGGCGCCTTGGCCCAGGAGTCCTGCGACTTCGTCACAGAAATCGCCGCGCGCATTCCGCTGTATGTCATCTGCAAGATGATGGGCATCCCAGAGTCGGACTGGCAGTATCTGTACGACCTCACCAGCAAGGCATTCGCCGATGGCGACCCACTGGCCCGCCGATTCGCCCACCTCGACATCATGGGGTACTTCGAGAATCTCCAGGAGGAGAAGGCGGCGGATCCGGGCGACGACCTGGTGAGCGCACTCGCAACCGCCGTCATCGACGGTGATCGGCTCAGTCCGGACGACATCATCCTGAACTGCGACAACCTGCTCGTCGGCGGCACCGAGAACACCCGGATCTCAGCGGCCGGCGGTATGCTCGCCTTCCTTCAGCACCCCGAGCAGTGGGACATCCTGCGGGCGGACCCGAGCCTGCTGCCGTCCGCCGTCGAGGAAGTGCTGCGCTGGACCTCGACCGCTACCCACATCATGCGCACCGCGACCAGGCCGATCGGGATCCACGGCAAACGGATCGAGCCTGGCGACCGCGTGGTGTTCTGGCTCCCGTCGGCCAACCGCGACGAGACGGTGTTCGACGATCCGGACCGCTTCGATGTGCTGCGCAAGCCGAACCGGCATCTGGCGCTGGGCTTCGGCGAGCACTTCTGCCTCGGCAGCGTGCTAGCCAAGTCCGAACTCCGGCTTATTTTCGCCGAGTTGCTCAACAGCAGGGTCGACATCGAGCTGGCCGGAGAGCCGAAACTGCTGGAATCGATCGTCGTCAACGGCCCCGAGTCCCTGCCGGTCCGCCTGACGCCGCGGGGCGCGTGACCCGATGTCCACCTCATCGTCCGGGGACCGCCGCGACCGGCCGACCTCGGTCCTGGCCGGCCTCGGCACCTGCCTGCCCAGCACCGAGATCGACAACGCCGCGCTGGTGGCCCAGCTGGACACCACCGACGAGTGGATCCGCATCCGCACCGGCATCGCTGCGCAGCCTGGCCGACCTCGCCGTGGTCGCCCTCGACCGGCTCGAAGCCCTCGTCCGCAACCGGCTCAAGCGCCTGCAGTACCGGCCCGAGATCCTCGACAACTTCATAGCCGGCACCGGCCTGACCCTCGACACCCCAACGTCACCCTGACTAGCCGAAGTCAGTAAGGAGTCGGCGCCCGGTCGCGGCACCCCCGAAGGCCGCTTCCACAAGGGGAGCGGCCTTCGGGTGCCGACGGGGGTGTAGGCCGATCAGCTCTGGGCCATCGCAGCGATCAGGCTCTTGGGGCGCATGTCGGTCCAGTTCGCCTCGATGTAGTCAAGGCACTCCTGCCGCGCAGCCTCGCCGAACACCGAGGTCCAGCCGGCCGGCACCTCGATGAAGACCGGCCACAGCGAGTGCTGGCCCTCGTCGTTGACCAGGACCAGGTAGTTCGCGTCAGGGTCCTCGAACGGGTTCGTCATCACGTCGCCCTTCCTGCGGGCATGATGTGGACCGTCCGGTCCCACCGCGACCCACTATGGCCCAGGGTGCCGAGTCGGAGTCAAACAACCACCGCACCGAGCACGCCGTGGCCCCGATAATCCGTCCAACTGCGGCCCGGCACCGGTTGAACAGGGCACTTCGCACCATCTGCGGTCGGTCTTGATCCACGTCGCGCATGGTGCCAAGGTGGCCGCGGCGGAGCGTGCCAGTCTGACCGGCAGCGCCCGGTAAGCCACCCGGCGGCGGTGGGATCCAGCCCACCGCCACCTCCCTCTCAGGAATCTGGAGGCATGGATGTCCGTCGCACCCGAGGAGTTCACCCGGACCATGGCGCGGGTGCCGGGCCCGGTCGTGGTGGTCACCACGGTAGATCGCACGGGGCGTCGCTGGGGGTTCACCGCCAGCTCGTTCAGCTCCCTGTCGATCGCTCCGCCGCTCGTACTGGTCTGCCTGGGCAAGTCCGCCAGCACCCATGTGGCCTTCGCAAGCGCAGACAATTTCATGATCAACGTACTTGCGGAGGGGCAGGCCGACATCGCCCGGCGCTTCGCCTGTTCCGGAGCGGACCGTTTCGCGGCCGGGGACACGCTGCCGATGGACTTTGGACTCCCGGGTGTTCCGGACGCGGCGGCCCGAGTGGCCTGCTCCATGGACCGCGTCGTCGACGGTGGGGACCACTCCGTCCTGATCGGCCGGGTCGAGGCGGCCTTCGCAGGGGAGGACGCCCCGCTCGTCTACTGCGACCGCTCCTTCCAACGACCGGAGGCCTTGGAGGTGGCCAGGTACGTCTGAGTGGGTGTTTTGGCATGGCTGATCCTGTAAATGGCCTGTGGTCATGTCGCTTTCCGGCGCCCGATGGGCCCTCATCGAGCCGATTCTGATGGCATGGAGAAAGGCCCGGCTCGACCGCCGGCCGACCGGCCAACCTGGCGAGGGTCGACCTGCGCGACGTCTTCAACGCGACCCTCTACGTCAACCGCACCGGAATCCCCTGGAATTACCTGATGGGGTGCTCGGAAGAACTCGCTGGCTTTGGACGGTGCTGGCTGCGATCGTGAGGATGTGCCAGATGATCTGACGATGCAGCCGCCGATGCCGGATACGAAGTGGTCAGCCGGGTCGTTGCGGATCACAAGCCGCACGATCAGCGCCGCCGACATCTCGGCTCGGCTCGGGATCATCCCAGATCAGCAGTTCGAGCAGGGGAGCCTGACGAGCCCACGCAATCCGAACAGCCTCCGGCGGGAGGCGAGCGTGTGGATCCGAGGGAGCGGTCTGGGGAACGACCGCTGGCTGGATGAACATGTTGCGGCCCTGCTGAGCTTGGTCGACGGGCACCGTGAAGAGCTGCTGCGGCTATCAGCCGACTGCGATCTGGTGTTGTTTCTCGGCTTCGGGAGTGAGGACGGTCAAGGGGGCTGTGTCTTGCCAGCGCGCATGCTCGCAGAGATCGGCGCTCTGGGAGTCGATGTGATTCTGGATCTTTATCCGCCGACACCGGAGGTTGCGGCCATCGAGATGTGACCGCCGCAGCCCAATCAGCCGTCCAAGGCGAGGCCGGTGCCGGCGAGGCACCCATCGACCAGGTGCGGGCGATATTGGATCTGCTTGAGCTTGTGCTTGACGGCTCGGGTGAGCTGACCGAGGTTGGCTGCGGCGAGGTTGCCGATGTCGCACTTGACCAGCGACCAGATGCCCTCCTGCGGGGCCCGCCGGGCCGGCTGCTGCCGTGACCAGCCGTGCCGTTTCAGCAGCCGCCACGTGCCCTCCACCGTGTAGCTCACCTGGAACAGGCGCCCGATCAGCGCCTTCACCCTGGCCAACGCCCATCGCTGATCCGTCCAGCCGTGGACCAGCGGGCCGCGCTCCAACTCCCGCTCCAGCCTGGCGATCTGTCGATCACTGAGTCGCGGCCGCCCCGGAGATCCCTTCGACAGAACCCCAACCTCACCGCGCTCGCGCCACTGCCGACGCCATCGCTCCACCGAGCGCTCGCTCACCCGCAACGCGGCAGCGATCTCCCGGTTCTTCTCTCCGCCCTCGAACCGTTCCACGGCCTGCAACCGGACCCGCTCCCGTGCGGCCCTCCCAGCGTCGGTCAGCCCGCCACCCTGCGCGTATCTCACAGCACAGGGCTACCGAATCCGGCTGCCCGCTGTCAGGCAAACGGCCCCGACATCACCCCTCGTTCTTCGCCGCCTGGAAGGTCTCCTCGATCGCCCAACGGGCCCCGGCCGCACGGACGATGTCCACCAGCGGGGTGTCGATGGGTGTATGCACCAGGTAGTAGGCCTGCTCGCCGTCGACCAGACTCCGACGGATCAGCAGCGCGTCGTCGAACCCGTCGACCTGGCCGGGCAGCATCACCAACGCCCAGGCGTACTCGCGCAAACCATGGGCGCCGTCGCCGGCCGAGCGGACCTCCCAGACGCGGTCCGGCAAGATCGCCGCGAGCGTGCGCGCGTTCTGCCCTCGCGGCCCCACCCGGCGCTCGGCGGCGATCGCCAGCACGAAGCTGAGCCCATTGTCCACCAACCAGCCCCGCAGAACCGGATCCTGGCCGTAGACCTCGTCGCCGGTCACCCAACGGAACGGCACCTTCGCGGCCACCGCGCGCTCCAGCATCGCCCGAGCGAACGCGGGCTTGGTGGCGAACCTGACCTCCTCGCCAATCCGGGCATCCGCCCGGCGGGCCGGGTCCTCGGTCCACACCGTGGGCAGGTACAACTCCCGGTCGATCAACGCCCGCCCGGCACCGGAGGCGTAGGCGAGGAACATGCCCGCCTGGCAGTTGTCGATCTTCCCCGAGGTTCCCACTGCCGTTGCACCCCGGCGGAACGGACGCCCTTCTTGATGAACCCTGTCTCTTCGACGATCAACACCCCATCGGGCGAGCCGAGATGCTCCAGGACGAAGCTGCGGACCTCGTCGCGCACAATGTCGGCGTCCCAGTCGGCCTGGTTCAGCAGCCGCTGCATTTCATCCGGACACCGCTCACCGGCCTGCTCGGCCAGCGTCCACCCGTTCTTCCGTTCTTCCGTTCGAGTGGCGCGAGTAGGCCTCGCAGATACTCCAATGCCCGATAACGCGGCTCCGACCTGCGGAAACAACGGCCGATCCGAGCATGTAAACCACCCAGACCCGCAGCCCAGGCCTGCACTTCATCAACCGTGACATCCCCACCCATGACCAGCTCAACGAGCAACCCGCCAGTCACATCAACTGCGGCTGCAGTACTAATCCCCCCGAATGAACCAACAGATGGGTGGCTTCAAAAGCTGACGAGACTGGCACGCTCCGCCGCGGCCACCTTGGCACCATGCGCGACGTGGATCAAGACCGACCGCAGATGGTGCGAAGTGCCCTGTTCAACCGGTGCCGGGCCGCAGTTAGACGGGTTATCGGGGCCATGGCGTGCTCGGTGCGGCGGTTGTTTGACTCCGACTCGGCACCCTGGGCCATAGTGGGTCGCGGTGGGACCGGACGGTCCACATCATGCCCGCAGGAAGGACGACGTGATGACGAACCCGTTCGAGGACCCTGACGCGAACTACCTGGTCCTGGTCAACGACGAGGGCCAGCACTCGCTGTGGCCGGTCTTCATCGAGGTGCCGGCCGGCTGGACCTCGGTGTTCGGCGAGGCTGCGCGGCAGGAGTGCCTTGACTACATCGAGGCGAACTGGACCGACATGCGCCCCAAGAGCCTGATCGCTGCGATGGCCCAGAGCTGATCGGCCTACACCCCCGTCGGCACCCCCGAAGGCCGCTCCCCTCGTGGAAGCGGCCTTCGGGGCTGCCGCGACCGGGCGCCGACTCCTTACGGTCGGATTCCCACGACCGGCGGGATCCGGCCCGCCGGGTGGTCAGGCGCGGCGACCCGGCGTCCTCCTTCACCCAACTGCACACCACGTGCACACGATCCGGAGACGCGGATGGACTTCAGCCTCTTCTACTTCGCCAACAACGACACCGAGCAGCAGGACTGCTACCGGCTGCTGCTGGAGGGCGCGCGCTTCGCCGACGACCACGGCTTCACCGCGGTGTGGACCCCGGAGCGCCACTTCCACGCCTTCGGCGGGCTCTACCCCAATCCCGCGGTCACGGGCGCCGCGGTCGCCGCGGTGACCAAGCGGGTGGCCGTGCGGGCCGGCAGCGTGGTGGCACCGCTGCACCACCCGATGCGGATCGCCGAGGAGTGGTCGGTCGTCGACAACCTCTCCAACGGGCGGGCGGGGGTGGCGATCGCCTCGGGGTGGAACGCCGCCGACTTCGCGCTGCGCCCGGAGAACTACGAGACCCGCAAGAGCGCGCTGATGGACACGGTCGACACGATTCGCCGGCTGTGGCGGCGTGAGTCGGTCGAACTCGTCGACGGCGCGGGCGAGTCGGTGTCGCTGAAGGTGTTCCCGCCGCCGGTTCAGCCCGAGCTGCCGCTATGGCTGACCACCGGCGGCTCCCCGGCGACCTTCGAACTGGCCGGACGGCACGGCCTGGGCGTCCTCACCCACCTGCTGGGCCAGGAGGTCGGGACGCTGGCACAGCGGATCGCCAAGTACCGGGCGGCATACCAGGAGCACCAGGGCGACGGGGGGCGCGCCCACGTGGCGCTGATGTTGCACACCTTCGTAGGCACTGACCGCGAGGCCGTACGGGAGACCGTGCGCGAGCCGTTCTCCCGCTACCTCGCCAGTTCCTTCGACCTGCTGGTCAAGGCTGCCGAGGCCGCGGGAGCCGACGGCGCCGCGATGACGCGGCAGCTGAAGAACGTGAGCGAGGAGGACCGCCGTTTCCTGGTGGCCCAGGCCTTCGACCGGTACTTCGAGACCAGCGGCATGTTCGGGACCGTCGAGGATTGCATGGCTATGCTCAAGCAGCTCGCCGACGCCGGCGTGGACGAGGTCGCGTGCCTGGTGGACTTCGGCGTGGCGACCGACCAGGTCGTGGACGGCTTCCAGCACCTCGCCCGGCTGCACGACACCTGGCGTGCGCACACCGGGCGCTGAGGGCGCCCGTGGGCCGACACAATTGTCCCTGGGGCGTCTGAGGCCCCGGGACACTGTGCTGGAGACCGCCCGCCGTTGCAGACGGGGCACGCTGACCGGCAACCCCTCAGCCCGCCGCCACGGCCCGGTCGTAGGCCGGACTGACCACATTGGCCGCGATGTTGACGGACAGCGTCGCCACCAGCACTACCAGCAGCGCGAAGAGCGTGCCGGCGACGTTGTCCAACTTCGCGGCGAGCACAATCGGATCCCAGACCCGCACCGAGCGACGGATCATCAACGTCCGCGTCCTGCGCCGCTGGGGCCCGGCCCGCATCGCCTTCCTGCTGCGACTCAACCCCGCCACCGTGCACCGGCTCCTGACCCGCTACCGACTCGCCCGCCTGGCCCACCTCGACCGCGCCACAAGTCGGCCGATCCGACGCTACGAGCACAGCGCGCCAGGCGACTTGATCCACGTCGACATCAAGAAGCTCGGCACCATCACCGACGGTGACGGCCACCGGGTCCTGGGCCGCCAACCGGTCGCAAGACACTTCACCCGGGCCGGCATCACGGTCCGGCGCGTCATGACCGACAACGGCTCCTACAAGCGAACCCGGCCCTACCGACCGCAGACCAACGGCAAGGTCGAACGCTTCAAGTGCGCCACGAGGCGCTCTGTCGTATCCCCGACATAACCGGGAGGAAATCGAGAGGA
>NZ_JARZAH010000061.1:0-31906 GCF_029892145.1 Kitasatospora sp. GP30
GCGTCTACCCCAACCCCCCCCCCCCCCGCGCCGGGGTGGTCGCGGTCGCCGCCCCCCCCGGGGCGGCGCCCCCCGCTTGCCCCCGGGGGGGGGGCCCCCCCGGGGGGGGGGGGCCGCCCGCCGCAGTCATGTCCGGCGCAGGGCGTCAGGGCGTCGGCGAGGTCCCCGGGACGCTGGGCGCGGGCGCGCTGCCCGAGGTCGACGGTGCGGGGCTGCCGCTCGGCGAGGTGCTGCCGGAGGGCGAGCCGGAGGGGCGCGGCGAACCGGAGGGCGACGGGCTGCCGAAGCCGCCCGGTGTCGACGAGGTGCCGGGCGTCGGCACGGTGGACGGGTGCGGCGACGGCCCGTTGCCGGACGGCGTACCGGACGGGGCCGACGGGGCGGTGCTCGGCGCCGGGGGCGTCACCGGGACCACCGGGCCGCTCGGCAGCGGCGCCACGGTCGGCAGGCCGGGGGCGGTCGTGCCCGGCGCGAGCGGGGTGACAGTGCCGGCGTTCTTGACCGCGTCCGGCACCTGCCAGCCGCCGCCGTCCGAGGCGCTCTGCGGGTCGGGCCGGACCGCGCCGAGGATCGGGGCCATGCCGATCGGCGAGATCCGCACCACCGCACCGGTGTGCGGCGCCTGCACCACGAAACCGCCGCCGATGTACATCGCGATGTGCTCGGCGCTGGCGTAGTAGACCACCAGGTCGCCCGGGCGCAGCTGGTTCAGCGGGACGTGCTGCAGGCCGGCCCACTGGTCCTCGCTGGTGCGCGGGATCTGCACGCCCGCGTGCAGCCAGGCCTGCGAGGTGAGGCCGGAGCAGTCGTAGGCGTCCGGGCCGATACCGCCCCACAGGTAGGGCTTGTTCAGCTGGGCCAGCGCGAAGGCCACCGCCTGCCGACCGGCCGCGGACGGGGCGCGCTCGCCCTGGCCGAGCGCGCCGGAGGCCAGGAACGCCAGCTGGGCCTGGTCCTCCTGCTGCTGCTCCAGCGCCTGCAGCTGGGCCTGCTGGACGCCGGTGAGGCTGGAGACGATCTGCTCGACGGTGGCCAGTTGGCGGGCGATCTGGGCCTTGTTCTGGTCCTGCTGGCCGAGCAGCTTCTGGGTGTCGGCCAGCGCGGCCCCGGCCTGGGTCTTGAGCTGCTGCAGGTTGGTCTGCTCGGACTTGAGCTGGGCGATGAAGGCGGCCTGGGACCGGCCGGCGGCGGCGAGCAGCTCGCCCATGTGGACGGCCTGGTACGGGTCGCTGGTGAGCAGCAGCTGGCCGTAGGCGGACAGGTTGCCGTTCTGGTACTGGTCGGCGGCCAGCTCGGCGGCCACGTCCAGGCCCGCGTCCACCAGTTGCTGCTGCTGGGCCAGCTTGGCGTCGACGGCGTTGACGTCGTTCTGCTTGGCGGCGAGCTGCTGCGTGGTGGCGTTGTACTGCTCGGTGGCGGCCTCGGCGTTCTGGTAGAGCTGGTGGATCTGGTCCAGCAGCGGGCCCAGGGTGGCCTTGGCGGCGGCCAGCGGGTCGGTGCCCGGCGGGGCGGTGGCAGTGGTGGCGGGGTCGGGGGCGGGCGCGGCGAACGCCGCCGAGGCCGCGGCCGGCAGGGCCAGCGCCGCCATCGCCAGCACCGCCGAGCAGCGCAGCGCGGCCCGCACCCAAGGCTTGCCCATGGTCGACTGGTGGTCACCCGTCACGGCCCGCATCGGCCCCCCTCGCCCCTGGTCGACCCGCAGCTGCGAGCCGTGGACGATCCTGCCATGCCGACCCCGAAAGCGGCAGGGCGCATCAGGTGAACTGATGAATTCTCAGCTGACGCCGATTAGTGACACAGATCTCACCAAAACAGCAGCAATGCGGACGTTCTCCGCATTGGGCCAGGTCACACCGGTCGATGTCATCTTCCGGACGCGCGGACTCAAGATATCGGCCACGAACAGCCCTCTGAATCCGTGACCCGTTAACCTTCTGTTCACTCGGTCTCCCTACCGTCGCCGCTGACGACAGCTGAAGAACACGTCAGTCCGACACCTACGACGATTGTTTGGTTATGGAACACATCACGTTCCTGGTGGCGGTGGTGATCGTCACGGCGCTCGCCTTCGACTTCACCAACGGCTTCCACGACACCGCCAACGCGATGGCCACCTCCATCGCGACCGGCGCCCTGCGGCCCAAGGTCGCCGTCACCATCTCCGCGATCCTCAACTTCGCCGGTGCCTTCCTGTCGGTGAAGGTCGCCGGCACCATTTCCGGCGGCATCGTCAACGAAAAGGCCGGCCTGCACCCCTCGGTGATCTTCGCCGCGCTGGCCGGCGCCATCCTGTGGAACCTGCTGACCTGGCTGCGCGGCCTGCCGTCCAGCTCCTCGCACGCGCTCTACGGCGGCCTGATCGGCGCGACGCTGGTCGGTGCCGGACTGCACGCGGTGAACTTCAGCGTCGTGGTCACCAAGATCCTCATCCCGGCGGTCGCCTCCCCGATCGTGGCCGGCCTGGCCGCCTGGGGCGCCACCAAGGCCGCCTACCTCATCACCCGCAAGGCGGGCGAGGCAGCGGCCGAGAAGACCTTCCGCAAGGGCCAGATCGCCTCCTCCTCGCTGGTCTCGATCGCCCACGGCACCAGCGACGGGCAGAAGACCATGGGCATCATCACCCTGGCCCTGATCTCGGCCGGTGCGCTGCCCAAGCACGCGATGCCCCCCACCTGGGTGATCGTGGCCGCCGGCGCGGCCATGGCGCTGGGCACCTACATGGGCGGCTGGCGGATCATCCGCAGCCTGGGCAAGGGCCTGACCGAGGTCCGGCCGCCGCAGGGCCTGGCGTCGGAGACGGCCACCGCCGCCGTCATCCTGACCTCCTCGCACATGGGCTACGGCCTGTCCACCACCCAGGTGGTCGGCGGTGGCGTGATGGGCGCCGGCCTCGGCCGCTCGGGCGGCCAGGTGCGGTGGGGCATGGCCCGCCGGATGGTCTACTCCTGGGGCCTGACGCTGCCGGCCGCCGCCGTGGTCTCCGGTGCGGCCGCCTTCGTGGCCGACCAGGGCACCTGGGGCGTGCTGGTGGTGGGCACCGCGCTGGTGCTCGGCGCCGGCGCCATGTGGCTGCTGTCCCGCCGGACTCCGGTGACCGCGGCCAACGTCAACGAGGTCACCCCGGTGGACGTCACGCCGGCCCAGACCGCCGCCGCCACCCCCTCCCCCGCCACCACCACCGTCGCCGCCTGAGGAGGCCAGCCATGAAGATCAACTGGACTGCCCTGGGGCAGACCGCGGGCATCAGCTTCCTGGTCACCGTGGCCGTGGTCGCCGCCTTCGCGCTGGGCACCGTGGCGCTGGCCAAGCGGGAGGCCGCCATCGCCGCCGCCGGCAACGGCTCCGCCTCGGGCTCTGGCTCTGGCTCTGGCCCTGGCTCTGGCTCTGGCTCTGGCCGCGGCACGCTGGCGCTGGCCGGCGCGGGCGTCTGCTTCGCCGCCTGTGCGGCGGCCGTCGGGTACGGGCTCAGCCTGATCGCGGGCTGAGCCCGCCGCAGAACACGTCGAAGGGCCCGCAGGTCTCCACCTGCGGGCCCTTCGACGTGTCCGCCCCCTGGTACCCCGTCAGGCGCGCTCGGCGACCGGCGCGGCGGCCGGCTGCTCGGCGGCGGCCCGGGCCCGCAGCGGCACCTCGCGGATGAACAGCACCGCCAGGAAGGCCAGCAGCGCGGCCGGCGCGGCGAACAGGAAGACGGTGCCGACGCCGTGCCCGAAGGCGTCCTCGACCAGCGGCACCACCGGCACCGGCAGGGTGTGCAGGTCGGGCAGCTCGCCGCCGCCCGCCGACCCGGCCGGCAACGGCAGGTGCGCGGCCGCCAGGTTCTGTGCCAGGTAGTGGGTCACCCGGTTGCCGAGCAGCGCGCCCAGCGCGGAGACGCCCATCGCGCCGCCCATGGTGCGGAAGAAGGTGACCGTCGAGCTGGCGGTGCCCAGTTCCTTGGCGGGCACCGTGTTCTGGACGGCCAGCACCAGGTTCTGCGAGGTCAGGCCGAGCCCGATGCCGGTGCACGCCATGTAGACCGAGAGCAGGCCGTAGCCGGTGCTCGCCCGCGCGGTGCCGAGCAGTGCCAGGCCGACCGCGAGCAGGAAGGTCCCGGCCACCAGGTAGCGCTTCCACCTGCCGGAGCGGGTGATCAGCCGCCCCGCCACCGCCGAGGAGACGGCCAGGCCCAGGATCATCGGCAGGGTCATCAGGCCGGCCATGGTCGGCGTCTTGTCGCGGGCCAGCTGGAAGTACTGGCTGAGGAAGGTCGTGGTGCCGTACATCGCGATGCCGACGAAGGCGCTGGCCACCGCGGCCAGGCTGACGGTGCGGAACCGGAACAGGCCGAGCGGCATCACCGGCTCGGCGGCCCGGCGCTCGGTCAGCACGAAGAGCAGCACCAGCAGCAGCCCGCCGCCGACCATGGCCGCGGTCTGCCAGGAGCCCCAGGCGTAGTCCTTGCCGGCCAGGGTGATCCACACCATCAGCAGGCTCACCGCGCCGGCGACCAGCAGCGCGCCCAGGTAGTCGATCTTCGCGGCCCGCTTGACCACCGGCAGGTGCAGGGTGCGCTGCAGCACCACGATGGCGATCACCGAGAACGGGATGCCGACGTAGAAGCACCAGCGCCAGCCGAGCCAGGAGGTGTCCACGATGACCCCGCCGATCAGCGGGCCGCCGATGGTGGCCAGGGCGAAGACGGCGCCGAAGTAGCCGCTGTAGCGGCCGCGCTCGCGCGGCGGGACCATCGCCGCCAGGCAGATCTGCCCGAGCGCCACCACGCCGCCGGCGCCGATGCCCTGGAGCACCCGGCAGCCGATCAGCTCACCGGTGTTCTGCGAGAGCCCGGCCAGCGCCGACGAGGCGATGTACATCACCAGCGCGATCTGCACCAGCAGCTTCTTGCTCACCAGGTCGGAGAGCTTGCCCCAGACCGGGGTGGAGGCGGTGAGCGACAGCAGCGCTGCCGTGATCACCCAGGTGTAGGCGGACTCGCCGCCGTGCAGCTCGTTGAGGATGGTCGGCAGGGCGTTGGAGACGATGGTCGAGGAGAGGACCGCCACGAAGAGGCCGATGAGCAGGCCGGAGAGCGCCTCCAGCACCTCCCGGTGGGTCATCTGGCGGTCGTCCTGGGCGCTGGCGTGCGGATGACGGCGCGCCGCTGCTGGGGAGGTCATGGGGGCGGTCCTTGGGCAGGAGTCATATGGTTGCCTTAGGCAACTACCATATTCTTGTTAGTTGACCTAGGCAACCTTTTCCCCGAGGACCTGCCCCCACGGCCGCATCAGTCGAACGGGTCCGCCAGTCGCGGCGCGGCGGCCACCGACTCGTTGAAGCGGGCCAGCAGTTCGGCGAACCTGCCCAGCTCCGCCGGCTCCCAGCCCGCGAGCATCTCCCGGAACGAGGCCAGCCGGGCCCCGTGGGCCCGGCCGTAGCGGGCGGCGCCCTCCTCGGTGAGCGAGACCAGCGAGGCCCGGCCGTCCTGCGGATCCGGCTCCCGGGTCACCAGTCCGAGCTCCTCCAGCGTCTTGATCTGACGGCTGATGGTCGCCTTGCCGACCCCGAAGTGGCAGCCGACCTCGGTGACCCGGACCTGGCCGGCGTCGTACAGGTGCGCCAGCAGCGAGTAGGCCATGCCCCCCTCCAGCTGCGGATGGACCAGTCGGGACATCTCGGCCGAGCGGGCCCGGCCGCGCCGGAACATCACCGCCACCTCGCGCTCCACCGCCCGGAAGACGCCTTCCTGGCCCGCCACCTGATCCTCGTTCACACCCACCACCCGTCGACCGCCATGACGCCGGCCCCCGGCGCGCGATCAGTATCCACCAGCCGCCCAGGGCCGCCGCTGCGGCGCGGGAGGGCCACTCGGCGCGGCAATCCTGCCATGAAGTGTCCGATTGGCATACTTTTCATCCCATCTGAGCCAGGGGGCGCCCGATGCCGGGATTCATCAGCGAGCTCAAGGACGCGGTCACCGGCCGCACCGCCGCCCTGGTGATCGGCACCCTGCTGCTCCAGCTCGGCTTCATCGCCTCGTACGTCGGCGCACTGCACCATCCGACGCCCCACCGGCTCTCGATCGGCGTGGTGGCGCCACCGCAGCTGCAACCCCGGGTGATCGGCGCCCTGAGCCAGGTGCCGAACGACGCGGTGAAGCCCGTAGCCGTCGCCGACCAGGCCACCGCCGTCGACCGGATCAAGGACCAGAAGATCTACGCCGCGCTGGTGGTCGACCCCACCGGCACCCAGGACACCCTGCTGGTGGCCAACGCGCGCGGCACGGCCGCGGCCACCGCCGCGGAGCAGATCGTCACCGCGCTCGACCAGGGCCAGGGCCGCACCGTGCGGGTCGAGGACGTGGTGCCGCTCGCCCCCGGGGACGGCAAGGGGCTCTCCTCGTTCTACCTGGTGGTCGGCTGGTGCGTCGGCGGCTACCTGGTGGCGTCGATCCTGGGGATCAGCGCCGGCGCCCGCCCCGCCAACCGCCGGCGCGCCCTGATCCGCACCGGCGCGCTGGCGCTCTACTCGATCGCGGCCGGGCTCGGCGGCGCGGTGATCACCGGCCCGGTCCTGAACGCGCTGCCCGGCAGCGTCGCGGGCCTGTGGGGCGTGGGCAGCCTGGTGGTGTTCGCGGTCGGTGCGTCCACCATGGCCCTGCAGTGCCTGTTCGGCATCGCCGGCATCGGGCTGGCCGTGCTGGTCTTCGTGGTGCTCGGCAACCCGAGCGCCGGCGGCGTCTACCCGCCGCCGCTGCTGCCGCCGTTCTGGCGGGCCATCGGCGCCTGGCTGCCGAACGGGGCGGGCACCGACGCCACCCGCTCGGTCGCCTACTTCGGCGCCACCAACCTCACCGTGCCGCTGCTGGTCCTCGCGGCCTGGGCGGTGGCGGGCCTGGCGGTGACGCTGGCCGCGGTCGCCCTGCGCCCGGCGGGCGGCGCCGTCCCATCCGACGACACCGCCTGACGACGACGGCGGGCGGCCCGGTGCGACCCGAGCGGGTCAGCCGACCCGGGCCGGCGGCTCGGCCGCGTTGTCCTCGGCCTCGTGGTACTTGGTGTTGGTGAAGACCCACTTCTTCATCGCCCAGTAGCGGAACGCCATCGCCACCAGGGTGCCCACGATCATGCCGCTGACGAAGTCGGCGACCTCCTGCGTGAAGTGGCTGACGCCGGGCTCGCGCAGGTGGAAGACATAGCGGCTGACCAGCAGCGGCAGGTCGTTCACGCCGACCGCCAGCGCGCTGACCACGATGAACGGGATCGCCTCCTTGTGGCTGCCCTCCGACCGGAACGACCACTGCCGGTTGAGCAGGTAGGAGACCACCGTCGCGAGCGCCGTCCCGACGGTCAGCGCCACCACCGGCTTGTTCTGGCAGACCGTGTACTTCAACCCGTAGTTGATCGCCAGGGTCAGCAGGAAGCAGGTGCCACCGACCAGCAGGAACTTGACGAGGCTGCGGTGCTGCACCAGGAAGGGACGCAGCGGCCCCGGCACCTTGGCCAGGGCTCTCTGTGTAGGCGACGGCATTGGCGCAGTGTCGCACAGGATCCTGAGTCGGCGTCACCCGACTCCCCGGACCGCCGCACGCGCGTGCCTCCCGCGGATCGCGGGAGGCACGTGGTAGTGGGGTCAGCCGGCGGTACCGTGCGGCCTCACGCCGCCGCCCCCAACAGCACCGCCGCCGGCTCCAGGGCCAGCGCCAGCACCTCGCGGACGTCGGAGACCGGGTGCACGGTCAGGCGCTCCAGCACCTCGGCCGGGACGTCGTCCAGGTCGGGCTCGTTGCGCTTGGGGATGATCACCATGGTGATGCCGGCCCGGTCGGCGGCGAGCAGCTTCTGCTTGACCCCGCCGATGGGCAGCACCCGACCGGTGAGCGAGACCTCGCCGGTCATCGCCACATCGGTGCGCACCTTGCGGCCGGAGAGCAGCGAGGCGAGCGCGGTGGTCATGGTGATCCCGGCGCTCGGGCCGTCCTTCGGCACCGCGCCGGCGGGCACGTGCAGGTGGATGCCGCGCTCCCGCAGGCCGGTCACCGGCAGCTCCAGCTCCGCGCCGCGCGAGCGCAGGTAGGAGAGCGCGATGTGCGCCGACTCCTTCATCACGTCGCCCAGCTGGCCGGTCAGGGTGAGGCCGGTGGAGCCGGTCTCGCCATCGGCCAGCGAGGCCTCGATGTAGAGGACGTCGCCGCCCGCGCCGGTGACCGCCAGGCCGGTGGCCACGCCGGGCACCGCGGTGCGGCGCTCGGCCGGCTCCTGGGCCGCCTCCGGGGTGTGGTGCGGCCGGCCGATCAGGGCGCGCAGGTCGGCCACGTCGATCGCGGTGGGCAGCTCGCGCTGGCCCAGCTCGCTCTGCGCGGCCACCTTGCGCAGGATCCGGGCCACCGAGCGCTCCAGGGTGCGCACGCCGGCCTCGCGGGTGTACTCGCCGGCCAGCTTGCGCAGCGCCGCCTCGCTCACCGTGACGGTCTCGGCGGACAGCCCGGCCCGCTCCAGCTGCCGGGGCAGCAGGTGGTCGCGGGCGATCACGACCTTCTCGTCCTCGGTGTAGCCGTCCAGCCGGACCAGCTCCATCCGGTCCAGCAGCGGCTCCGGGATGGCCTCCAGCACATTGGCGGTGGCCAGGAAGACCACGTCGGACAGGTCGAGCTCGACCTCCAGGTAGTGGTCCCGGAAGGTGTGGTTCTGCGCCGGGTCCAGCACCTCGAGGAGGGCCGCCGCCGGGTCGCCGCGGTAGTCCGAGCCGACCTTGTCGATCTCGTCCAGCAGCACCACCGGGTTCATCGAGCCGGCCTCCTTGATGGCCCGCACGATCCGGCCGGGCAGCGCGCCGACGTAGGTGCGCCGGTGGCCGCGGATCTCGGCCTCGTCGCGGACGCCGCCGAGCGCCACCCGGACGAACTGGCGGCCCATGGCACGCGCCACCGACTCGCCGAGCGAGGTCTTGCCGACCCCCGGCGGGCCGACCAGGGCCAGCACCGCGCCGCCGCGCCGCCCGCCGACCAGGGTGAGCCCCTGGTCGGCCCGGCGCTTGCGGACCGCCAGGTACTCGACGATCCGGTCCTTCACATCGGCCAGGCCGGAGTGGTCGGCGTCCAGCACCGCGCGGGCGCCGGCGATGTCGTAGTTGTCCTCGCTGCGCTCGTTCCAGGGCAGCTCAAGCACGGTGTCCAGCCAGGTGCGGATCCAGGAGCCCTCCGGCGACTGATCACTGGACCGCTCCAGCTTGTCCACTTCCTTGAGGGCCGCCTCGCGGACCTTCGCGGGCAGGTCGGCGGCCTCGACCCGGGCGCGGTAGTCGCCCTCCTCGTCCACCGACTCGCCGTTCAGCTCGGCGAGCTCCTTGCGCACCGCCTCCAGCTGGCGGCGGAGCAGGAACTCCTTCTGCTGCTTGGCGACGCCCTCCTCGACGTCCTTGCGGATGGTGTCGTTGACCTCCTCCTCGGCGAGGTGGTCCTTCATCAGCTGCAACGCGTACTCCAGGCGGGCCACCTGGTCGGCCTCCAGCAGCACCTTGAGCTTCTGCTCTGCGCCGGCGAACGGCGCGTAGCCGATGTTGTCGGCCAGCTCGCCGACGCCCTCGATGGCGGCCACCCGATCGACGATCTGCCAAGCGCCGCGCTTGCGCAGCCACTCGGTGGAGACCGCCTTGTACTCCTTCATCAGCTCGGCGGCCCGGCCGGCCACCGGCAGCTCCATCGAGGACTCCTTGAACTCCGTGGTCTCCACCCAGAGCGCGGCGCCCGGACCAGTGGTGCCGGCGCCGATCCGCACCCGGCGGACCGCCCGGACCAGCGCGGCGGGCTCGCCGTCGGCCAGCCGGCCGACCTGCTCGACGGTGGCCAGCGTGCCGACCGCCGCGTACGAGCCGTCCAGCCGAGGCACCAGCAGCACCTGCGGCTTGCCGCCGTTCACCGAGCGGGCGGCCGCACGGGCGGCCTCGACGGCGGCCCGCACCTCGGTGTCCTTGAGGTCCAGCGGCACCACCATGCCCGGCAGGACCACCTCGTCGTCGAGCGGCAGCACGGGCAGAGTGAGCGAAGCGGACATCGATGCCATGATCTCTCCCCAGTCAGTGAACTTGAGTCGAGATGACTAAGGCTTGGCGAGCTCCGATTGTTCCCCGGTATTTGTTCGCTCTGAGCGATCACGGAAGGGGCAGGTCAGGCCTGGTCGAGCAGCGGCTTGGCGGCCGGCTTCGGCTGCCCGACCGCGCCGCCCTCGACCCCGGCCGCACCCCGGCGCCACGGCCACCGCCGGCGGCGCACCGGACGGCGCAGCGGCCACCAGAGCGCGATGCCGACCAGCAGCGCGGCGGGGTGCCCGATGGCGGTGACCAGGTCCGGGTCGCTCTGCATCTGGTGGGCGACCAGCAGCACGCCGCCGGCCAGCGTGAGCAGCCGCCCGGGTCGGCGGAACTGCCCGGCGAGCGCCCCGAGGCTCGCCAGCAGGCCGTAACTGACCCCGATGTCCAGCTCGTCCAGCAGCCCCCGGTCCGCGTGCCCGGTCGCCACCAGGGCGGCCACCACACCCTGGGAGAGCAGCGTCGCGATCACGTGGCCGGTCGCGAACACCCCGATCGCCCGCCGCCAGCCGACCAGCCGCTCCAGCGGCGCCAGGATGAAGGCGAAGCCCCATAGATAGGGCAGCCAGTCGGGTCCGGCCACCCACAGGCCGCTGAGCAGCAGCGAGCGGACGGGGGCCCGCAGCAGGTGGTGGCCGTCGGTGCTGGACAGTTCCTGCAGCCGGTGCACCAGCGCCGGGTCGGTGTCCCGGGCGAGGAGGGTGGTGCCGGCCAGCACGGCCAGATAGAGCAGCGTGAAGGGGTTGCGCCGGGGCGTGGGCAGCCGGTCCAGCGCCCACTGCAGCGGGCCGGACCGCAGGCCGAGCCGCAGACCGGCGTGCGGCGCCACCGGCGTACGCCCGGACCACCGCTCTCCAGCCATGTCGCCTCCGTTCCGGGCCGTTCGCTCCGGTCCACGCAGCAGGGCCGGGGCGGCCGCGCTCGCTGCGCGTGCACACCGTGCCATCAACGGCCGGATCCGTCCACGGTACGGTGCTGCCCTGAGAGTCAGGTGAGAACGCAGTCGCCCTGCCTGTAACGGCAGTTCAGAAGTTGGTCCGGACCAATGCACCCGCGATTGCGAGCTTACGGGCGACTGCCGGGTTCGCGCATACACACCGTTACCGCCAGACGACATGGACGGGTAAGGTAGCGCCCCGTACCCAATCCGGGGCGTGCGCGCCGACCGGTGCCCGCGGAAATCCGCGGTCAGCCTGTCGGGGTTCGGCCCCGGTCCGTACGCTGCGAGGTGTCCTCTTGTCGGACCGGCGGCCCTGCCGCCACCCGGCCGGGACGGCGGAACCCGGGACGCCTCGGCACGGACGAACACACTAACGACGGAACCAAGACTACGAGCGGGCGCGCTACTCCCACAGGTGGCGGCCCGCAGGCCCTGGGGGCGGTGGCGTGACCGTGACAGAAATTCAACAGGACACCGGTACGAGCGGTGTGATCGCACAGCGACGCGTCCTGGTGGTGGAGGACGAACCCACCATCGCCGAGTCGATCGCGGCCCGGCTGGGCGCGGAGGGCTTCAAGGTGGCCGTCGCACACGACGGCCCCGGCGCGGTGGACGGCTTCCACACCTGGCAGCCCGACCTCGTGGTGCTCGACATCATGCTGCCCGGCTTCGACGGGCTGGAGGTCTGCCGCCGGATCCAGGCGCAGCGCCCGGTCCCGGTGCTGATGCTGACCGCCCGTGACGACGAGACGGACCTGCTGGTCGGCCTCGGCGTGGGCGCCGACGACTACATGACGAAGCCGTTCTCGATGCGTGAGCTCGCGGCCCGGGTGAACGTGCTGCTGCGCCGGGTCGAGCGGGCCCAGCAGGCGGCCCGGACCCCGGCGCTGGGCAGCCTGCGGTTCGGCGAACTGGAGATCGACCACGTGCAGCGCCGGGTCCGGCTGGGCTCGGGCGATGTGCACCTGACGCCCACCGAGTTCGACCTGCTGGCCTGCCTGGCCGCCCAGCCGCGCGCGGTGCTCACCCGCGAGCAGCTGCTCGCCGAGGTCTGGGACTGGACCGACGCGTCCGGCACCCGGACCGTCGACAGCCACGTCAAGGCGCTGCGCCGGAAGATCGGCGCGACCTGGATCCGCACCGTGCACGGCGTGGGCTACGCGCTCGAGGCGCCCGTGGGCTGACGGCCGCGCACCCGGGCCGCTGGACGTCACCCGGAGTGCGATGCCGGACCTGGGGGGGCCACGGGGGCGCACAGGACACGGAAACCAAGTACCGATGACGAGCAGTAGCACCGAGCCCGACGACCCGGCCACGCGGCGGGGCCGACCGGCCCGGTTCACCGCGCGCCTGTGGCGTGCGGTCCGACCACTCGACCCGGCCCGCTCCATCAAGGGCAAGCTGGGCCTGCTGGTCATCATCGCGGTGGCCATCGCCACCGGCCTGATGGTGATCGCGATCCACTCCGAGACCCAGGTGCGGGTGATCCTGGTCTTCTCGGTGATCGCCTCCCTGCTCTTCATGCAGGTCATGGCGCACACCCTGACCGCTCCGCTGCGTGAGATGACCGCGGCGGCCCGGGCGATGGCCGGCGGCGACTACAGCCGCCGGGTCAAGGCCGCCTCCCGGGACGAGATCGGGGAGCTGGCGGCCACCTTCAACCGGATGGCCGCCGATCTGGAGGCCGCCGACCGGCACCGCCGGGAGCTGGTGGCCAATGTGTCGCACGAGCTGCGCACGCCGATCGCGGCGCTGCAGGCGGTGCTGGAGAACATGGTGGACGGCGTGGTGCCGCCGGACGCCGCCACCCTGGGCGCGGCCCTGGAGCAGACCGAGCGGCTCGGCCGGCTGGTCACCCATCTGCTCGACCTGTCCAAGCTGGACGACGGCGTGGTGCCGCTGGACGCCCGGGAGTTCGAGGTGGCCCCGTTCCTGGCCGGGGTGCTGCGCGGGCTGACCGTGGACGGCGCGACCTCCGGCGGCGCCTGGAGCCGCCGGGACGACGTGCGGCTGCGCCTGGACGTGCAGCCCGAGGGCCTGACCGCGGTGGCCGACCCGGAGCGGTTGCACCAGGTGGTGGCCAATCTGGTGGACAACGCCTGCAAGCACTCCCCGGCGGACGGCCTAGTCACGGTGCGGGCCCGGGCCGGCGACGGGGCGCACGCCCTGCTGCTGGAGGTGGAGGACCAGGGGCCCGGCATCCCGGTGCAGGACCGCACCCGGGTGTTCGACCGTTTCAGCAGGTCCGGCACCGCGACCGCGCAGGGCCCGGGCAGCGACGGCGGCACCGGGCTCGGTCTGGCGATCGCCCGCTGGGCGGTGGATCTGCACGGCGGCCGGATCGCGGTGGGCGACGGCGGCAGCGGCTGCCTGATCCAGGTGGTGCTGCCGGGCGACGCGACCTCGGTGCCGCACCCGCGGCTGTGACCGCCGCCACGGCCGTCACGAATCCTGCCGCGGCGGACACGCCGAGGACACGATCTGTCCACCCCGGCCAGCTTTGTCACACAATTGGGACATCTCGGCGGTCGACAGCAGTTGATCGGCCACAAACGGTCAATCGGCGGGACTTTTGTCCGGTTTCATACTGTTTTAACCGGCCAGAAGGCGTCATCCTCTTCCCTGCGGAAGCGCTCTTCTAACGCGTTCTTCCGGCCAAATCCGCTCAAAGGACTGTGATCTGGGCGACGCCGACCCCCCGGGGACTGCGCGATCACTCGTCAGGGGCGTAGCCTTAATCCCCGCTGTCCAAACATCCCAAAAGGAAGCGGAAGAGGGCGGTTGCCGCCGTGTCGCCACAGTCCCCTGAAACCCCCAACAGCTCGGCAAGCTCCACTGGCTTCGGCCCCAATGAGTGGCTCGTCGACGAGATCTACCAGCAGTACCTCCAGGATCCGAACTCGGTCGACCGAGCCTGGTGGGACTTTTTCGCCGACTACAAGCCCGGTACCGAGGTGACCTCAGTGACCCAGGCCGTGACCCCGGTCGGCTCCGTGCCGACCCCCGTCGCCGCCCCTGCCCCTGCTGCTGCCGCTGCCGCTCCGGCGCCGGCTGCCCCCGCCGCCGCCCCGGCAGCTGCGCCCGCTCCGGCGGCCGCCGCACCTGCCGCGGCCGCTCCGCTGGCAGCCCCGCCGGCCGCGCCCAAGGCCGCCGCCGCGCCGGCCGCCCCCGCGGCGCAGAGCACGGGCCCCGAGCTGGTCCCGCTGCGTGGCCCGGCCAAGGCCGTCGCCACCAACATGGACGCCTCCCTCGAGGTTCCGACCGCGACCTCGGTGCGCGCCGTGCCGGCCAAGTTGCTGATCGACAACCGCATCGTCATCAACAACCACCTGCAGCGCGCCCGCGGTGGCAAGGTCTCGTTCACGCACCTGATCGGCTACGCCATGGTGCAGGCGATCAAGGCCAATCCCGGGATGAACCACAGCTACCAGGTCAAGGACGGCAAGTCCTTCCTGGTGAAGCCGGACCACGTCAACCTCGGTCTGGCCATCGACCTGGTGAAGCCGAACGGTGACCGCCAGCTGGTGGTCGCGGCCATCAAGAAGGCCGAGACCCTCGACTTCTTCGGCTTCTGGCAGGCCTACGAGGACATCGTCCGCCGGGCCCGCGCCAACAAGCTGACCATGGAGGACTTCACCGGGGTCACGGTCTCGCTGACCAACCCGGGCGGCATCGGCACCGTGCACTCGGTCCCGCGCCTGATGCAGGGCCAGGGCACCATCCTGGGCGTCGGCGCGATGGAGTACCCGGCGGAGTTCCAGGGCAGCTCCCAGGAGACCCTGTCCCGCCTCGGCGTCTCCAAGATCATGACGCTGACCTCGACCTACGACCACCGGGTCATCCAGGGTGCCGCCTCCGGCGAGTTCCTGCGCGCGATCCACCAGCTGCTGCTGGGCGAGCACGGCTTCTACGACGAGGTCTTCGAGTCGCTGCGGATCCCGTACGAGCCGGTCCGCTGGGCCACCGACGTCGCCGCCACCCACGAGGACGAGGTCAACAAGACCGCCCGGGTGATGGAACTGATCCACTCCTACCGGGTCCGCGGCCACCTGATGGCCGACACCGACCCGCTGGAGTACAAGCAGCGCAAGCACCCCGACCTGGACGTCACCACGCACGGCCTCACCCTGTGGGACCTGGAGCGCGACTTCGCGGTCGGCGGCTTCGGCGGCCAGAAGATGATGAAGCTGCGCGACATCCTCGGCCTGCTGCGCAACACCTACTGCCGCACCGTCGGCATCGAGTACATGCACATCCAGGACCCGAAGCAGCGCAAGTGGCTGCAGGAGCGCCTGGAGAAGCCGTACACCAAGCCGGAGCGCGAGGAGCAGCTGCGCATCCTGCGCCGGCTGAACTCCGCGGAGGCCTTCGAGACCTTCCTGCAGACCAAGTACGTCGGCCAGAAGCGGTTCTCGCTGGAGGGCGGCGAGTCGCTGATCCCGCTGCTCGACGCCACCATCGACTCCGCCGCCGAGCACCGCCTCGACGAGGCCGTGATCGGCATGGCGCACCGCGGCCGCCTCAACGTGCTGGCCAACATCGTCGGCAAGCCGTACGGCAAGATCTTCGGCGAGTTCGAGGGCAACCTGGACCCGAAGTCGATGCACGGCTCCGGTGACGTCAAGTACCACCTGGGCTCCGAGGGCACCTTCACCGGCCTGGACGGCGAGACCATCAAGGTGTCGCTGGCCGCCAACCCGTCCCACCTGGAGACGGTGGACCCGGTGGTCGAGGGCATCGCCCGGGCCAAGCAGGACATCCTGGACCAGGGCGGCACCACCTTCCCGGTGCTGCCGATCCAGATCCACGGCGACGCGGCCTTCGCCGGCCAGGGCGTGGTCGCGGAGACCCTGAACATGTCGCAGCTGCGCGGCTACCGCACCGGCGGCACCGTGCACATCGTGGTGAACAACCAGGTCGGCTTCACCGCCGCCCCGGCCTCCAGCCGTTCCTCCACGTACTGCACCGACGTGGCGCGGATGATCGAGGCCCCGATCTTCCACGTCAACGGCGACGACCCGGAGGCCGTGGTCCGCGTCGCGCGGCTCGCCTTCGAGTTCCGCCAGGCGTTCCACAAGGACGTCGTGATCGACCTCATCTGCTACCGCCGCCGCGGTCACAACGAGGCCGACAACCCGTCGTTCACCCAGCCGCTGATGTACGACCTGATCGACAAGAAGCGCTCGGTGCGCAAGCTCTACACCGAGGGCCTGATCGGTCGCGGCGACATCACCATGGAAGAGGCGGAGCAGGCGCTCCAGGACTTCCAGGGCCAGCTGGAGAAGGTCTTCGCCGAGGTCCGCGACGCGGCCGGCGCCCAGGCCGCGGCCCCGGCCGGCCGCCCGGTGGCGGACTTCCCGGTCAACATCCAGACCGGCATCTCGCAGGAGATGGTCAAGCGGATCGCCGCCTCGCAGACCAACCTGCCCGAGTGGCTGACCGTGCACCCGCGCCTGCTGCCGCAGCTGCAGCGCCGCGCCGCCTCGATCGAGGACAACACCATCGACTGGGCCACCGGCGAGATGCTCGCCATCGGCTCGCTGCTGATGGAGGGCCACCCGGTCCGCCTGGCCGGCCAGGACAGCCGCCGCGGCACCTTCGGCCAGCGCCACGCGGTGCTGATCGACCGGGTCACCGGCGAGGACTACACCCCGCTGCTGTACCTGACCGAGGACCAGGCCCGGTTCACCGTCTACGACAGCCTGCTGTCCGAGTACGCGGCGATGGGCTTCGAGTACGGCTACTCGCTGACCCGCCCGAACGCGCTGGTCATGTGGGAGGCGCAGTTCGGTGACTTCGTCAACGGCGCGCAGACCGTCGTCGACGAGTACATCGCCTCGGCCGAGCAGAAGTGGGGCCAGCACTCCGGTGTCACCCTGCTGCTGCCGCACGGCATGGAGGGCCAGGGCCCGGACCACTCGTCCGCCCGCCCGGAGCGCTTCCTGCAGCTGTGCGCGGACAACAACATGACGGTCGCGATGCCGACGCTGCCGTCGAACTACTTCCACCTGCTGCGCTGGCAGGTGCACAATCCGCACCACAAGCCGCTGGTCGTCTTCACCCCGAAGTCGATGCTGCGTCTGAAGGCGGCGGCCAGCTCGGCCGAGGAGTTCACCTCCGGCTCGTTCCGCCCGGTGGTCGGCGACACCACGGTGGACCCGAAGAACGTGCGCAAGGTGGTCATCACCGCCGGCAAGTTCTACTACGACCTGGAGGCGGCCCGCACCGAGCGCGGCGTCACCGACACGGCGATCGTCCGGGTCGAGCGGCTCTACCCGCTGCCGATCGCGGAGCTCCAGGAGGAGCTGGCCCGCTACGGCGAGGACGTCCAGTTCGTCTGGGCCCAGGAGGAGGCGGCCAACCAGGGCGCCTGGCCGTTCATCGCGATGAACCTGGTCGACCACCTGGACGTGGTGATCGGCCGCAAGGCCGGCGCCGCCCGCCTGCGCCGGGTGGCCCGTCAGGCGGCCTCGGCCCCGGCGGTCGGCTCGGCCAAGCGCCACGCGGTCGAGCAGCAGGCCGTGCTCGACGAGGTCTTCGCGATCTGAGGTGACAGCCGCTGACACCACGTCAGCAACGGTGAAGGGCCCGCTCCGATCATGGAGCGGGCCCTTCGCTAATGTCTGCGCCATGCCTGCCGATCAGTCGCGTTCCGCCATGCCCCCGCCCCCGGTCTTCCAGCCGCTGCTGCCGGGCGATCCGGACGAGGTGGCCGGGTACCGGCTGTTCGCCCGACTGGGCGCCGGCGGCATGGGCCGGGTCTACCTCTCGTACACGCCGGGCGGCCGGCCGGTGGCGCTCAAGGTGGTCCGGCCCGAGTTCGCCGAGGATTCGGAGTTCCGCCGCCGGTTCGGCCAGGAGGTGGCCAACGCCCAGCGGATCCACGGCCTCTACACCGCCCAGGTGATCGACTCCGGCACGGCCGCCGACGCTCCCTGGCTGGTCACCGCGTACGTGCCGGGCCCCTCGCTGCAGCAGGTGGTGCGCGAGCACGGCCCGCTGCCGGTGCGCACGGTGCTGTTGCTGCTGGGCGGCATAGCCGAGGCGCTGCAGGCGATCCACAGCGTCAGCGTGGTGCACCGCGACCTCAAGCCGGCCAATGTGCTGGTGGCCGCGGACGGGCCCCGGGTGATCGACTTCGGCATCGCGCGGGCCGCCGACGCCACCGCGCTGACCGGCACCGGCTACCGGATCGGCTCGCCCGCCTTCATGGCACCCGAGCAGGCCCAGGGCGGCGCGATCACCCCGGCCACCGACGTCTTCGCGCTCGGCGCGCTGACCGCCTACGTGGCGAGCGGGGTGCCGCCGTTCGGCGAGGGGCCGGAGACCGCGGTGCTCTACCGGGTGGTGCACGAGCAGCCGGACCTGGCGGGCGTGCCGGCCGAGCTGCGCGAGCTGCTGCTGCGCTGCCTGGCCAAGTCGCCCGAGGAGCGCCCGAAGCCCGCCGAGATCATCGAGGTGGCCCGGGAGCACCCGGCGGTGGGCGGGCAGCTGCGGTTCGCCGACAACTGGCTGCCGTTGCCGGTGAGCGCCGAGATCACCCGGCGCTCGGACCTGCCGCGCACGCCGCCGCGGCCGCAGCCGGCGGTGCCGACCGCACCGCCGATGCCGAGCGCTCCGCCCGTACCCGCCATGGCGCCACCGACCGTGCCCGTCACGGTGGTTGAGCCTCCGTCAGGCCCTGCGCTGCCACCCCCGGGCGCCGAGGCGTTCACCGCCCCGCTCCCGCCACCGCAGCCGCAGCCGCAGCCGCAGCCGACCGTGCAGCTGCCCGCACCGGGACTGGCACCGGCCGGGAAGCGCCGCGGGGTGTCCTGGAGGACCCTGCTGACGGTCGCCCTGGTGATGGCGCTCGGCGGCGCGCTGGTGGGCGTGCTGCTCTCCCGGGGCGACTCGGGCCCGAAGGCGGGCAGCTCCTCCGGCAACTCCGGCAGCGGGCAGCAGCAGGCGGTGGACGCCCCGACGACACCGCCCGCCGGCGACTCCCCGGTGACCGCCCCGACCGGGCCCGACAGCACCGACACGCCCAGCGACGGGGTGTCGGCCACCGGCGGACCGACCGGCTGGACGCCACTGGTGAGCAAGGTGGAGCTGGACATCCCGGCCGCCGAGTACTCCAGCGAGGCCTACCGGGTGGACCTGACCGCGGGCAAGCTGATCGCCTCCGGCACCAGCGGCAAGTGGGTGCTGGGGCTGCACAACACCGGCGGCGCCGGCGGCAGTCGGGCCAACACCTTCGTGAGCGACGGTGACGACGACTCGGACTTCGCGGTGATCACGGACCCCTCGGTGACGCCCGGCCAGTGCAACACCGCCATCGACACCCACCCCGACTCCGACCTGACCTTCGGCCACGCCGGTGCCGGCCGGCTGCTCTGCGTCCGGGACCGCTCGACGCATGACATCGCGATCGCCGCGATCGAGGCGGCCGACGAGCAGACCGGCGAGGTCAAGCTCTCGGTGAGCACCTGGCAGGGCGGCAGCTGAGCGCGTCTATCCTGACCAGGTAGCCCGACCCCCAGATTTCCGGAGCAGAACCGTGTACTTCACCGACCGCGGCATCGAGGAGCTGGAGAGCCGGCGCGGCGAGGAGGAGGTCACCCTCGGGTGGCTGGCCGAGCAGCTGCGCACGTTCGTCGACCTCAACCCCGACTTCGAGGTCCCCGTCGAGCGGCTGGCCACCTGGCTGGCCCGGCTGGACGACGAGGACGACGACTGACCCGCGCGGCACGACGCACGAGGGCCCGGGAGGCAACCGCCTCCCGGGCCCTTCGCAATTCGGCGCGGCGAAGCACTTGACTCCACCGCCACGCGATATATCGTGTTTCTCGAAAGACGCGATACATCGCGACTTGCCGGATCGTCGCCACTCCAGCGTACGACGGCGCCCAGCCAACGGGAGGACTTTCGATGAACCAGTGGACGGTCAGCGAGCCCGACAGCATCGTCCTGGACGAGCCGGTGCAGTCGGCGCAGGTGCGGATGATCGCCGGCGCGCTCAACGTGGTGGCCGCCGAGGGCCCGGCCCGGATCGAGGTCACCGAGCTCAAGGGTGAGCCGCTGCAGGTCAGCCTGGTCGACGGGGTGCTGACGGTGACCTACCAGCACCTCTCCTGGAACGACTTCGGCTTCGGCGGCCAGCTGAAGACGATGGACGCGATCAAGGACGGGTTCAAGGACCTGGTCTCCTCCCTCAAGCGCAAGCGCAAGTCCCGCGCCGTGGTCACGCTGACCCTGCCGGCCGATGCCGTGGTGAAGCTGGGCTCGGTCTCCGCCGACACCACCGTCTCCGGCCTGCAGACCGACACCGCGGTGTACGCGATCACCGGCGCCACCACCCTGGTCGGGCTGGGCGGCAAGACCGAGGCCAACTCGGTCTCCGGCGACGTGGACGCCCAGTCGGTCGGCGGCGAGCTGAAGCTCAAGACGGTCAACGGCGACCTGACGGTGGTGGCCGGCACCGCCACCACGGTCCGCGCCAACACGGTCAGCGGCGTGGTCACCCTGGACCTCACCGGGGCCGCTCCGGCGGACGTGCGGGCCAACACGGTCAGCGGCGACGTCGCGATCCGGCTCCCCCGGCCCGCCGACACCAAGGTCGAGGCGGGCAGCACCACCGGCAAGTTCTCCACCGCCTTCGAGGAGTTGAAGCTCGGCGGCACCTGGGGCGGCCAGCGGCTCACCGGCATCCTCGGCGCGGGCAGCGGCTCGCTGGAGGTGACCACCGTCTCCGGCTCCGTCTCGGTGCTGGCCCGGCCGGAGGACGACACCCCCAGCCTGGTCAAGGAGCTGACGGACGGTTCGGACGGGACGGAGTGACACAGCATGAGTAACGTCTTCGGGCACGGCCGGCTGCGGCTCTACCTGTTGAAGCTGCTGGCCGACTCGCCCCGGCACGGCTACGAAGTGATCCGCCTGCTGGAGGAGCGCTTCCAGGGCCGCTACGCGCCCTCCGCCGGCACGGTCTACCCCCGGCTGGCCAAGCTGGAGGGGGAAGGCCTGGTGGAGCACTCCACCGAGGGCGGCCGCAAGGTCTACCGGATCACCGACGCCGGCCGGGACGAACTGCTCAGCCGCCAGGCCGACTTGGCCGAGCTGGAGTCGGAGATCGACGCCTCGGTGACCCAACTCGCCGACGCGATCCGGGCGGACGTCCGGGACTCGGCCAAGGACCTGCGCGAGGAGCTGCGCAACGCGGCCCGCACCGCCCGCCGTCCCGAGAGCCCCGGCTGGGCCGACGCGGCCGGCTGGCAGCGCACCAAGGAGGAGTTCGCCGAGTTCAAGGCCCAGGCCAAGCGGGCCAAGGAGCAGGAGAAGGCCGCCAAGGAGCAGGCCAAGCTGGCCAAGGAGGAGGCCCGCAAGGCCCGCGAGCAGTCGCAGGCGGTCCGCCAGGCGGCCCAGCAGGAGGCGCTGCGGATCAAGAAGCGGGTGGAGCAGCAGTTCCGCGAGCACGTCGGCAACGGCGACTGGCCGACCGGCCTGTCCGAGGGCCTGTCCGAACTCACCCGCGGGCTGGCCGGGTTGGCCGACCCGTCGCGCTGGGGCGCCGGCTCCGCCGAGGCCCCCAAGGTGGACCTCGGCAAGGAGGCCCCGCAGGACCTCCCCGACTGGGCCCGTAGCGAGCCGGGCGGCGACCCGGCCCGCGAACTCGACCGGCTCCTCGACCGGTTCCGCGACCAGGTGCGGGACGCCGCTCGGGACGCGGACGAGGTCACCGAGGAGCAGCTCTGGGAGGCCCGCGCCGTGCTGACCGGCGCGGCCGAGCAGTTGCGCCGCCTGCTGCGCTGACCAGCGCCGCGGTCAGGGCCCGCCGGCAGGCGGGCCCTTCGGCTTTCAGGGCCGCAGCACCAGCTTGCCGAAGACGTCGCCCTTGGCGAGGCGGGCGAAGGCATCGCGGGCCTCGGTGAGCGGGTGGACGGCGTCGATCACCGGTCGGATGCCGGTGGTGGCGCAGAGCGAGAGCAGGTCGGCCAGCTCCTCCTTGGTGCCCATGGTGGAGCCCACCACCTTGAGCTCCAGGAAGAAGATCCGGTTCAGCTCGGCGGCCTTGGGGTTCGGGCCCGAGGTGGCACCGGAGATCACGATGGTGCCGCCGGGGCGGAGCGCCTTGACGGAGTGCGACCAGGTGGCCGCGCCGACCGTCTCCATCACCGCGTGCACCCGCTCGGGCAGCCGGGCGCCGCTCTCGAAGACCGCGTCGGCGCCCAGCGCCAGCGCCCGGTCCCGCTTGGCCGCGTCCCGCCCGGTGACCCAGACCCGCAGCCCGGCGGCCTTGCCGAGGACGATCAGCGCGGTGGCCACCCCGCCGCCGGCGCCCTGCACCAGCACGGTCTGGCCCGGGGTCACCCCGGCGTTGGTGAAGAGCATCCGGTAGGCCGTGAGCCAGGCGGTGGGCAGGCAGGCGGCCTCCTCGAAGGAGAGCTCGGCCGGCTTGGGCAGCAGGTTCCAGGTGGGCACCGCGACCCGCTGCGCGAAGGTGCCCTGGTAGCGCTCGGTCAGGATGGAGCGCGGCTCGTCGGGGCCGACCCCGTGGCCGCTCTGGCCGATCACCGAGTGGATGACCACCTCGTTGCCGTGCTCGTCGATCCCGGCCGCGTCGCAGCCCAGGATCATCGGCAGCCGTTCGGCGGGCAGGCCCACGCCGCGCAGCGACCAGAGGTCGTGGTGGTTGAGCGAGGCGGCCTTGACGGTCACCACGCTCCAGCCCGGGCGCGCCTCGGGCTCGGGGAGCTCCCCGAGTTCGAGTCCGGCCAGGGGATCGTCGGGGTCGATTCGGGCGGCGTAGGCGGCGAACATGGTCCGGACACTAGCCGCCGACGGGCGGGGCCCGGAACCACGCCGGAGTGTGACCTCCACCGCGTGTCCCGGGCCCGCTGCCGACGGGGCGTCAGCCGGTCGGATCATCAGATCCGGGCGACGCCCTCCTGGCGGGCCGCCTCGGCGACCGCCTTGCTGACCGCGGGGGCCACTCGCGCGTCGAACGGCGAGGGGATCACCTTCTGCGGCGTCAGCTCCTCGGCCACCACGCCGGCCAGTGCCTCGGCGGCGGCCAGCTTCATGCCCTCGGTGATGCGCGAGGCCCGCACCGAGAGCGCGCCGGCGAAGATGCCGGGGAAGGCCAGCACGTTGTTGATCTGGTTGGGGAAGTCGGAGCGGCCGGTGGCGACCACCGAGGCGTACTTGTGCGCCACCTCGGGGTGGATCTCCGGGTTGGGGTTGGCCATCGCGAAGATGAAGCAACCCGGCGCCATGGTGGCCACGACCTCCTCCGGCACGGTCCCGCCGGAGACGCCGATGAAGACGTCCGCGCCGGCCAGCGCGTCGGCCAGCGAGCCGGTCCGGCCGCTCTTGTTGGTGAGCGCGGCGATCTCCGCCTTGACGTCGGTGAGGTCCTCGCGGCCCTGGTGGACCACGCCGCGGCGGTCGCACAGCGCCACGTCGCCGATCCCGGCGGCCACCAGCATCTTGGCGATCGCGATGCCGGCCGCGCCGGCGCCGGAGATGACCGCGCGCAGGTCGCCGATCTTCCGGTCGGTCACCCGGGCCGCGTTCCACAGCGCGGCGGTGGTGACGATCGCGGTGCCGTGCTGGTCGTCGTGGAAGATCGGGATGTCCAGCGCCTCCTGGAGCCGGCGCTCGATCTCGAAGCAGCGCGGCGCCGAGATGTCCTCCAGGTTGACGCCGCCGAACGACGGGGCCAACCGGATCACGGTCTCGACGATCTCGTCGACGCCGGTGCAGTTCAGCGCGATCGGCACCGCGTCCACGCCGCCGAACTGCTTGAACAGGATCGCCTTGCCCTCCATCACCGGGAGCGAGGCGGCCGGGCCGATGTCGCCCAGGCCCAGCACGGCGGTGCCGTCGGTGACCACCGCGACCGTGTTGGCGACCCAGGTGTAGTCGTGGACGAGCTCCGGCTGCTCGGCGATGGCGGTACAGACCCGGGCCACGCCGGGGGTGTAGGCGAGGGACAGGTCGTCCGCGTCGCGCAACGGCACGGTCGCGGCGACCGCCATCTTGCCGCCCCGATGGAGCGCGAACACGGCGTCGACCGGATCCTCGGGATCCGAGGAACGAGGGTGAATGATCTCCGCTGCCACGATGACCTCTTCGTCATTAGATCAGCGAGGGCGACAGCCGATGGCCGATGACCGTTCCGGGGGACGCTGAAACACCGGGGACCCGCGCGAGCGGGCCCGGAGCCGGGTGGTCAGGCGGCCGCCAGCGGGTCGCCCTCTATGAGGGATTTTTTGGGGATGTAGCTGCGCGCTACGGTCCGCACGACGCTTCGGCGCCGCGGATACGGAGTCGGCGTCATCGACTTCCGGTCCTCGACACCCCGGCTCTGTGGCGAGCCGTTGGTTACTGGCTGGTATCGGGGGTCACCCGATAGGTGATTCTGACACAGTGCCCTGAACCCCGGCAGACCGGCCTGGAGAGACGAAGGCCACGTCGCCCCGCAGCCGCCGGCGGACCGCCGATCAGAGCCTGCTCAGGCGAAACGCACCAGGATCGGCAGCTCCCGTTACGCATTTTTGATCTCACTGGTGCTCCGCTCAACAGTTCGGTGGTGGCAGGATCTCCTGCACCACCTCGGCGGAGGGTGGCCCGCCCGCTCACACCCCGTCACCGCGGCAGATCCGCCTGACCCTCTCACAGGAGGCCCCCGCACATGAGCGTCGTCCGCACTCACCGCACCCGCCTCGCCGCCTTAGGCTCCGTGCTGATCGCCGGCAGCCTGGCGGTCACCGGTTGCAGCAGTACCAGCAGCACCAGCAGCACCTCCTCGTCGTCCGGCTCGTCGTCCGGCTCGTCGTCCGGCTCGATCACGTCCCCGACCGCCGTTCCCTCGCTGGCCGCCCGGCTGCCGGCCGCGGTCAAGTCCAGCGGCAAGCTGGTGGTCGGCGTCGACGCCTCCTACGCGCCCAATGAGTTCAAGGACGACAGCGGCCACATCCAGGGCATGGACGTCGACCTGGCCGGCGCCATCGCGGCCAAGCTGGGCCTGAAGGCCGACGTCCAGGACTCCCAGTTCACCGCGATCATCCCGGGCATCCAGTCGAACAAGTTCCAGCTCGGCATGAGCTCCTTCACCGACAGCAAGGACCGCGAGGCGACCGTCGACATGGTCACCTACTTCACCGCGGGCACCTCCATGGCGGTGAAGAAGGGCAACCCGAACAAGATCTCGGCCACCGACCTGTGCGGCAAGAAGGTCGCCGTGCAGACCGGTACCACCCAGGCCGACGAGATCAAGAACACCCTCAACCCGGCCTGCCAGAAGGCCGGCAAGCCGACCATCCCGAACGACGGCGACAAGTTCGACCTGCAGACCGACGTCACCAACGCGCTGGTCGCCGGCCGCGACGACGCGATGCTCGCCGACTCCCCGGTGGTCGACTACGCGATCAAGATCAGCGGGCAGCTGGAGAAGGTCGGCGACACCACCGACACCGCCCCGTACGGCGCGGTGGTCGCCAAGGGCTCCCCGCTGACCCCGGCGATCCAGGGCGCCATCCAGTCGCTGATCGACGACGGCACCTACGCGCAGATCCTGCAGAAGTGGGGCGTCCAGGCCGGGGCGATCACCAAGTCCGTGGTCAACGGCGCCGTCAGCTGAAACCGCCCGCCCTCTCACCCCCTAGGTCACTCCCGTGAACCAGACGAAACAGGGGGAGGCTCGCCCGGCACTGCCTGACACCATCAAGGCAGTGCCGGTGCGCCACCCCGGACGCTGGGCCGGCGCCGTCGTCATCCTCGTGCTGCTGGCCATGCTGCTCCACGCCCTGATATCCAACCCGGTCTTCGACTGGCCGACCGTCGGCCACTACCTCTTCCACCCGAGCATCGTCCACGGCGTCGGCGTGACCCTGCAGCTGACCGTCTACTCGATGCTGATCGGCGTGATCGGCGGCATCCTGCTGGCGATCATGCGGCTCTCCCACAATCCGCTGCTCTCCGGCAGCTCGTACCTCTACATCTGGGTCTTCCGCGGCACCCCGGTCCTGGTGCAGCTGGTGTTCTGGGGCTTCCTGGGGCTGCTGTGGCAGCGGATCTCGATCGGTGTGCCGTTCGGTCCGGCGTTCTGGTCCCAGGACACCAACACCCTGGTACCCACCTTCACGGCCGCCCTGCTGGGCCTCGGCCTGAACGAGGCCGCCTACATGGCCGAGATCGTCCGGGCCGGCATCCAGTCGGTGGACGAGGGCCAGAGCGAGGCCGCCCACGCCCTCGGCATGAGCCGCGGCCAGACGATGCGCCGGATCGTGCTGCCGCAGGCGATGCGGGTGATCATCCCGCCGACCGGCAACGAGACCATCTCGATGCTGAAGACCACCTCGCTGGTCACCGTGATCTCGCTGGAGGAGCTGTTCCGGGCCGGCCAGAACATCTACTCGCACAACTTCAAGAACATCCCGCTGCTGGTCGTGGTCTCGATCTGGTACCTGTTCCTGACCTCGATCCTCACCATCGGCCAGTACTACGTGGAGCGGTACTACGCCCGCGGCGCCAACCGGGCGCTGCCGCCGACCCCGCTGCAGAAGCTGCGGGCGATCCGGGTGAAGCTCCCGACCGAACCGGCCGTGCGTCCCCTGGAAGGCGGTGGTCCCGGTGTCTGACCCGGTGCACGACCAGGTGCCCGGCTCGGTGATGGTCAAGGCCGAGGGGGTGCGCAAGTCCTTCGGCCTGGTGGAGGTGCTCAAGGGCATCGACCTGGAGGTCAAGCAGGGCGAGGTGTTCTGCCTGATCGGACCGTCCGGGTCGGGCAAGTCCACCTTCCTGCGCTGCATCAACCACCTGGAGAAGGTCAGCAGCGGCCGACTCTCGGTGGCCGGGGAACTGGTCGGCTACCAGCAGCGGGGCGACCGGCTGTACGAGCTGAAGGAGCGCGAGGTGGCGCGCAAGCGGCGCGACATCGGCATGGTCTTCCAGCGCTTCAACCTGTTCCCGCACATGACCGCCCTGGAGAACATCGTCGAGGCTCCGGTGCAGGTCAAGGGCACGCCCAAGGCCGCCGCCCGGGAGCGGGCCAGGGAGCTGCTGGCGCGGGTGGGCCTGGCCGACAAGGCCGCCAACTACCCGTCCCAGCTCTCCGGCGGCCAGCAGCAGCGGGTGGCGATCGCCCGGGCACTCGCCATGGACCCCAAGCTGATGCTCTTCGACGAGCCCACCTCGGCGCTCGACCCGGAGCTGGTCGGCGATGTGCTGGACGTGATGCGCGGGCTCGCCGAGGAGGGCATGACCATGGTCGTGGTCACCCATGAGATGGGCTTCGCCCGCGAGGTCGGCGACGCACTGGTCTTCATGGACGACGGCGTGGTGGTGGAATCCGGCCACCCGCGGGACGTGCTCACCGATCCGCAGCACGACCGGACCAAGGCATTCCTCTCCAAGGTCCTCTGAAAGTGTCCGGAACCCGGACGGCGTAATAGGCTTGAGGCGACTCACCCGTTACCGCTCCCTCGGAGGACCCCGTGGAGCTCGCCCTGTACGCCGATTACGCCGTCCGGCTGGTCAACAGCGAGGAGCCGGAGCGCGGCACCGACGCTCTGGTCAGCGTGGACGCCGCGCGCAACCTCTTCAGCTACCCGGAGTCCGGCGCCGCCCTACTCACCGGCCCGGACGACGTGCCGCTGATGCGCGAGCTGCGGAGCCGGCTGCGGGCCGTCTTCGAGGAGGCCGCGGCAGGCCGCGAGGGGAGCGCGGTCGACCTGCTGAACGGGCTGCTGGCCGAGTACCCGGTCAGCCCGCAGGTGTCCGGGCACGACTACCTCGACGAGAGCGGCCGCCCCCGCTGGCACCTGCACCTGGCCGACAACGCGCCCACCGCCACCGCCAACTTCGCCGCGGTGGCCTGCATGGGCCTGGCCATCCACCTGACCGAGCTGGGCGCGGACCGGCTGGGCATCTGCCAGGCCGCGCCGTGCCGCAACGCCTACCTGGACACCTCGACCAACCGCTCCCGGCGGTACTGCTCGGACCGCTGCGCGACCCGGGCCAATGTCGCGGCCTACCGGGCGCGCAAGCGGGCCGAGGCGGCGCACGCGCAGTCGGCGCACGCACAGTCGGCCCAGGCGCCGCCGGACCAGGCCCGGCCGGCCACCGCTAGCGCGACGGACTGAGCCGGCCGCGGGCCACCCCGAACCGGGCCGCCAGCCCCGGCACCCGGCCCAGCGGCCAGCGGCACAGCAGCCGCTCCAGCCAGTGGGCCGGGGCCAGCCACCCCACGCTGGGGCTGACCCGCAGCAGCACCCGGCCGAGCACCAGCTCCTGGGGCACCGGGCCGAAGTCCCGGCTGTCGTTGCCCAGGAACTGATTGTCCGACAGCAGCCACCAGCCCTTGCTGCGCCGCTCGGCGGCGCGCTTGACCACCAGCAGGTCCTGGCGCATCGGGTGGCGGACCAGGACGACCGCTCCGGCTCGGATCCGGGCGCCGTACTTGACCACCACCTTGTCGCCGTCGTACAGGGTCGGGACCATCGAGGGCCCGTCCACATCGACCACTCCGAACGGCAAGAGTCCGCCACCCGTGCGGACCACGGGTTCTGGGCCTGCGTCAGTGTCGCGCCGCCGCAGTGCCGCCATGCTGCCCACCTCCTCGTCGTACCAAGTCCCGTCGGGCAATGTCAGGAACGTGCCGAGCACCGTCACCCGTTCCAGGGACCAGCATCCCGCATCGACAACGTGTGCCCGTTATCGACCGGTTCCGACTCGGCCTTTTGCCTTAGGTCCCCGTCCCGGCCATGAGATCCCGCATCCGGCGGGGTAATCTCGGCGCGGGAAGACGATCTAAGGAAGGACTCCCATGTTCTCTCGTCTGTTTGCGCCGCGGGTCACCGCTCACGCCCACTGCGACCTGCCCTGCGGTGTGTACGACCCGGCCCAGGCCCGCATCGAGGCCGAGTCGGTGAAGGCCACTCAGGAGAAGTACCAGGCCAACGAGGACGCCAGCTTCCGCACGCGCGCCATCATCATCAAGGAGCAGCGCGCCGAGGCCGTCAAGCACCACCTGTCGGTGCTGTGGAGCGACTACTTCAAGGCCCCGCACTTCGAGAAGTACCCGGAGCTGCACGACCTGTTCAACCGCGCCCTGAAGGCCGCCTCGGCCACCAAGGCGTCGAACGACCCGGCCACCGGCCAGGCTCTGCTCGACCTGATCGCCGAGATCGACAAGATCTTCTGGGAGACCAAGAAGGCCTGAGCTCGTCGCTCGCGTCCTCGACGGCGCCGCGCACCCGCCGGGTGCGCGGCGCCGTCGTGCGTTTCGCCGCTCACCCGGTCGGCCCAGTACGCTCGGCGGCATGATCAGGAGCGCAGTCGTCGACGACGTCCCCGCCATCATCGAGCTGATCCGCGAACTGGCGGACTACGAGCGGGCACTGCCCGAGGCGAAGGCCACCGAGGAGCAGTTGCGGGAGGCGCTGTTCGGTGCGCAGCCCGCGGTGTACGCACTGATCGCCGAGGACGACGCGACCGGCGAGACCGCCGGCTTCGCGCTCTGGTTCCGCAACTTCTCGACCTGGACGGGCACCCACGGGATCTACCTGGAGGACCTCTACGTGCGCCCGCCGCACCGCGGCGGCGGCCACGGCAAGGCGCTGCTCACCGAGCTGGCCCGGATCGCCGTGGCGCGCGGCTACAGCCGGTTCGAGTGGAGCGTGCTGGACTGGAACGAGCCGTCGATCGGCTTCTACAAGTCGCTGGGCGCCCAGCCGATGGACGACTGGACGGTCTACCGGCTGACCGGGGACGCGCTGCGCGAGCTGGGCGGCAGCTGACCCGCGCCCTCGATGGACCCCGGGCGGGGGAATTGGGTCGCGAGTCGCGACATCTCTCGTCCGATCGCGGTAACGTCTCGGCGGACGGCCCGCGTCCAGCGCCGCCAGGCTGGGTAGGACACGGGACGTACCGCACCACCCCTCAAGACAGTTGGGGCGAAGCAGTTGAGCCATGCAACAGAACGTGCCCAGGCCCCGGCCCAAGCACAGCGCGTCACCCAGGAGGTGAGGGTGTCCCAGATCGACGGCGCTCCCGAGGAGCCGGCGGCGAACGACTTCGTGGAGGTCCGGCTCCCGGCCCAGGGGGCGTACCTCTCGGTGCTGCGGACGGCCACGGCCGGTCTCGCGGCGCGGCTGGACTTCACTCTCGACGAGATCGAGGATCTCCGGATCGCGGTGGACGAGGCCTGCGCCATCCTGCTCCAGCAGGCGGTGCCCGGATCGGTGCTGTCCTGCGAGTTCCGGCTGGTCGGGGATGCCCTGCGGGTCACCGTCTCGGCCCCGACCACCGACGGCCGGGCCCCGGAGCGGGACACCTTCGCCTGGACGGTGCTCTCGGCGCTGGCCGGCGAGGTGGAGTCCTCGGTGGCCGACGACCGGACGGTCAGCATCAGTCTGCACAAGAAGCGCGGCGGGAACCCGCTATAGCCGTGAACCAGGATTCGGCCGGAGGCCGGACCAAGCGAAGGTGCCTGGCCGAAGGCCGGACCGATCGAGAACGCCCGGCCGGAGGCTGGACCGACCGGCGCGTCCGGCCCGCGGCCGGACGTTCCACGACCCGGGGCACTCCCGCCAATGGGCCCGGTCGCGGAACAATCGATGTGATGGCCCGGCCGCGTCGGCGGTCCGGGCGCTCCCGGAACGGAACGGGGGATCACCGTGAGTGATCTGGATCGCAACTCCGCCGTCGGGCCCCGGCCCGTGGACGGCCTGCCGACGGACGCCCCGTCCGGCGGCGGCCCGGCCGCGCGCCCAGCGGCCGCCCGGCGCCCTACCGTGCCGGCGCAGTCCGGCGGGTCCGAGCCAGGGCCCGCCGCCTCCCAGGACGCTGACCCGAAGGACGCCCAGCGGATGAGCCAGCCCACCGACCCGACGCCGGACCCGGCGTCCGACGAGGCCCACCCGCAGGCGCCAGGGGCGGTGCGGGACGGGGACGAGGAGCTGGCCGAGGCGGTGCGGGCCGCGCTGCCGGCCCAGGGCGCGGACCGGCACAAGACCGCCGCCCCGGACCGGGAGGCGGCCAGGGCCCTGTTCGTCCAGCTGGCCGCGCTGCCCGAGGGCTCCCCGGAGCGGGTGGAGCTGCGCAACCGGCTGGTCCGGATGCACATCCCGCTGGTCGAGCACCTGGCCCGGCGGTTCCGCAACCGCGGTGAGCCGCTGGACGACCTGACCCAGGTGGCCACCATCGGCCTGATCAAGTCGGTGGACCGGTTCGACCACGAGCGCGGGGTGGAGTTCTCCACCTATGCCACCCCGACCATCGTGGGCGAGATCAAGCGGCACTTCCGGGACAAGGGCTGGGCGGTGCGGGTGCCGCGCCGGCTGCAGGAGCTGCGGCTGTCGCTGACCACCGCGACCAGCGAGCTCTCCCAGCGGCACGGCCGCTCCCCCACGGTGCACGAGCTGGCCGAGCACCTGGGCATCTCCGAGGAGGACGTGCTGGAGGGCCTGGAGTCGGCCAACGCCTACTCCACGCTGTCCCTGGACGTGCCGGACAGCGACGACGAGTCGCCGGCCGTGGCGGACACCCTGGGCGCCACCGACGAGGCCCTGGAGGGCGTCGAGTACCGCGAGTCGCTCAAGCCGCTGCTGGCCCAACTGCCGCAGCGCGAGCAGAAGATCCTGGTGCTCCGGTTCTTCCGGAACATGACGCAGTCTCAGATCGCCGCCGAGGTGGGCATTTCCCAGATGCACGTGTCGCGTCTGCTGGCCCGCACCCTCGCCCAGCTGCGGGACAAGCTGCTGGTCGAGGAGTGACCTGCCGGACATGCGCCGGGGCGCGCGCCGCCAGGCGCGCGCCCCGGGTGTGGGTGAGCCCCGGGCGGGGTCGCACCGCGCGGGGGGGGCGCCCGGGGGCCGCCCCCCGGGGGCCGTAGGGGTGTGGCGCCGCCCCCGACCCGGC
>NZ_JARZAH010000062.1:0-26833 GCF_029892145.1 Kitasatospora sp. GP30
AGTTCGAGCAGCTGTTGCTCTGGCCGCTGTCCATCGGGCCCATCTCCTCAGCCTCGGTGGAGAGCTCCATCGTCTGCAGGTCGAGCAGCGCCATGGTCCGTTCCCTTCTCGTGAATTCGGTCTTGCCTTGTGGGCACCCTTCCGGGATCGGAAGGGCGGTCTGTGGGGTCGGCACAAGCGCGCGGTGACACTGCTGGATCCAGGGCGCGTCGCTTTGCCGTGTGGGCCGTTCTGTCGGTCGGCCGTCTGAAACCGGATCAGGCAGAGCCGGCGCGGCTGAGGAATGGCAGGTGGACCGGGTCCTCACCCAGGGCCGTTCCGAGGGCGAGTAGTACCCCCGCGGAACCGGTCGCGACGTCCATCGACAACCGGAGAAGCTGCTCGCCGGGATAGGCGAGGTGACCCTGGTAGGAGAGTGCGTGCCGGGAGAGGGCTGTGATCTGTGCGGCCACGTCGGGGTCGTCCGCCGGTCGCGGATGCGGCGATGTCGAGGCGAGATGCTGCAGAATGCCGGCCCTGCCGTTGAAGAGGCCGGACAGGATGTAGTGCTCGGACTGCGAGGAGATCCGGATGCCGGCGGCGGCAGTACGGAACTGCTCATCCTCGCGGTGCGCCAGGAAGAGGTCCAGGACGATCCCGAGACCCGCGCTGCCGGTCGCGAGGTAGGGCATCGAGCGCCATCCCTCGTTGACGTGCAGGGCACCGTCCCCACGTGTCAGGCATCGGCGCAGGTCCTGCCGCAGCGCAGTGGCGGCCAGATCCAGGAAGGCCTCGTCGCGGGTCCGCTCGTACAGCCGGATGAACATCAGGGCAGGCCCGGTGGAACCGCGCATGAGCCCCGCGTGCGGGTTGCGTCCACCACTGGTCTCGGGCACCTCGTCGACTCCACCGAGCCGCCCCGACACCAGGTCGGCGGCACGGAAGGCAGCATCGCGCAGTGCGGACTCACCGGTGGTGTCGGACAGATGCGCGAAATTGAGCGCGAGGCCGGAGAGACCGCTCAGGAGATCGGTCCCCAGTTTCTCCCAGGCCTCGGCCATGCAGAGTTCGATGACCCTCAACGCCGCGGCACGGTGGCCGAGGTGGTCGAGGACGTGGGCCACGCCGTGCAGGCCGTCGTAGAACCCCAGCCGGGCACGCCTGTCCATCCGCATGGCTCGGTCCAGCAGCCACTGCTCGTGCTGCGGGAAGCGGCCGGCTCCGGTCACGTCCAGTGCGTACAGTACCCCGGCCGCGCCGTGGGCGAAGTTGAGTCCCCCCGTGTTGAACTGCTCGATGTCGCCGGGGAAGAGCCGGTCATCGCGGTCCGGAGTGGCACTGGCCAGGATGGCGCTCGCCAGGGAGTCACGGGTGCGCGCCCAGCCGTCCTGACGCGGCACCGGCAGGGGTAGCGCGGCCAACGTGGAATCCGCCGCGTCGGCGTCCGCATGCAGCGGGCCGAGGATGTCCCGTAACGCGGCATCTAGGAAGCTCGGTGGTACCGGGAACCGCGTGGCGATCTCCGCTGCCAGCTGCCTCGCCTTGCCGAGGTCGTAGCGGAGCAGGGCGGTCAGGGGCATGAACATCGCAAGCCTGATACAGCCCAGGGCGTACCCCGTTCCGGTCACTCGGCGCCGCATAGGCGGGATTGCCGAGTGCGGGCCGGATCTTCGATTCCACTCCAGCCGCGACCTCATAGTCGATCAACGCGACGCGACCGTCCGGACGGACCATGACGTTGAACGGATGCAGGTCACCGAAGACCACTCCGCGCCCGTGCAACGCATCGACCGCCTCTTCGACGGCACGGCAGATCCCGAGGGCCCAGACCGTGTACTCGGCGATTTCCGCCTCGTCCGTCCTTGACTTGTTGTAGGGGTACCGCTGGCCGAAGTGCTTGTTGAGCGGCTGGCCGTCGAGGAACTCCTCGACCAGGAAGTGATGGTCGCCGACGACGAAGTAATCGATCACCTTGGGAACGACACTCAGTCCGGCGAGCCGTTCGAGGACATCGCGTTCACGCTGAAGGCGGGTGACCGCGTCGGCCCCGTCAACGGTCAGACCGGCGTAGGCCCGGGCCTCCTTGAGCACGACCTGCTCACCGGTCCGCTTGTCCTCGCCGACATAGAGACCGCCGCCGTTCGAGAAGTGCAGGACCTTCTGGACCCGATAAGGCAAGTCTTCGAGGGACTCCTTCGCCCGGGCTTCCAGATGGGGAGCCAGGAACTCCGGAAGTGTCACCCACGGCGGGACGTGAAATGTCGGATCGCGCCGGTCGGGCACCAACGTTCCATCAGGCGCCTCGATTGCCTGGACCAGCAGGCCCAAGTCGGACACCATCTGCCGTTCGACGAAGCCGCCGTAGCGCACGTACAGCGGGCCCGCATTCCATCGCAGGTCGCTCAGAATATAGGGCCCGACCTCGCCGCCGATGCGAAGATCAAGCGCCTCCAGCACGGCCTTCAGCTGGGCCTCGTCCCGAGGGTAGATGGTGACGAGCTTGCCGCTGGAGCCACGGTGCGCGTACTTCATGTTCCGGGTGCGCAGGATCTGGCGACCGGACAGGTGCTTGAACGGGATGCACTCCGCGATGCAGCACTCCCAGATCCCGTCGAGGATCCGGTCGGCGTTCTCCGCCTGGCCGGACGCATGGATCTTCCAGCCCTGTTGGGGTAGCTGGCCTCCACCCTCGGGGCGGTACATCACCCAGTCGCCGCGCTGGACCCGGCTCCACCCCTCGGGCAGCGCCCGGCTGGAGAGGGAGAATTCGAGTCCGTCCTCCTTCAATTCGGTGGGCGAGTCGAAGAAGACCCGATCCACCATGCAGTACACGTCATACTTCTGAGACATCGCTACCCCTGCTGAAAATTCTCCGAAATGATCAACATGAACGAGAAGTCAGGAAGCCGAATTTCCGCCGGCCGCAACGGCACGCTTTCCTTCGGCCCGCCTCGGACGCTTGCGTTCGACCATTCGAACGAGAACGATCCTGGCACCCTGAAAGTGCATCTGGCTACGCGATACTCCATGAAGCGGCTCGTGAGATTCGCATGGACTCGGCTGTGGATTTCATCCGTGTCCGGTTCGTCTGCCGCGGTCGGCCGACCGGAGATGAGCGCTTCGCAGCCGGATCGTGCCGGGCCCGCCCTGCTGCAGCGAGCGGCCCCCGGGTTCGGCCTTGTGGCGCCGACCTGGGCAAATGGGCGCAGGGGCATCGCTGATTCGGGCTCCAGCCCATGGAGCCGACGGCCGTCGGTTCCGGGCAGCGACCTCCTCGGCCTCACCGTGGTGACTGTCCGGAATGCGCCGGAAGCTCGGACCGGCGGCGCGGATTTGGCTAGGCTTGCCACAAATGAGGACAGGGCGGCACATCGAGGGGGAGATTCCCGTTTTCTCTCAGACTGCGGATTCCGAAGATCCGGAACACTCCTATTCCACTTCCGAGCTGGACGCGGCGGTCCGGCTGGACGGAGTGAGCAAGGTCTACGGGCAGGGGGCGCGGGCCGTCCATGCCCTGCGTGAGGTGTCCATGGAGTTCCGGCGCGGCGGGTTCACCGCGGTGATGGGGCCGTCCGGGTCCGGCAAGAGCACGTTCCTGCACTGCGCCGCGGGGCTCGACCGCCCCACAGCCGGGCAGGTCCGACTGGCCGGCCGGGATTTGGGGACACTCGGCGAAACCGAGCTGACCCTCCTGCGTCGGCAACGGATCGGCTTCGTCTTCCAGGCCTTCAACCTGCTGCCGTCGCTGACCGTCGAACAGAACATCACCCTGCCGCTACGGTTGGCGCGGAGTCGGGTGGACCGAACCTGGTTGGCGGAGATCCTCGACCGGACCGACCTCGCCGATCGGGTGGGGCAGCGACCCGCCCAACTGTCGGGCGGCCAACAGCAGCGGGTGGCGATCGCCCGAGCCCTGGTCGCGCGGCCCGATGTCGTCTTCGCGGACGAGCCCACGGGTGCGCTGGACAGCACGACCGGAGCCAACGTCCTTCAGCTGTTACGGCACCTGGTCGACGGGCTGGGGCAGACCGTGATCATGGTGACGCACGACCCGGTCGCCGCCTCCTACGCGCACCAGGTGTTCTTCCTGGCAGACGGCAGCTTCGCGGAGACCCTCGTCGACCCGTCACCCGAGCGGGTCGCCGAGCGGATGACCCGTCTGGGAAGGCGCTGATCGAGATGCTCCTCCTGGCTTGGCAGACGGTGCGCACCCGCAAGGCGGGCTTCGCCGGAGCCTTCACCGCGCTGTCGTTCGCCCTCGCTCTCACCCTCGCGTGCGGAGTCCTGCTGGAGTCCGCCCTGCGTGCGGGCACCCCCACGGAACGCTATGCCGGAGCCTCGGTGGTGATCAGTGGATCGACCCGCATCACCGACGTCGATCCGCTGCTCGGGAAACTGGTCGCCCTGCCCGATGCCGGAAGCGTCGTCCCGGAGGTCTCGTTCCCCGCCGCCGTGATCACCGCATCGGGGCAGGTCCTCCCCGGCCCGCACGGCGGCGCCTCACTGGGCCACTCATGGAGCAGCGCCGTGCTCGCGCCCTTCCACCTGCGCTCCGGTCGTCCCCCGTCCGCGCCCGACGAGGTCGTCCTCGATGACGGAACGGCCGCACGCGGCGGGATCAAGGCCGGCAACACCGTACGCCTGGCCACCACCACCGCGCCCCGCGCCTACACGGTGACCGGGCTGGTCTCGCCGCCGAGAAAGCTGGACCGCCAGGCCGCCCTCTTCTTCAGCCCGGACCAGGCAGCCCGGCTCGCGGGCACCACGGCGGACGCGGACGCCATCGGCATCACCGCCCGCGCCGGAGCCGACCCGCGGAAGCTGGCTTCGCAGGCCGCGCAGGTCCTCGCCGCCAGCTATCCGGCCGACAGCACGGACTTCTGGACCGGGCCCCGGGTGCACACCGGTGCTCAACGGGGTGAGGCCGAGTTCGCCGGCACGCCCGGGCCCGGGGACGACTTGGCCTCACTCGCCGGGACCGTCGGATTCCTGTCCCTGTTCGTCGCGATCTTCGTGGTAGCAGGAGCGCTCGCGCTCACCGTTCAGCAACGCCTGCGGGAGATGGCCCTGCTGCGAGCGGTGGGTGCGACCCCGCGGCAGGTACGACGGATGATCTCGTTGGAGACGCTGATCCTCACCCTCGGGGCCGCGCTGGTCGGTTGCCCGGCCGGCATCGGAGTCGCCGCACTGCTCCGCGGCGCACTCGTGGACCGCGGTGTGGTCCGGCCCGACGTGCCGCTCCACGTCGGGCCCACCGCACTGCTGGTCGTCACCGGTGTCGTCATCGTCACCGCACAACTGGCCGTATGGTCCTCCGCCCGCCAAGCCTCCCGGGTCGATCCGACGCAGGCGCTGCGCGAGGCCGCGGCACCTTCGGTCCGGATCGGCTTGCTACGGACCGTACTCGGGGCCGGGACGCTCATCGGGTGCGCCGTGGTGCTGTCGTCCTCGGCGGGCAGCCGCGGCGGGGCCGGGACAGCGGAGAGCATGGTCCTGCTGCTCCTGCTGGGTCTGGCGCTCCTCGGACCGGTGATCGGCCGGGTCGCCGGCGTGGTGGTCGGCGGGCCGGTGGCCCGGCTCTTCCCGGTGACGGGGTTCCTGGCGGCCGCGGCCCTTCGCGCACAACCCCGCCGCTTCGCCGCGGCGGTCACTCCGCTGGCACTGGCCGTGGCCTTCACCGGCGCGATGCTGTTCGTGCCCGCCGTCAAGTCCCAAGCCACCGTGGCCGAGGACGATCGGCGGCTACTGGCCGACCAGGTGGTCCAGGCCGACGGCGCCGGACTGCCCCCGGACTTCGCCGCCGCCGCACGGCAACTGCCGGGTGTCACAGCGGCCAGCAGCGTCGTGTCCACCACCACCATGGTGTGTGCCGGAACGACCGGTACCGCGGGCCTGCGGGGAGTGGAGGCCCAAGTGGTTGACCCCCGGGATCTGCCGGCGTTGCTCGACCCCGGAGTCGCCGCCGGTTCGCTGGCTCAACTGCACGGGGACAGCATCGCCTTGGGACAGCAAACAGCTTCCGCACTCGGCACGGGCGTCGGTAGCAGAATCCGGATCGGATGGCTGGACCGCACCGAGAGCACCGCGACGGTCGTCGCCGTCTACGACCGCGACCTGGGATTCGCCGACGCGCTCCTGCCCACCGAGTTCGCGACCTCCCACCTGCCGAACCTCCTCGCACCGACGGTCCTGGTCCGCTCCGCCCCCGGGGCCGACCCCCGGCAGGTCGGCCGGGAGTTGCGGGGACTCACCTCGGAATACCCCATGGCCCGGGTGATCGACCGGGCCGGTTACGACAACGCGCGCAGGCTCGGGCAGGAGTCGATTACGGCCGTTGGTCAACTACTCCTCGGTCTGGTCAGCCTCTTCACCGCCATCGCCGTCGTCAACACCCTGATGATGGCCACGACCGAGCGACTGCGCGAATTCGCCCTGTTGAGGATGGTGGGCACGACGCGCCGCCAGGTGTTGCGCATGATGGCCTGGGAGGGGGGCATCACGGTCGGGGTGGCACTCGTCCTGGGCACCGCGGTCAGCGCTGCCGTGCTGGTCCCGGTCAGCCTCGCACTCACGGGCTCGGCCCGGCCGTCCGTACCGCCGACCGGGGTGGCCGGGGTGCTGGGCGGTGCGGCCCTGCTCGGGCTGGCCACGGTGTTGCTGACCACCCGGTTGGTTCTGCGGAAGGAACCCGTCGAGGCCATGGGCCTGCGGGAGTGAGTGGTGCCGTGAGCCACCGGCCCCGAGACTGCCCGACGGGCCGTCAGGACAGCGACACCCCCGCGGCGTGCGGGGCCGCGGTGACGGCCGAGAGGCGGAACCAACCCGTTCCGTCCTCTTCCACGGCCAGCCGGCCGTCCACGGCGAGCAACCGCTCGGTGAGGTTCTCGATGCCGCGACCACCGCCCCGCCCCTTGGAGGAACCGTCCCCCAGGACACCGTCGTTGGAGACCACGAGGCTCAGTGTGCCGGCTTCATCCCTACGGGCCCGGATCTCACAGTGCCGTGCCGCACTGTGCCTCAGCACGTTGGTGACGGCCTCCCTGACCACAGTGGCCAGCACCGCGTCGAGTCCGGGCGGCAGGAAACCACACGCCAGGTCGACCTCGACGCTGATCCCGGCTGCCCGTAACGCCGAAGCCGCAGAGTGGGACTGCCGCTCCAGCGACATCTGGACGTCACCGCTGGAGATCCACCGGACGTCGGACATGGCCTGGCGGACCATCACCAGTGTCTCGGAGAGCTCCGCACGCGCACGCTGCGGCTCCTCCAACACCAACCGGTCGGCAAGCTGGCACTTGAGTGCCACCACGGAGAGCCTGTAGCCCAGCAGGTCGTGCAGGTCCCGCGAGAAGCGGAGTCGCTCCTGATCCAGAGCGCGCTCCGCCAGTTCCGTGCGGGCTGCCCGCAGCTCCGCCGCCACATCGGCGAGTCGGGCCACACCAAACACGACGATGCCTCCCACGGCCGCGGAGACGCTCGCACTGAGGCTCTGCCCGAAGGTGGCGCCCAGGCTCGCGCAGAGCGGGCACTGGCCTGCCACCAGCACGGCGAACAGCACCCAGCCCCAGGGCTCCGCGACGATCAGGAGCACCGATCCGGCGAACGAGCCGGGGATGCCGACCCACGTCCCGTCGAAGGCCAGGAACGGCAGATAGGTGACCACTCCGTGGGCCAGGAGGCTCCACCGCCACCACGACCGGTCGAAGCGCCAGGGGCCGGCGTGTCCGAACTGGAAGCCGAGCAGGATCAAGAGAACCAGGACGGCCGACAGTTGGTGAACGAATCCGTCGTGGTTGCGGACCGCGGCTACGGCCGAGGCGACGAAGAACGCCAGGAACACCATGATGACGATGCCCCTGGTGACGGGCAACAGGCGGTCTGCGGCGCGCTCGTTGACTAGGCGTCCGTCCAACCACTCAGAGCAACGAGCAGAGATGTGTCGGCACGCACCGGAACCCAACAGGAGCCCCCTGACAGATGATTTGACATGCCCTTGCCACTCGGCCCGCTTCCCCTGCAGCCCGAGGCCCTCCCCAGTCATGCCATCAAGAGCATAATGCACTGTACGCAATCGAGCGCTAACTCGCTTTCACGAAGCGGTTGAGTCGGCCTGGAGCGCGGTTCCAGTGTTGCCACCGGCCCGTTTCTCCAGGCCGCTCTCCGAACCCGGCGTACCCGTCTCCGAGTACCGGGCTCTCCACAGTTCCTCTCGTCGGACTGGTTGTCAGGCTGTGGGCCAGGGGCTGGGGATCGTGTCGCCCCGGTAGCGGTACCGGGTGATCGCCGGTGTCCGCGCCAGGTTGATCAGTTCGATCCCGCCCGCGGTGATCGGCAACCATGATCCGTGAGGGCCAAGGAGCCGGCTACGGACGTCCTTCCACGACCAGCGGTGCATCGTCTTGAGCCACATGATCACGCGATGCCAGAGGAAGGCCCCGAGCATTCGGAACGTGTGCTTCGCGACGGCATGCCGGAAGTAGTTGGCCCAGCCGCGCACGATCTGGTTGAGCCGGATCAGCACGTCCCTGGGGTCAGCCTGTGACGTCCTGCGGGTCAGGGCACGGATCTTGTCCTTCACCGAGCGGACGGGCCGCGCGGCGACGAACGCGTAGACGTACCACTTGTCGCTTCCCCGCTTGCGGCGCCGCCGGATGCCGAACCGTCGGGTAGCCGGGGCCCATTGCTGGACCCCGGCCCCCTCAGAACCGGGCGTGCCCGCTTTCCAGGCACCACGGCTCAAGCAAGCCCCGAGGACGACGAGGTTTCCGCGTCGGCGTCATGGCTGGTGCACCGTCTTTCCGGCAAGGATCTGCCGTCGGCAGTGCGCGTGGAGGAGTCGGTAAAAGGTCCGGTCCTGGCCGTCGACCAGTTCGACGATGTGCTGTTTGGCCAGCACTCGTCGGACGGTCATGAACCACTGTTCCCACTCGCGTGGGCTGCGCGGCTCGTGCTCGGCGTGCAGCAGGAACTCCCCGCATGCGGAACAGCGCCCGCCTTGGCTTCGCAGAAGCCGGGCGGTGTGCTCGTCCACGGGCGGGGCCTTCTTCTTGCGCCGCCGTTCGGTCCAGTACTCGGTCAGGGCGGGGTCATCCGGAGATGCTCCACCGAGGACCGGGACGTTGTAGGTGCCAAGAACCACGTCCCTGCTGGTCAGTTGACGTATGGGCGCTGTCGCGAGGCCGGCCGGTCGAGTGACAGCGGAGGTCTCGCTCGGTGATTGCCAGCTGGCTCCGGCTGGTTCCAGGATGTTCCGGTGTTGCTGCGACTGCCCTACCTGGCCTTGACAAGTGTGTTCACCTTGATACGGCTCCTGCCGATGAGCGACCGCGACAAGGACGCCGAGATCCTGGCGCTACGCCACCAACTGGCCGTGCTACAGCGGCAGACCGACAAACCGAAGCTCACCTGGCCCGACCGCGCGCTACTCGCCGCACTCCTGCACCACCTCCCCCGAGTGCAGCTTCGTCGACTCCAGCTGATCGTCTCCCCCGACACTCTCCTGCGCTGGCACCGCGACCTGCTGCACCGCCGCCACGCCAAGGCCTCCCGCCCCAAGCGCCCGGGTCGTCCGCGCACCGTGCGCTCCGTCCGCGCCCTGGTGCTCCGGCTCGCCGACGAGAACCGCACCTGGGGCTACCGGCGCATCCACGGCGAACTCGCGACCCTCGGCATCAAGGTCGCCGCCTCCACCGTGTGGAACATCCTCAAGGAACACGGCATCGACCCCGCACCCGAACGCGACCACACCACCTGGGCGACCTTCCTGCGCTCCCAAGCCCACGCCATCCTCGCCGCCGACTTCTTCGAGACCAAGACACTGACCGGAGCGACCGTGACCGTCCTCGCGGTGATCGAGCACGCCACCCGACGCGTGCGGATCCTCGGCGCGACCGCCCACCCCACCGCGGCCTGGCTGACCCAGCTCGCCCGGAACATGGCCATGGACCTTCAGGACACGGGCACCAGGATGAAGTTCCTGATCCGGGACCGGGACATCCGCTACCCGGCCACCTTCGACGCCGTTCTGCAGGCCGAGAGCATCGAGATCGTCCAGACCGGCGTCCGAATGCCACGCATGAACGCGATCACGGAGCGCTGGGTGCGATCCTGCCGAACCGAACTCCTCGACCGCACCCTCATCTGGAACCAGGCCCACCTACTCCACGCGCTACGCGAGTACGAGCAGTTCTACAACACGCACCGGCCCCACCGCAGCCTCGCCGGCGCCGCGCCCCTCCGCCCACTGCCCGAACCCATCACCGAACCCGACCGGCTCACCCACCTCGACGTCCGCCGACACGACCGCCTCGACGGCATCCTGCACGAATACCAACATGCAGCGTGACCAGCACGGACGTGGTTCTTGGCACCTACAGGGTCGGCGTCGTGTGCGTCGTCGTGGCGGCTTCGCCAGCCGTGCCGAGGCGGCCCGGGAGATGAAGGCGATGCTGGACGGTGAGCTGCGCGGGGTCTACGAAGACCGCCGCACCACGGTGGCGAGCTTCCTGCGGGAGTGGCTGGCCTCGGCGAAGGAGCGGTTGGCGCCGAACACCTACGCCGGCTATGCGGACTGCGTGGAACGGGATCTGATCCCCGCCTTCGGCCACCACCGCCTCCCGGACCTGCGGCCCAAGCACGTCGACGCCTGGGTCACCGCCCAGCAGAACACCGGACGGGGCCGCGTGACGATCTACCGGGTCGTCTCGACCCTGCGCAACGCGCTCAACGCCGCTGTCCGCTCCTGGCGGCTGCGGTACAACCCGGCCAAGTACTCCGTCCCACCCAAGCCCCGCGCCGCCGAACGCACCTGCTGGACCCCGGAGGAGGCCGCGGCGTTCCTGCGCCACAACGCCGAGCACTACGCCGACCGGCTCACCGACCTGTTCGAGGTCATGCTCGGCACCGGCATGCGCCGCGGCGAGCTCCTCGCCCTGCACTGGGAGGACATCCACCTGATGGACCGCAAGCTCTACGTCCGCTGGACCCTGGCCGCCGTCAACAACAACGAGAACCTCTTCGGCGAGCCCAAGACCGAGGCCAGCCGCGCCTGGGTCAGCCTCTCCCCCAGAGTCATGACCGCCCTCCACCGCCAAGCCGCCCTCCAAATGGCCGCCCACCCCGACGGCCGCCTCGAAGGCCTCGTCTTCGCCAAGCCCGACGGCCTGCCACTGCGCCCCCAATGGGTCCTCGACCAACTCCGCAAGCGCACCACCGAGGCCGGCCTCCCGACAATCGGCCTTCACGACCTGCGACACACCGCGGCCAGCATCATGATCGCCGAAGGCATCCCCATCGCCGTCGTCTCCAAGACCCTGCGCCACTCCACCCTCGCCATCACCATCAACCTCTACGGCCACCTCCTCAAAGACTCCGCCGACGAAGCCGTCAACGCCCTTGAGGCCGCGCTCAATCGAGCCGACGGACGGTCAACCGGCGAGCCTGGCAATGATCTCAGCGATCTGAATCAGGCGGCATGAGGCGCCTACCAGCTCGTAAGAGCAGCAGCTCCGCCGCCCGGTGCTTGGTTCTAAACCTCCTCGTCCCCCGCTTTCTCGCCCCATGGGACATCGCACAGCCCCGGTGCCGCTTGCTCAAGTGACGCCAGGTCCGAACTGGCTTGGAACCACACCACGACGAGTCGGGAGTAGTGGAGGACGGAGTCCAACTCCGGGTCCACCGGCCCGGACGTGAAGAATCCCGTGCACTGCACACCAGGGAGCGTCTCCATCGGACCGAAGGTGGCCCGTCGGAGCTCGCGCGGCACCCGAGGCGGCTCCACCAGATGCACAGGAATCGACGGGTAGTCCTTCTCTGCCTGCTTGACCGCACCTGCCACGATCGCATCGTTCATCTGCCGGGTCGGGTACCCCATCAGCAGTCCCTCGTAAGTCTCCTCCATGCGAACCCTGGAGAGCTCGAGCAATCGTCCCGAACCGAGGACCACCTGTGCCAACGCCATGACGAGCAACCTACCGGCCCACCCCGCCGCCGGTAAGCCCACCGCTGCGCAGCCGGCCCGCACACCTTCGACGGGATCCGAGACGGCTGTCCAGCAGCCCAAGCCAGTGCCCAGGCTCACCGCCACCGCCGAGTCGGCGGCCTTGCGGCCAGCTGCGAGGGGGCAGAGAGGAAAGTCCTGCGCGACAGCACCCACTGGCCGAGGCCCGTCGAATCCACGTGCCAGATCCGCGGCCACGCCACCGCCGAGTTGCAGGTAGAGTCGATCGATGTCCCCGGGGCATGGACTCGAGCCCATGCCCCGGAGTATCACCCCAACTCCCCTATAGATCATCACAGTTATCGCTTTCGCCGTCGGGTCGTCTGTCACTGCGCGTGCTTACGCTGGTGGTATGGCGAATGGCGTGTTCCATACCGGATACGGCATCACGATCAACCTCACCCTCCCCGACCTCGGTCATCCCGAGCACCCCGGCCTGCTGGACGAGATCCTGCGGCCGATCGGTGAAAGAGACCGAAACCTGCTGGAGTGCCTCGACCACCACGCCGGCAAGGTCTGCCGCTCGGAGAACGCGGACAAGTCCCCCTGGATGTTCATCAGCACGCGGCGCAAACACGGCCGTCTCGTGCTCGTCGCCGCCCACCTGCCGGTCACTCACAAGGCCACCCCCGAGGAAAGCGCGCGCCACCGGGCGATGAAGGAGCGGATCGCCCGCTGTGCCGAGCAACACGGTCTGAATGCTCGGGTTGAGGCTCGCTCATCGGACGGCCGCATCGTCACCGACGTCCTGGTCACCGGGGCCGACGGTCGGCTGATCGGCTGGGAAGCCCAGTACTCGTCCATCACCAGCGAGACCGTCCGGCGCCGATCCCGCAAAGCCGCCGAGCACGGCATCACGCCGCTGTGGGTGACCGACAGCGAGCGGGCCGCACTGATCGACCGGGCGCCTTGGGTGCGTGTGGACGACTACTCCTCACGCGACATCGCCTCCAGCCTGGCCATGTTCGTCCGTGGTGGCATCCGCCACCTACAGGTCTGGAAATGCCTGCCCACCAGCGAACGTCCCTGCCCGACCACCGGTAGCGCCTGCGGCCGCTTCCACTCCGGCTGGTTCCTGCCGGCGCTGTGCCTGCCCAAGAAACCGCCCACAGAAGTGGACCGCCTGGTCGTGGCCAGCGCTGACGGCGAGTTCGTCCCCATACGCACACGCGGCGACACCGACCGGCGCACCGCCGCCCACATGTGGGTTCCCATCGGGGACCGGGACCGGTGGTGGGACATCGTGGGACCCGAGATCACCGCCGACCCGGACGACACCCTCGACTCGCCGGACGAGGAGATCACGTTCACCGGCGAGGACATCGATCCCACCTGCCGCTACGGCGAGGAAACCCTCACTCGCAACGACACCCGCCCTCGCCGGGACCGCCCGGACGCCACCGGCCTGCACACCTTCACCCTCGCTCCACGGTCAGTGTTTACCCTCCCCACCGCCTCCCCCACGCTGAACATCACCGCTGCCCAACGCCGAGCCGCAGCCGTGCAGTTCGGCTGCCCGATATGGGAGATCGGCCCCTGCGGTATATGCGGCGTCCCGATCCACCGCTACGGCAACCGCTCGGCTCACGCATGCGGCCCCTGCCGCACAGCTCTCGCGCACAGCCGCGTGCCGAGACGGTAGCCCGAGCGCAGCGGGCGCGGCCGCACTCTGATCTGGGGTGGGGCAGGAGCGTGTCCAGGAGGCCTCGGATCTCTGCCACAGCGAGGGCAACGGTGGCGGTACCGCCGGGAAGCTGACCCACCAGCCGGTCGTGCTCCTGGACGGGCTCCACCGGTACACCGAGACCGTTGCCGGCTGACTCGCTCCGCACGCACCGTCGTCCCGGGTAGCCCAGCCAGGAGGGCTAGTACGAAAATCCCCGTGCTCCTATGCCGTTTGAGCAGGTCAGGCGGCATAGGAGCACGGGGATTTTCGTACTAGCCGTTCATTGGATAGACCCGCAACACCGGATGAGAAAGGCACCGCTGGCCGACAACTTCAGCATGCGCTGACCAGGGTCAACAACACGGCCGCGATGACCGCGGAGACGATCTTGTGCAGGAGCAGGTCCATGGCGGACTCCCTATTCGGTGCGAGTGGTGTGAGTGAGGGGTGTCAGCGGTGCAGGGCAAGGGAGGCGATCAGGAACAGGAGGAAGACGACGACCGCGGCCGTCAGGCATCCGCCGCAATCGCCCGCGTTCTTCCGGTTGATCTCCACCTGGCCCGCGGGCGGGATGCCCGGGTGTCGTGCGACGTAGTGCTCGACCTGTCGTCGCTCCCCTTCGGACTGGGGCAGCCACGGGGTCTTGAAGCCGCATTCGCCGCACCAGTAGCGGTACGCCATGCCTCCTCCTCAAGTCTTCGCTGACGGATGTTCACAACTGCGATGTTTGGCGTGAGTTGGGCGAAAGCACAGGTCATGAGGGTGGTCATTGATGACCGGTCGGGCGATAGACTCCCTGAACTGGACTGGAGCGAGGAGAGAGGGCGCCGCGGTGGCGGAACGGCTCGGCCCGGTGTTGCGTGGCCTGCGGAACGAAGCCGGGCTGACACAGGAGGAGTTGGCGCACGAGTCGGGGGTGAGCGTCAGCACGATCCGTCGGCTGGAGACCGGTCGGGCGCACGATCACCGCCTCGGGACGGTCAACCTCCTTGCGGACGCCCTGAATGCGAGCCCCGAGGACCGCAAGCGCCTCGCCGCCACGCTCACCGACACTCGCCAACGGGACGCCGAGCCGCACCCGGCACAGTCCCCCACGCCGACCCCCACGCAGCCCCCCGCGCCGGAAGCTGCGCCCGTCGAGCGCGCTGAGCCCGCCCCGGCGCGCACGCCGGTTCCGGCGCCGTCCCCGATCCGTGGGGAACTGGCCGACGCGGCCGAGGACTTGGCGCGCGAGGTACGACGGCGGCTGCAGCGGGAGGAGGAACAGCGGCGCGTCCACGATCCGTTCGCGCTGCCGGTGCGCTGGCTGCCCGCGCCGGAGCGGCTCATGGACCACCGCGCCAACGTCGAACGTCTCGTCTCCGGCGTCGTCCCGGCTGTCACACACACCGACGCGGCGTCGGACGCGTCCCCCGACCTCGGCGGTGATCTGCGCGGCGTCGCGGACTACTACCGGAGCATCCGCTCCGGCCGGTTGGTGATCCTCGGTCGGGCGGGAGCAGGCAAGTCGGTCCTGACCATGCGGCTCGCGCTGGACCTGTTGGAACCGCCGGGCTGCCCCGAGCGGGTGCCCGTGGTCTTCAGCCTCGGCTCGTGGGACCCGACCACGACCGCCCTGCGGGACTGGATGGTCGACCTGCTCCTGCGCGACCATCCGCACCTGGCCGGACGCGTCCGCAGCGGGGTCACGCTGGCCGCCGCGCTGGTGCAGGCGGACGTGATCCTGCCGGTGCTGGACGGCTTCGACGAGATCGCCGAGGGCCTGCGCATCCAGGCGCTCCAGGAACTCAACGCCGAGCTGCTTCCGATGGTCGTGACCAGCAGGCACGCCGAGTTCGCCGAGGCCGCCGAGGCGGCGCGTTCGCCCCTGGTCCTGGCCGCCGCCATCGAGCTCGCGGACCTCACGGTCGACCATGTCGTGGACTACCTCCCGCGGACCGCCCGCCCCGCCGCTGACCGGGCCTCCGGCTCCCCACCGCTGTGGCACGACGTGTCAAAGGAGCTCCGCGCCCTGGAGACGCCCGCCGCGGTCACGCTCGCCGCCGTGCTGAGTACCCCGCTCATGGTCACCCTCGCCCGCACCATGTACAGCGACGGGCCGCAGCGCGACCCGCGCGAACTCCTCGACGCCGAACGCTTCCCGACCGCGCACGCATTGGAGGAGCACCTGCTCGCCGGCTTCGTCCCGGCGCTCTACCGGCCTCGTCCCGCCGAGCGTCGGACCGAGGCAGGGGCGCGCCGCCGGGCGCGCCGCAACTGGGATGCCGAACGCGCCCAGCGCTGGCTCGGTTACCTCGCCCACCACATGGGCTCGGGCGAGCGGGACCAGCAGGACCTCGCCTGGTGGCGGATCGGCGAGACGTTGCCGCTCGTCCTGCGGATCCTCGCGGTGACCTTCGCCTCCGCCGGTTGCGTGGCGCTGCCCGAGTGGCTGTTCGGACTGGCCACCTCGACGAGTGGGATCGGCTAGATCCTCCTCGACGGGGCCCTGATGGGGTCGGTCAACGGCGCGGCCATGGGAGCCCTCTACGCGGTGCTGGTCGCCTTCGGCCGCGAGACCTTCGAGCCGTCGCGCGTGCGGCTGCGGATCCCGCGCCGCCGGGTCGACCTGAGGGGCGGGCCGGTGCGCGTGACCGTCCGTCGTCTCGGCGTGGTGGTGGTCGGCGGTTTCCTGCTGGGTGCCGGACTCGACAGCGCCATCACGCTGGAGCACGACCTGTTCAACCAGGGGCCGTTCAGCCGGGCCGCGGTGGCGGGCACGCCCGTGAACCTGCTGGGGGCGGGGCTGATCTTCGCCGGTGTGGCCACCATGAGCTTCCTAGCCATGGCCGTGCTGGAGACTCCGCTCGACACAGCGGCCGCCGCCACGCCGGGTGGTCTGCTGGCCGCCAACCGTGCCGCGGTGCTTCAGCAGTTCGTCATCCTTGCGCCGTTGATCGCTCTCGGTATCGCCTTCGGCGGCTTCCTGGCCGGTGACCTCCTGCGGCCCTTCTTCGGCCCGATGGAGTGGGCGTTGTCGATCGGCCTCTTCGTCGGCTCCGTCGCCGGGCCGGGCGGCTCGTCCTCGTTCCTGCTGTCGTTCAGCGCCTGGGGGCAGTGGCTGGTCCTCTCCCGCTTCTGGCTCCCGCTGACGGGACGGCTGCCGTGGAACACGATCGCCTTCCTGGACGACGCGTATCGGCGCGGGGTGCTGCGGCAGACAGGCGCGGTGTACCAGTTCCGCCATCTGCGGCTGCAGCACCACCTCAGCCAGGCCTTCCGCGAGCAGGACCGACGCAGGTACGCACCGGCGCACTTCGCGGTCCACGTCGAGCAGCCCCATGACTACAATCCGTTGCCGAGGACGCCTCCGAGTCGCCAACTACCTTGAGCAGAACTCGCCAACTGGCATGAGCAACTCCGGGATAGCCAGTGCTTTCCAGGTGATCACTTGCCAACAAACGCGAGCAGTCACACATCAGTAGCTGTGATTCAGCACGCTATTAGCGGACAAGCTTGGGCTGGCACGATTTCACGACGTCACCCACTTCACCTCTGCGGTTTCGATGAACGTTGGCGGCCCCACGAGGTAGGCCAATGCATACGAGGTCGTGATCTGCTTGGTCTCGAAGCTCGGCTCGCCCTTCATCAGCTTGGGCATGAGGGCGTCCAGAACGCGCCCAACCTTGTCGCCGCTCCAGGCCATGCCGTCCGAGTACCGCAAGGGGCTAGTGATCACGAGTGCCGGCGCCGCATCTATCCAGGCGTACCCGCACCAGATCTGCCGCGGAGGCACAGGGTATCTCTGCGTATAGGAGATCTGCCGATTATTGATCTGCCCCAGGAAGATACCGAACGGGTGACGATCACCTGCCAGCTTCGCCACGGGGCATCCATAGATAAGATCCGAAGCCGCAGCGATACCGCCGGTACGTAACTGAGTTGTATGGCCGCGGAAGATCGTGTAGTCCACAATTTGCAGCCTACGGCGGTGCGTCAAGGCGAGTCCAGGGCCTGGCCGACTACGCCACCCAGGCCCGATCGAGGAACTCGACCTCGACGCGAGGCTGCCCGAGGCACCACAGCTCCGCTTCGTCCAGGACCAGGAGACCGAGCGGCCGGGCGAGGCGGAGCCGTTCCGGCGCCGGCACCTGGTCTACGTCGCCCACCTCCCTGACCACCTGGTGGAGACCGTCGCCCAAGCCGAGCAGGACGACCCGGGCCAGGCGCCGGTGGTGTGGCTGCTGGTGGCCGACGCGGCCGGCCTCCACCTGTACCCGGACCTTGGTGCCGTGCTCGGTCAGGCTGTCTGGCCCGACACCGCCGCGGGTGCCCCGGTGCTGCTCTCGGCGACGGCCGGCGCGTCCTACCAGTGGCGCTGACCTGCCGAACGCCCGGCGCAGCGAGGAACGTTGCACGTGGCCTGACGACCGGTCGGCTCTGTGCTGGTGGCTTCCGTCCTTCTGGATCAGTACGGTGTGTCGAAGCAGCCGGTCTGGGTCCAGGCCGAGGCTCCGTACTGATTGGCCGCTCGCATCGTTAGGCAGATGTGGTCTCCGGAGTACGGGCCGTTGATCACATAGCTGGTACCCGTTGCCGAGTAGATGGTGTCCACCTTCGACGTCTGGTTGTCGTACCGGATGTCGTAGCGGGTCGCGCCGGACAGGCCGGTCCAGCTCAGGGTCAGCGGCATCGAGCACGCGCCGACGCAGTACTCGTTGAACTTGTAGTTGAACTGGGTCATGTCAGGCGGCGGGGAGCCCTGCGGCGGGGCCGGGGTCGGGGGCGGGGCGTTGCCTCCTGACGTACCGCCGCTGGTGCCGCCGGAGTTGCCTGCGCTCGTGCCCCCGCCGCTGGTGCCGCCCGAGTTCCCGCCCGTCCCGGGAGCGGATCCTCCGCCGGGGCCCCCGCCGCTGGTGCCGCCGGAGTTGCCTGCGCTCGTGCCACTACCACTGGTGCCGCCCGATTTCCCGCCGGTCCCGGGAGCGGATCCTGCGCCGGAGCCCCCGCCGCTGGTGCCCCTGGACGGACTGGCTGCGGCCCCGCTTGGCGTCTGCGCAAGCGAGGGTGCGCTACCCGACGGTGCGGCCGACGGCGGCGGTGGCGAGGAGGCCGGCGCGGCCGAGGACGGCGAACCGCTCGCACCCGAGGAACCCGCGGTGGGAGTCGCCGGCGCGGAGGGGCCCGGGTGGCTGGCGCTCGGCGATCCCAGGCCCTGGGTACTCGCCGGCGTCCGCCCGTCCAGACCCAGCACGGCGGCGACCACCACACTGATCACCACCGCGGCCGCCGCAGCGATCACCCACGGTCGCCGCCGCCCGGCCCGCCGGCCGCTCCGCGGCCCCTGTGCCAGCACCGGCATGGTGGGCGGATGGGCGGCGTACTCGCGCAGACTGGTTACGCCGCTGACGTCGAGCGTCGCCTCGCCCAGGTTCAGCGCCCGGGCCAGGCCCGTGGTGGTCAGCCGCTGCTCGGGGTCCTTGACCAGGCAGCTCCTGACCACCTCGACGAGTTCGGCCGGCACGGCGTCGAGGTTCGGCTCCTCGTAGACGATCCGGAAGCCGAAGCCGAAGGAGTCGGTCTGCCCGAACGGGTGCTGACCGGTGGCCGCGAACGCCAGCACCAGCCCCAGCGCGAACACGTCCGCCGCCGGGCCGACCCGGCCCTTGCCCTGCAGCTGCTCCGGTGCCATGAACTGCGGGGTGCCCAGCAGCACCCCGGTCTGGGTCAGGGTGGTCACCGCCGCACCACGCGCGACCCCGAAGTCGATCAGCCGGGGACCGTCCGGGCCCAGCAGGATGTTTCCGGGCTTGACGTCCCGGTGCACCAGCCCCGCCTCGTGGATCGCGGCCAGTGCCTCGGCCAACCGCATCCCCAGCGCCCGCACCGGCACGATCCCGAGCGGACCATGCTCGGCGATCACCGCGTGCAGCGAGGGACCGGGCACGTACTCGGTCGCCAACCAGGGCTGCTCCGCATCGACGTCGTGGTCCACCACGGCGGCCACGTACGGCCCCGACACCGCTCGGGTGGCGACCACCTCGCGGCGGAAACGGGCGAGGAAGTCGGCGTCGTGCGCCAGCTCCTCGTTGATCACCTTGACCGCGACCGCGACCCCGTCGCGCTGCCCCAGGTAAACCTTGCCCATCCCGCCCGAACCCAGCACCGCCACCAGCTCGTACGGACCGACCCGCAGGGGATCTCCCTCCTGAAGCGCCTTCACTGCCCCACCCCCGTCGGACTCGCCCCGGACCCCGAACACCGGTCGCCCAGCACAATCAGCATGTTTCTCTCAGAACCACCAACACTGCGGCGCGAGGCGGCGCAAGCTCCCGTAGCCCCGACCCAACCCCCGGTTCTGGCCCGCTCCCTGACGGAGCGCCAAGCCGGGGCGCCGGCCATTCCTGACCAGTCGCGCTCCGTACAGGTCACAGGCTGCCATGAGTCTCCCTGTTCGCCGTTCGTGGCCATGTCCCCGCGTGCGTTTCAGCGCCAGTGCCATCGGAGACAGCACTGATGGTGACACCTGTGCAGGTCACCGGACAGGCCAGCGGACCGGCCATATATGACCGGCCATCAGAAACAACCGGGGGAGCCCGGGCCGAAGCAGCTCAGTAGCAGTAGGCGATCCTCGCCGTCAGGCGGGGATTCTGGGCAGACAGCACAATCACGGGCAGCCCCGCCCAGCATTACGCCGACTCGCTCGTCCACGTCCCCGACTCCCGCCGATCGGCCTTCCGGGCGATCATCTACGTGTCTGTTGACCACACCGTCGTGCGGATCCGGCCCGACGAGTACCAGCGTGTCTGGCGTCATGACGAGGAGCACCGCGTCCGCGTCATCCCAGTGGGGCCGATGCTCACCCTGCCGGACATCGCAGCCCGCTTCCCCATCCTGCCGCTGCGTCTCGGTGCGACCCGTAAGCGGCCGACCGGCGGTCACCACGACTACGTCGTCTTCCGCCGCCCAGGCACCTCACAGGTCGAGATCGACGCGACCCCCGCACCAGCCCCCGCTGCGACGGCAAGTAAGCCAAGGAATAAGGCACAGCCCAAGCCGCCCCCGCAGGTGGAGGACGACTGGTTCGACGACGCCCTCACAACCGCGTACAACTCCTTGCTCAGCATGCCGGACGGCGACTGAGAACGACCGCCTCGGAGCGGCGGTGCTCTCGCTGGTCTGCGCCCGGACGATCCGTCGTGGGAGGAGCGGGTGCTGCGCACCAAGCACTACCCAGTGAAGGACCGCGCCGCGTGAGTGCCGGCCGCCGCGCGGCTGTCGCGACCCCCTGTCGCGTTGGGGCTGTCGTGCCCTGTGACCTGGGCGGACGGGCGCTTACCCCCGTACGAGGTCGGGGCGCGACAGCCGGGCGCGACAGCGGCCCCGGGTGTGGCCACCGACCAGGTGCGGACCGGTCGGCGGCGTGCCGGACTCCTGCTGCCCCGGAGTGATCACGGGTCAGAGGTATCGGCGGGAGCGGTGGCCGCACCGGACCGGCGCGGTCCACCAGTTCCGGCGCATCCGGCTGCAGCACCGCCTCGCCGGCCGCTCCCCCGGCGGCGGCGCAGCCGGAGCCGACCGGCTGGCCGAGGGCTCGCACCGGCCAAACGAGTGCGACCTGGCGGCATAAGTCCAGGTCAAGCGGCGGCCGCCCGGCCGTGGTGACGCCCGGCCATATCTGGCCGGTCGTCATGACCTGTTCAGCGAACCACCAGTCCCCGAGCCTCGGAGGCGGATCGGTTCCCTCCCCGGCAGCTCCTGACATTGAAGGGCGCGGGCAACGCCTTCTGCGCGCTGTGAGAGCGCGACAGGAGATTCACAAGAACGACACAGAAAGCGATCATGAGAAGCCACATCAAAAAAGTCGCGAAACTGCTCACCGCGCCGGCTGTCGTCCTGGGCCTGCTCGTGCCTGCCCTCGCCACGACCCCCGCAGCCGCCGCGACGGACTCCTACACCTTCACCAACACCAACGGGACGCTGAACGCGACCGGCAACGACGACGGAAACCAGATTTCCGTCACCCCCCAAGGCACCAACTACACCGGCTTCCGCCTGATCAAGCTGGGCGACCCGGGCCAATTCGAGATCGCCAACACGTCCTCGGGGAAGTGTATTTACGCCTCCTCGTTCGCCACACAGAAGTCATGCGGTCAGGACGGCGAGCAGTGGCACTTCCGTCCGGTCGACGGAAAGCCCAACAGCTTCGGCCTCGTGCGCCGCGACACCAACACCGGTGCCGAGTACTGCCTGGACAACGCCGGTGGGCTGCACCTGTGGGGGATCCTCGCCAACCCCAACCCCTGCAACGGCAGCCCGAGCCAGGAATGGACCATCCCAGCGTCGAAGGCGGCTGAGGCCCGAAGCCTGGCGCTCGACTACTACGCCGACCTGTGCTCCAAGCAGACGTCGACCTGTTCATGGACCGAAACCTCCGAAGGCCAGCCCCAAGCGCTGCCCCGCGTGCAAGCGTCCTCGGTCTGGTACAACGACACTTCCGACAAGATCACCCAGGTCTTCACCACCATCTACCATTCCGGGTGGTCGCAGTCGTTGTCGTCGGGCCTGTCCACGTCGGTCGGCGTCTCGGTCCCCGTGCAGGCGATGATCTCCGCCCAGCTGACGGCGACGACCACCTACCAGTCGGACTCGACCACCATCAACGGTGTCGTCGTCACCGTCCCCGCCAAGAACTACGGATGGGTCGACTTCGCGGCTGTCGGCAAGCAGGTCACCGGCACGTGGACGTTCGACACCGACCACCAGCCGTGGACCACTGACGCCACAGTGACCGTGCCGGTGGTCAACTCCCCGGCGGGCTCCACAATGTACGTCGCGCACACCAGCTCGGACATGCCCACCAGCAGCACCAGCCCGGCGCAGAAGCCCGCCGTGCAGACCTTCGCCGCCACCCCCACCAGCGCGAAGCTTGACCTTCCGGCCGGAACCCACCTCGCTCCCACCGCGACCGGCGCGGAAATCGCCGACGCCCAGGACAAGCCCATCATGCAGATGCAGCCGGGCAGCGTGACCGACACGGAGGGCGTCAAGCACGCCTTCAAGCTGGCGGTCAACGGCAACACCCTCACCCAGACCCTCGAAGGCGTCACAGGCACGACGATCGAGGGAACCGAGAATCCGTCCTCGGTCACGTTCGGCCCGGGAACCTTCCCTGGAAGCACGCCGCTGAAAGATTCCGCCGGCAAGACGACGAGCCTGAAGGTGCAGCCCCTGCGGATGTCGCCCACGGACAACATCGATGATGCCTGTGCCAGGTCCCAGGGCCACACTTGCTCGGACGCGGAGAAGAAGGCGTACGAGGACAAGCTCAAGAAGGACGCGGACTGGAACAAGTGCGTGGACCAGTGGGCCGTCGGTACCGCCGTCATCGGAGCCTTCGGGGGCGCCCTCGAGGGTGGAGTCGCCGGAATACTCCCGGGCGGCCTCTTTGGATGGGCCGGCGGAGCCTCCGCGGGGATGGTCGTGTGTAGCTTCTGACCCGCACCACTTGTACCGACTGGGTCCCCCTGTCTATTGACCGGGCAGGGGGACGCTGCGTTTTCTGCGGGCCGACGGCCCGGAGATCCTGCTGACCAAATGTCGTGCCCTGGGGTGTGGGGATGCTGTTGGCACCGTGGTGGCCGGTCTTGTCGTTCCCGGTCGCTGGGGGTGACCCTGGTCGGCATGGAGGCCACCGGCGTGTACTGGAAGCCGGTGTTCTATGTGCTCGAGGACGCGATGGAATGCTGGCTCCTGAACGTCCGTCACATGAAGACCGTGCCGGGGCGCAAGACCGACGTCGCGGACTCCGAATGGATCGCCAAGCTGCTGGAGCACGGCCTGGTCCGACCTTCGTTCGTGCCGCCGCAGCCGATCCGCGAGCTGAGGGACACCACCTGCTACCGCACCGAGATCGTCCGCGAGCGCACCCGCGAGATCCAGCGCCTGGAGGAGCTGCTGGAGGACGCCGGAATCAAGCTGTCCTCGGTGGTGTCCGACATCGTCGGCAAGTCCGGCAGGGCCATGCTGGAAGCCCTCATCGCCGGCGAGCGTGACCCACTGGTGCTCGCGGGGCTGGCGTTGCGGCGCATGCGCGGCAAGCGCGAGATCCTCGCTCAGGCGCTGACCGGACGCTTCACCGACCACCACGCGTTCTTGGTCCGCGCGATGCTGGACCGCATCGACGCCTGCACCGCGATGGAGACCCGGCTCAGCGAGCGCATCGACGCCCAGGTGCGGCCCTTTCGCCGCCGCATCGAGCTGCTGACCACCATCCCCGGCATGAACACCCGCGCGGCCGAGGTGGTCCTGGCGGAGATCGGTGCGGACATCACCCGGTTCCCCACCGCCGCCGATCTGGCCTCCTGGGCCGGGGTCCGCCCGGGCAACCACGAGTCCGCCGGTAAGCGCAGCACCGGCAGGACCCGCCACGGCGACCCGTGGCTCAAGGGCATCCTCGGCCAGGTCGCCTCCTCGGCCTCCCGTTCCAAAGAGGCTTACCTGAACGCTCGTTACCGGCGCATCGCCTCACGCCGTGGCAAGAAGAGAGCCCTGGTCGCCCTCGAACACACCATCCTGATCGCCGTCTGGCACATGTTCACCCACGACATCGAGTACCACGACCTCGGCGGGGATTACTTCCTGGAACGCACCGGCAAGGCCAGACAGACCCGACGATTGATGGGTCAGCTGACCCAACTCGGCTACCAGGTAACCCTGCAGCCCGCCTATGCCGCCTGACCTGCTCAAACGGCATAGGAGCACGGGGATTTTCGTACTAGCCAGATCACTTACACGCCCGAACAGGGCGGATGACGATTTCGGCAAGGGCAAGGCGGGGTTGCCACTGCGGTGACGTTCGTGACACCAGCACACCACATGGTGGATGCTCGGGTCGGCTCCGCTGCTGTCGTGCCGGCCCTTGGACGATTCACGACGGTGCGGCGTCGATCGCCCGCATTGCGCCGCTGATGAGGCCATCGGCCTCTGACTGCTCACCACTGCTACGACCGAGTCGTCGTCAGCCCTGGTTGAGGCCCGGGTACCCGCCGGCGCGCAAGAGCGTGTCGATTCGTGTCCTGGTCGCGGTGAGGTCTTTTCCTGCTTGGATCAGCTCGCGTAGTCCTTGACCGAACAATGTGGGGTTCTTCTGTTTCAGTCCCTGTAGGCAGTCCAGGCCTCCCTTCTGGGCGTCGATCCCGAACTGTGCGAACGACGGGCCGGCCTGGGTGTCGGGAACGCGAAAGTACTTGCCGTTTGCCCAGGACGCCAGCATGCCCAACTGGTAGCACGGGGTGATGAGTGGGTCCATGTCGGACCACCCTGTCTTCTTGGCTGCGAGGTCGGCCTTGAGCTGGCTGGTCAACTGGTTGGAGTAGGTCGTGGCGTGGTCCAGGACCCAAAGCCCACCAAGGCGGTCCCAGGCGTTGACCTGGGCGGCCAGGAGCTGGGGGTGGCCGTGTCCCATAAAGTGGTGTAGTGGTCGTGTGCCAACGGTCATGAAGTAGGCGGGAGTTCGTTGCGGCCGGGCTCGTTGGGGTAGATCTTCTCCATGCTGGCCTCGGGTAGGTAGCGGCGGGGGAAGGCGATCCATTCGTCGTGCATCTCGAAGAGCACGGCGGTGACCAGTCGTAGGAGTGCGTCGTCGTTGGGGAAGACCTGGACGACGTCGGTGCGGCGTTTGATCTCGCGGTTGATCCGTTCCAGCGGGTTCGTGGACTGGATCTTCTTCCAATGTCGTTCGGGGAAGGCGGCGAAGGCGGTCAGATCGTCCTTGGCCTCCAGGAGCATCTGACTGACCTTGGGGAACTGCTTGCCGAGCATGTCGGCGACGGTGTCCAGCTGGGATCGGACCGCGGCTTCGACGGGCTGGGCGAAGATCGTGCGGATGGTCGCGGCGACCATCTCGCCGGCGTCCTTCGGGATGACCGCGAAGGTGTTGCGCAGGAAGTGGAGCCGTCAAGAAACAACATGGTGGTCTTCGGGGTCCTGTGTGCGTGCCGTGGCCAGCAGGTCGGCTGTGGTGGCGTGTTGGTGCTCTGCGGGGGCAATGGCGAGGCCGTGGGCGTCGAGGATGGGGAGGACGTCGTTGAGCGCGTTCCATAGGGTGCTGCGGCAGACGCCGAACTGTTCGGCGAGGACGTCGAGGCTGCAGATGCGGCGCCGGTAGAGGATCGTGGCGAGGATGCGGTCGCCGTCGGTGATCTTCTGGCGGAACACGCCGCCTCGGGTTCCGGGGCGGCGATCACCGCCACGCTGTCGGTGGCGGCGCTTCTCGATCGCGGCAGCGTAGGGCACGATCAGTTCTTCGAGCAGGGTCTGCAGGGCCTGGCGGCTCAGACCGGTCAGCGCCGGGGAGGTGAGCGCGTGGCGGGTCAGCGCCACCGCCAAGTGCTGGTCCGGGGTGGCTTCGGCGATGAAGGCCCGCAGGTCTTGGGCGCGGGTGAAGTACCGTGCCACGGTCGGCGTGATGCTGATCTTGTGCTCGTCCAGCAGTTGGCGGGTGGCCTTGATGGCCTGGCCGATGGTGACGGGGTTGATCCCGAGAAGGTCGCACAGCACCTTCTGTGGGCAGACCTGCCGCAGATAGACCACGGTGACCAGGAATTCGTCGGCGCTCGAGAGTAGAGATCGGTTGCGGCCGGTGGTGGCGACGCGTCGGCCGCCGCGGAGGACGTAGCGGCGTTGTTCGGCCCGAGCTGCCTGCTCGGGTGCCAACTGGGCGATCAGGGCGTCGAGTTCTGCCGCCGCCATGCCGGTCAGGCGAGGGTCGGCCAGCGTCCGCAGGGCCAGAGTGCGGGCGGCAGTGCGTTCGCCGGCGCCCTGCGGGGTCGGGGTGGTGGTGTCGCTGCCGGTCGGGGCGATGCTGTAGTTCCAGGCCGCGTGCTGGTCGTGGGCGGTGATCGGCAGGGCCTGCAGCTGTTCGCGGCTGACCTGGATGCCGGTCGGGTAGGAACCGTGGTCGAGGACGGCCTCGATCCGCAGCCCTGCCGTTGTGGTGGTCGCCGCGATGGTGTTGAGGACGACCTCGTGGCTGGTCAGGGGCCTCCCGCGCCAGTTCATGGTGACGTGGGAGAAGAGTTGGTGCTCGATTTTGTTCCACTTCGACGTGCCCGGCCAATGCCGTTGCTTGAATTCGAGAACAACTGCCGCGGAACGGGTGACGGTGTCGGGGCGGGGTCGTTGGTCCAGTTGTGCATCCGTGGAGTGGC
>NZ_JARZAH010000063.1:0-26262 GCF_029892145.1 Kitasatospora sp. GP30
TCACGGTCACGACCGCCACCACCGAAGCCCCGGTTGTCACGGTCACCGAAGGAACGCGCCGGACGGTCACCGAAGGAACGGCCACCACGGTCGTCGCGGTCACGACCGCCACCACCGAAGCCCCGGTTGTCACGGTCACCGAACGAACGCGCCGGACGGTCACCGAACGAGCGGCCACCACGGTCGTCACGGTCACGACCGCCACCGAAGGAACGGCCACCGCGGTCATCGCGGTCACGACCGCCACCACCGAAGGAACGGCCACCACGGTCATCGCGGTCACGACCGCCACCACCGAACGACGGCCGCTCGTTGCGCGGCTCCCGGTAGGCCGGCATCCGCTCCTCGCGCGGCTCGCGGGTCTCCCGGACCTCGCGCACCTCGCGCTGCTCCTCGACGGCCGCGGCCGCCTCGGTGCCGGCAGCCGGCTCGTCGGCCTGGGCCGCCGGCTCCTCCTCGATGCCCAGCTCGGCCCGCTCGCGGGCGGCCCGGGCGGCCAGCCGGTCGGCCTCGTCGCGCAGCTCGGTGGCCCGGCGCTGGGCCCGCTCCAGCTGCTTGCTGAGCTCGGCGACGTCACGCTCGGCGGCACCGGCGATGCCGGAGGCGCTCTCCGCCTGGACCTCGACCAGCGAGCGGGCGCCGGTGATCTTGGCGACCTCGGCGTCGAAGGCGCGGTCCAGGATGTGCCGGGAGGCGTCCACGCCCGCGTCCTCCATCAGGCGGAAGACGCCACGGCGCTGGTGCGGCAGCACCAGGGTGACGACGGCGCCGGAGCGGCCGGCGCGGGCGGTGCGGCCGGAGCGGTGCAGGTAGTCCTTGTGGTCGCCGGCCGGGTCCACGTTGAGCACCAGGTCGATGCCGTCCACGTGGATACCGCGCGCCGCGACGTCGGTCGCGACGACGACGTTGACGTAGCCGTCCTTGAAGTCGCCCAGCACCCGGGTGCGGGCGCCCTGGGTCATGCCGCCGTGCAGCGCGTCGGCCTTCACGCCGGCCTCGATCAGCTGCTCGGCGACCCGGTCGGCACCCATCTGGGTGCGGACGAAGATGATCGTGCGGCCCTTGCGGGCGGCGATCGCGTTGGTGATCGGCGCCTTGTCCTTCGGCTTCACCACGAGGATGTGGTGGGTCATGGTGGTGACCGCACCGGCCGAGGGGTCGACCTCGTGGGTGACCGGGTTCTTCAGGTAGCGCTTGACCAGGGTGTCGATCTCGTTCTCCAGGGTGGCGGAGAAGAGCAGGCGCTGGCCGCCGGCCGGCACCTGGTCGAGGATCTCGGTGACCTCGGGCAGGAAGCCCATGTCGGCCATCTGGTCGGCCTCGTCGAGCACCACGGTCTGGACGTCGGCGAGCTTGGCGGTGCCGCGGTTGATCAGGTCGCGCAGGCGGCCGGGGGTGGCCACCAGGACGTCGACGCCGCGCTCCAGCGCGTAGATCTGGTTGGACATCGAGGTGCCGCCGCAGACCACCTTGAGCTTGAGCCCGAGCACCGAGCCGAACGGCTCCAGCGCGTCGGCGACCTGCATGGCCAGCTCGCGGGTCGGCACCAGGATCAGGCCGCGCGGGTGCTTGGGCTTGGTGCGCTCGCCGTCGGCGAGGCGGGTGAGCAGCGGCAGGCCGAAGCTCAGGGTCTTGCCGGAGCCGGTGCGGCCACGGCCGAGGACGTCCTTGCCGGCCAGCGCGTCCGGGATGGTCGCGGCCTGGATCGGGAACGGGGTGGTGACGCCGCGCTTGGCGAGGGCACGCACCACGTCGTCGTGCAGGCCCAGGTCACCGAAGGTGATGGTGGGCTCGGCGGGCTCCTCGACGGAGTCGGTCGTGTCGGCGTCGATGGTGTCGATCAGGTCGGCGGCGTCAACCGTCTCGTCCTGGGCGTCAGCGGGCATGACGAAGCGGTCGTCGTCAACGAGAGACAATGCAAAACCTTCCGGAAGTGGCACGCGCCAAAGTCCGGGGTTCTGACTTACAACCGCCTCTATGCGGTCAGCCACGGATCGCCGGAACGCGCCAAGGGCGCCAGATGGGAATAGGGCGCCAATCAAATGAATCAAACGAACGATCTACCACCATACGGGAGCCATCAGAGCAAAGGCAAATCCGCTGGCCAACCCCCTAATGTGCGGCCGATCCGTCGCGTCGGGCCGCGGATCCTGAGCCACCGGTCGGTCCCGAGCCGCCGGCCGTCGGCGTGGGCGCCGGACTGGGGGCCGTCGACGGGACCGGCCGGCTGGACGCGGAGGGCGCCGGGAGCGCCGTGGCCGAGGGGCCGCCCGTCGTACCGGGGCCACCGGAGCTCGGGGCCTGGCTGCCGCCGCCCGAGCCGCCGCCGGTGCGCCCGGACCCCGCCGTCGGCCCGCCACCGGCGCCGCCGGCCGACCCGGACTGCGGCGGCACGGGCACCACGCTCCCCGGCACGGCGGGCGCCGGCGACACACCCGGGCCCGGGTCGGCCGGCTGGGCCCCCTCAGTGCCGGTCGGCGCCGGGGCGGCCCCCGAGGCGCCGACCGTGGCACCGCTGCTCGCGGCCGACCCACCCGCGCCGTGCCCGGTCCGCCCCGGGCGCCCGGCCTGATGGTTCGCCACCGGCGCCCCGGAGACCCGGCCGCTCGGGCTGGCCACCCCGGAGGCGTGCGCGACCGGCTGCTGGTCCGTGCCGGAGCCCACCGCCATGCACCCCGCCGCGCTCAGCGAGGAGAGCGCCAGCACCGCGGTGCGCACCGCCATGGTCCGGAAGCGGGCCGCCCGCGCCGGCCGGCCGCCCCCGCGCACCACCAGGCCCTGCCGCACCACCGACGCCACCGACAGCCGCCGCCCGGCGGGCCCGCCGCCGGAGCCGAACCGCTTGCCCGGCCGGATCTGGAACCGCGCGCCCGCCTTCGAAGCCCCGGTCACCGTCACCCGGACCCAGTCCGCCTTCGCCTTCGTCGGAACCACTGCCGCCGCCTCTCTGGCCGCCCCGCCCTGGCCGCGCAACCGGCGGCCCTTCCGGTGCCCAACGCCCGAGCCGCCACGGGGACACGGGGACACGGGCGACCATGCGCACGCCCCGGCGCGTGCGCCGACGCCATGCGGATCCGACGCCGCGCCGGTGCCGACCGCACGCAACCCCCACCGACCGCGCGGCCGACCGCCGCCCGGCGCCGCCCGCGTGACACGCACGACACGCGCGAGACGGCCCTCTGTCGCCGATGACCTGGCACTCCCTCACCCGCCCGTCGACAATGGGCGGGTGGAGATGAGCCGGGAAGAATTCGAGGGTCTGGTCAGCGACGCCCTCGACCAGATCCCCCCGCAGCTGGCGGCCATGATGGACAACGTCGCGGTCTTCGTCGAGGACGAGCCCGACCCCGCCACCCCCGAGTTGCTCGGCCTCTACGAGGGCACCCCGCTGACCGAGCGCGGCGAGTGGTACGCCGGGGTGCTGCCCGACCGGATCATCATCTACCGCGGCCCGGCCCTGCGCCTGTGCGAGACGGCGGAGCTCGTGATCGCCGAGGTCCGCACCACCGTCATCCACGAGGTCGCCCACCACTTCGGCTTCGACGACCACGAGCTGCACGAGCTCGGCTGGTCCTGACCTGGTCAGCGCGCTGACCGGGCCCGTGGCCGGGCGGATCAATCCGTTTTGGCGTTCGCGCCCGGATCCCATATGCTTCTCACGTCCCCGACCGCTGGAGAACAGCAGGCGGGCCGAAAGCCCTCATCGTCTAGTGGCCCAGGACGCCGCCCTTTCAAGGCGGTAGCACGGGTTCGAATCCCGTTGGGGGCACGCAGTAAAGCGCAGTACATGCAGTACAGTCGGAGCCGCAAGGTTTCGTTGAGGTCCTGTGGAGCAGTTGGTTAGCTCGCCACCCTGTCAAGGTGGAGGTCGCGGGTTCAAGTCCCGTCAGGATCGCTCGTCCCGCAAGGGACGCGGCCAGGTAGCTCAGTTGGTACGAGCGTCCGCCTGAAAAGCGGAAGGTCGCCGGTTCGACCCCGGCCCTGGCCACCAGTCTTGACAAAGCACGGTGCCCTCGAAGCGGATCGCTTCGGGGGCATTTTCGTGTCCTCGGACGGCAATGGCACAACGGACGGTCAGACCTTCAGAGGTCGCGCTGAATGCGAAGCTGATCAGCGCTACTATGCATGCATGGCTACCGTGCAGATCAGGAACCTGAACGACGAGGCCTACGCGATACTGCGCCGGCGCGCAGACGAGTCGGGACGATCGCTGCAGGAGTACCTCCGGCTACGACTCGAGGAGGAGGCCGCACAGCCCACCGTCGAGGAGGTGTTGACCGCCGCCCGCGAGAGTCTGTCGAGTAGCGTCTCGATGGCCGACATCCTCGCCGCACAGCGGGAGGGCAGGGGCGAATGATCGTCGTCGACAACTCGGTGCTCGTGGCGGCACTGGTTGATCGGGGGCCCGTCGGCAAGGCCTGCGCGAGCCGGATTTCCGGAGAACGCCTGGCCGCTCCAGCGCTGATCGACATCGAGGCCACGAGTGCCGTCCGAGGCCTGCTGCTCGGCCGAAAGATCGAGTTCACCGACGCGGATCGCGCATTGCGACTGTTGCCCTCGCTGCCGATTCAGCGAGCCCAGCACACGGAGCTCCTGCCGCGGATCTGGGAGCTCCGAGGCACCTTCACCGCATATGACGCCGCGTATCTAGCCCTTGCCGAGCATCTGGGCGTGCCTCTGGTCACTGGCGACGCCAAGCTGCAGCGAGGTTCCGGGGCGCGATGCGTCATCGAAGTGATCAACTGACGGCGCGGACGGCAGCAGTCCGCTGCGAGAGCCGCACCGAAGCCCGAGCAGGCCGCAGGCTTCATGGCGCCGGAGGCTTCACGGCTGAGACAGACGCCGAAGGCCGCACGGTCGAAGCAGGTCATGGAACGCCGAAGGGCCCGCACCCTGTGTGTACACGGTGCGGGCCCCGGCTGCTCGGCAGGCGCCGGGCCGGCAAGTCTTAGAGCGGGCGAATGTTCTCCGCCTGCGGGCCCTTCTGGCCCTGCGTGACGTCGAACTCGACCTTCTGGCCCTCGAGCAGCTCACGGAAGCCGTTGGCCTGGATGTTCGAGAAGTGGGCGAACACGTCGGGACCGCCGCCCTCCTGCTCGATGAAGCCGAAGCCCTTTTCCGAGTTGAACCACTTCACAGTGCCATTAGCCATAAAAAATCTCCTAAGAAGGATGTTCAAAACTCGCACGTCGCGAGCCTGCATCGCCGCGATGATGACCAGGCCGGTAATAGCCGGTAAACAAAAATGCGCCTGCGTTACAACCAGCAGGCGCACACAAGTTCATGGGAACCACAACTGCAACTACTTCGACTGTAGCAGGGGCCGAGCCGAAACGGGGAAGTTCGCCGCGGCGAGTCTGCCGGCGCCCCGAACCCCGCCGCGCCGCCGGGCAACCCCCCTCGGTCCGGCGCCGCCCGCAGGCCGCTGGAGATCCATGATCCAAGAAGGCTGGAAAAATTTCGGCCACGGGCAGGGGCCCCAGCGCGCCGTATTGGGCGCATACTGGCACTGATGTCGAAATCGCCTGCGCCCCGGCGCCACCTGCCCACCAGCCCCTTCCGCGCTGCGCCCCCGCCTCCTCTCAAGCAATTCGCTGTCGGGGATCGCGTGTCGCACGACCAGTACGGCCTCGGCCGGGCCATCACCGTTGAGGGCGACGGCACCGCAGTGGTCGTCGACTTCGGCTCGCAACGGGTCCGGATCTCTGCGCCCTTCACCAAGCTTTTCCTCCTGTGACCCTGGCAAGACAGTCCTGACCAGGCACGATGCCCCTGAAGCGGATCGCTTCGGGGGCTTTTTCGCCCCCACATCCGAGTAATGACTGTCAGCTGACGATGTGCCTGACAGACTGCTGATCATGACCTTCGAGCTGGCGATCAAGCGCTCGGACCCGCCGTACGTCGCGCCCGAGCCCGAGTCCCTCGCCGCCTGGCTGGACTGGCACCGGGCCACGCTGCTGACCAAGTTGGACGGGCTGTCCGAGGAGCAGGCCCGCTACTCGCCGGTGCCCTCGGGGACGAGTCTGCTGGGGCTGGTCAAACACCTCACCGAGTGCGAGCACTACTGGATCGCCCGGTGCGTGGCCGAGGTTGACGAGCCGGCGCTCTTCATCACGGAGGCGGACCCGGAGGCGGACACGAAGGTCACGCCGGACGACACGATCGAGCGGATCGTGGCCGGCTATCTGAAGGCCTGCGCCCGCAGCCGGGAGCTCATCGCCGCGATCGCGGACCTGGACGAGACCCGTGCGCTCCGCGACGGCACGACCGATGTGCGGTGGGTGCTGACGCACATGGTCGAGGAAACGGCACGGCACAACGGGCACGCCGACATCATCCGCGAGCTGATCGACGGCGTCACCGGCGAATAGGCCCGCCCGCCCGGCCCCGTCCAGCGCCCGTCCGGCCCCGTCCAGCGCCCGCCCGGCCCCGGCCACCGCCCGTTGCGGCTCACGACGGCGGCACGGCCGCCGGTGGCCCGCCCGGGCCTTCGTGGTGTGGTTCCCCCAGGAGGCGGGTGCTCTGGGCGAGGTCGGCGGGGAGGTTGCGGATGGCCTGGGCGAGGCCCGGGGCGACGTCGGCGAGGCGGCGGGTCATGGCGGCGCCGCGGGGGTGGCCGCGGTGCGCGGGGGGCAGGCCGGCCGCGGCGGCGAGGGCGGCCAGGGCGGCGTCGTCCGGCGGGACGCGGCGGGCCGGGCCGGGCGACGCCAGCAGGGCGGCCACCCGGCGGCGGACGGCGTCGGCGGCCTCGGGGGTGGTGAGGGTCACCCAGCGGGTCGGGACCACCAGCGTCTGCCGCTCCTCCACGGTCAGCAGACCCGTGGCGGCGAGCCGGTCCTCCACGGCTCGCAGGGTCTGGGCGCGGTCGCGTCTGAGCAGCTGGGCCCAGCCGGCCGGCTGGGCGTCGCAGCGGGGACGGGCGGCGGCCAGCACGGGGTCCCGGTCCGCGGGCGCCCCGGTCGGGCGGACGACTCCGTCGGCCTCGGCGAGCTGGCCGCGCAGTGCCAGTTCGACGACCACCGCGGCACGGACCAGGGCGGCGGTCCTGGCCCGGTTGAACGGACCGTGGACGGCGGGGTCGTGAGCGAGCAGATACGTGAGGTACGGCAGCGCATCAGTCACGGCTCGACGCTACCGTCCGCCCTCGAACCGCCCATCGACCGTGGGGATGGACCGGCTCTTGCCCGAAAGGATGAGCCCGGCGACGGCCTTCTCGACCGCGATCGTCGTGCTCCTCCTCCGAAGGAAGTAGCCGGGGAGTACCGCAGGCGTACCTGACATTCAGTCAGCAACACCGGCCCGGGGCGGTTTGGGCCGCGCGGCTCCCGCTCATATCGACTCCGTATAGGTGGCCGCTGTTCACTGCGCCCATGACACCACTGCCGAACGCCGACGATCCCGCGGTAGCCGTGCAAGGGCTGGTCAAACGCTACGGCGGCCCGAACGGGGTGACCGCGCTGGCCGGTGTGGACCTGGCGGTGCGCCGCGGCACGGTGCTGGGAGTGCTCGGCGCCAACGGCGCGGGCAAGACCACCCTGGTGCGGATCCTCTGCACGCTGGTCCGCCCGGACGCCGGGACCGTCACCGTGGGCGGCCACGACGTGCTGCGGCGGCCCAAGGAGGTGCGCCGGATGATCGGCCTGACCGGGCAGTACGCCGCGGTGGACGGCAAGCTCCCCGGCCGGGAGACGCTCTACCTGATCGGGCGGCTGCTGGACCTGGGCCGCAAGGAGGCCCGCGCCCGGGCCGACGAGCTGCTGGAACGGTTCTCGCTGACCGACGCGGCCGGGCGGGCGGCCGACACCTACTCCGGCGGGATGCGCCGCCGGCTGGACCTGGCGGCCAGCATGGTGGGCCGCCCGGCGGTGCTCTTCCTGGACGAGCCGACCACCGGCCTCGACCCGCGCAGCCGCAACGAGGTCTGGGACGAGGTCCGCGGCATGGCGCAGGACGGCACGGCGGTGCTGCTCACCACCCAGTACATGGAGGAGGCCGAGCAGTTGGCGTCCGAGCTGACCGTGATCGACGGCGGCAAGGTGGTCGCGGCCGGACCGGTGGACGAGCTGAAGGCCGAGGTCGGCGGGCGGACGTTGCGGATCCGGCCGGGCGGCGACGGGCAGTTGGAGCGCCTGGTGAAGGCACTGAAGGCGGCCGAGCTGGCGCCGCGCGAGGAGGCCCGGCTGTCCCAGCAGGACGGGGTGCTGGCGATGCCCGTCCGCGGCGAGGAGCACCTGACCGCCGTGATCGCGCTGCTCGGTGCCGAGGGCATCCCGGTCGCCGAGATCGACACCAGCCTGCCCAGCCTGGACGAGGTGTTCCTGACCCTGACCGGCAAGCCGGCCGAGTCCGGCCAGGCCGAATCACGAGAGGCGGTCCGGGTGTGAGTGCCACCGCGAGCTTCCACCACGTCGGCGCGCTGGTCCGGCGCAACCTGCTGCTGATCCGGGCGAACCCGGACTCGCTCTTCGACGTGCTGCTGATGCCGGTGATCTACACGGTGCTGTTCGTCTACGTCTTCGGCGGCGCGGTCTCCGGCAGCCAGCACGACTACGTGCAGTACGTGATGCCCGGTCTGCTCGGCCTGGTCGCGGTGAACGTCGCGATGACCGCCGGCGTCGGGGTGAACTCGGACTTCGGCACCGGGGTGATGGACCGGTTCCGCACCCTGCCGATCGCCCGGTCCTCGGTGCTGGTGGCCAAGGTGCTGGTGGAGGCCGCGCGGATGGCGGCGGCGATGGCCGTGCTGCTCCTGATGGGCCTGCTGCTGGGCCTGGACGCCAAGGCAGGGGTGCTCAGGCTGCTCGGCTCGATCGGGCTGACCATGGTGTTCGGGATCTCGCTGCTCTGGGTCTCGGTGCTGCTCGGGCTGGTGCTGAAGAGCCCCCAGGCGGTGCAGGGCCTGGGCATGATCGTGGTGCTGCCGCTGCAGTTCGGCAGTTCGGTGTTCGCGCCGACCGGCACCATGCCCGGCTGGCTGCGGGCCTTCACCAGGGTGAACCCGCTGTCGAACCTGGCGGACGCCTGCCGCGCGCTGACCGACGGCGGCTCGGCCGCCGGCCCGGTGGTCGTCACCCTGGCCTGGGCCCTGGGCATCGCGCTGCTGACCGGACCGCTGGCCGTGGCCAAGTTCCACCGGGCGGCCCGATGACCGCGCCCCGGCCGACCGCGCCGCAGGCGGCCGAGGTCTTCGCCGCGCTGGCCGACTTCATCGGCGAGGAGGACTTCGTCTGCCTGGGGGCACGGGCGGCGCTGCGCCGGGGCGCCATCGTGCACCACCACTTCGAGGAGTTGGGCGACGAGTCGTCGGTGTCGGCCCATCTCGCGGCGCTGGACGCGTTCCTGGCCGGATTCGAGCCCAGCTCCCGCAGTTTCACCTCGTTCGTGGCCACCTTCGAGCGGCCCGGGGACACCACCGAGCCGGAGTTCGAGGCGGTGCTCTGGCGGCACCTGCAGGCGCTGCACGACCAGGACCGCCGGCACCCGTGGAGCGGACTGTACGACTCCGACCCGGGCTCGGCCGACTTCGCGTACTCGATCCACGGCCACCCGTTCTTCGTGGTCGGCCTGCACCCCGGGGCGTCTCGGCCGAGCCGGCGGTTCCGGCTCCCGGCCCTGGTCTTCAACTCCCATCTCCAGTTCAACGCGCTGGGCATCAACTTCTTCAAGCTGCGGGGGCGGATCCGCAAGCGGGAGAAGGCCTTCCACGGATCCGTCAACCCGAGTTTCACCACCTACAAGGACGAGGCGCGGCACTACAGCGGCCGGATGACCGAGCAGGACTGGCGCTGTCCGTTCGTACCGAACCCTCCCTCGGCCTGACCGCCGCCGGCTGACCATCAGTCAGCGCGCTGCCGCCGCCTCTTCGGTCCCACCCGGACCGAATGCCGTTGTTCAACCGCAGTCACTCGTCACCCGACTCCGTGCTACGCATGATCCTCTTGCCATGTTCCGTACGAAAGTTTGTCAAAACGATGTTGAATGATGAGACAAAACTGATGCGGTGGTGGCTGGCACGCGGAACAACGGGGGTGGTTCAGCAGTGGGTCAGATCCTGTTCAGAGTCCTCGGCACCCTGGAGGTCGAGAGTGATGGACGGCGGGTGCCGCTCGGTGGTGCCCGGCAGCGAACGATCCTGTCCATGCTGCTGCTCTCCCCGGACCGGATCGTCTCGGTGGAGAGCCTGGTCGAGGCGGTCTGGCCGGCGGGAGCACCGGCCACCGCGCGGAACCAGGTGGCGATCTGCGTCGCCGGCCTGCGCAAGCTGTTCCGGGTATCCGCCGGAATCACCGACCTGATCCGCACCGAGCCACCGGGCTACCTGCTGGCCCTGCGCGGGCACGAGTTGGACACCGTGGCGGCGGAGCGGCTGGCCGAGGCGGCCCGCGATGCCGCCAGAGCCGGGCGGACCGACGAGGCGAACGCCTTGGTGGAACGGGCCCTTGAGCTGTGGCGCGGCCCGGTGCTTGACGGCATGACCGCGCACCGGATCAAGGTGGCGGCCGGTCGGCTGGACGAGCGAAGACTCGAACTCCTCGAAGAGAGAGCCGAGTTGCAGCTTCAACTGGGTCGGCACCGGACCCTGGCCGGCGAGCTCGCGGCCCTGGTGCAGGAGCATCCGCTGCGCGAGCAGCCCCGCGTCCAGCTGATGCTCGCTCAATACCGCAGCGGCAGGCGGGCGGAGGCGCTGGAGCTGTTCCGCGAGGGGCGCCGGCTGATGGTCGAGGAACTGGGCATCGAGCCCGGCCCGGCCCTGCAGACCCTGCAGACCCTGATCCTGCAGGACTCCCCGGAACTGAGCCGCCCCGACCACCGGGCCGGCGGCATCCCGTCGGCCCCGCTGCCCGCCCAACTGCTCGCGGACGTAGCGGCGTTCACCGGGCGTACCGCCGAACTGGCCCGGCTGGACCGGATCCTGGAGGAGGACGACGCCACCCGGCCGCTGACCGTGGCGGCGATCACCGGAGTGGCCGGGGTCGGCAAGACCGCGCTGGCGATGCACTGGGCGAACCGGGTGGCCGTCCGGTTCCCCGACGGGCAGCTCTTCGCCGACCTGCGCGGCTACGACGAGCAGCACGACCCGCTCGGGCCGTCCGGTGCGCTGGACCGGTTCCTGCGCGCCCTCGGGGTGCCGGACAGCCGGCTCCCGCAGGACCTCGACGCCCAGGCGGCGCTCTACCGCAGCGTGCTCAGCGGCAAGCGGGTGCTGATCGTGCTGGACAACGTGCGCTCGTTCGCCCAGGTGCGCCCGCTGCTGCCGGGCAGCGGGCGCTGCTGCGTGCTGGTCACCAGCCGCGACGCGGTGGACGACGTCACCGGTGACTTCGCCGTGCAGCGGGTGTCGCTGCCCACGCTGAGCGCCGAGGAGGCGGCCGTGCTGCTCAGCCGGATGGCCGGGGCGCAACGGATGGCGGCCGAGCCGGAGGCCGCCGAGCGGCTGGGCATCCTCTGCGACCGGCTGCCGTTGGCGCTGCGGATCGCCGCGGCCCGGCTGGTGGCCAAGCCGCACTGGTCGGTGCGCTCGCTGGTGGACCGGCTGGAGGACCAGCGCCGCCGGCTGGACGAGTTGAGCCCGGGCTGCGGCGGGGTGCGCGCCGGATTCGCGCTCAGCTACCGCTACCTGTCGCCGCAGACGGCGCAGCTGTACCGCCGCCTCGGGCTGCTGACCACTCCGGACTTCGCCTCCTGGGTGGGCGCCGGCCTGCTGGAGACCGATCTGCGGCAGGCCGAGAGCCTCACCGAGCAACTGGTGGACGCCCAGCTCCTTGAGGTGGTGCCCGGCGGCTCCGGCAGCGGCACCCGATACCGCTTCCAGGACCTGCTGCGGCTGTACGCCTGGGAGCGGGCCCAGGAGGAGGAGACTGCGAGCGACCGGATCGGTGCGCTGCGCCGCGCCTACGGCGGCTGGTTGGCGCTGGCCGAGGCCGCGCACCGCAGGTTGATCGGCGGTCCGGCACCCCGGCTGGGCTCGGCGCCGCGCACGGAGCTGCCGGGCGACCTGGTCAGCGAGCTGCTCAAGGACCCGATGGCCTGGTTCGAGAGCGAGCGCTCGGCAATCGTCGAGGTGATCAGCCACGCCGCCCGGGAGGGCCGGGCCGATGTCGCCTGGCCGTTGGCCATGTACGCGAGCGCCTTCTTCGAGACCCGCAACTGCCTTGAGGACTGGGGGGCGACGGCCGGGCTGGCGATGGCCGCGGCCCGGTCGGCGGGCGACCTGCTGGGCGAGGCGACCATGCTGCGCTCGCTCGGTTCGCTGGCGATCTACCAGCGCCGGTACGCCGAGGCCGAGGAGCGGCTGGTTCCGGCGCTGCGGTTGTTCGAGCGGGTCGGGGACGAGATGGGGCATGCCCAGGCGCTGCGCCAACTGGGGCTGTGCGCACGGTTCCGGGGCAATCTGGAGCAGGCCGGCGACTACTGCCGGCGGGCGCTGGCGGTGCTGCGCGAGAAGGGCAGCGTCCGGGACACGGTGCACGTGCTGGGGGTGCTCGCCCAGGTGGAGGCCGAGCGCGGGAACCCGCAACGGGCCATCGAGTTGAGCTCGGAGGCCGTGGTGCTCAGCCGGGACAGCGGCTCGCGGCGGGCCGAGGCGCAGAGCACCTTCCGGCTGGCGGAGGCGCTGCTGCGGGCCGACGAGAGCCGGCAGGCGATCGTGCCCGGCTGGCGGGCGTTGGCGCTGAGTCGCTCGGACGGCGATCTGGTCGGCCAGACGCATGCGTTACGGGCCCTCGGCGAGGCGCAGTGGCGGTGCGGGAAGTTGACCGAGGCGGAGCAGACCCTGCGGGAGGCGGCCGAGTTGGCCGAGCAGACCGCTGATCGGTTCCTGCTGGGGCGGTTGGAGACCGATCTGGCCTGTGTGGCGGCGCTGCGCGGCGAGGTCGTCGCGTCGGTGGACTACCTGGAGCTGGCTCGGGCCAGGTTCGACGCGCTGGGTTCCAGGACCTGGCGGGCCAGGACCGAGCGGCTGCTCGGGGCGCTGCGCGGCGGGTTCGGCGGTGCGGCCGTCACCGCGGAGCAGCTGACCGGGCTGTTGCGCATCCCGGCGTGAGCGGGGCCGTCGGGCCGCCGGACAGGGGGGCCGGTGACACCCGTCCCCACTCACACCGGAGTTGGCGGTCCGTCAGTCCCAGGGATAGTCACCGTTGGGGTCCGGCGAGTCGATATTCATTGCACTGGCGCTTAAGCTTTTGGGGGTCGACGGAAACCGGAACCGCGACATCTGCTGTCTCCTTGACGCACTCGGGGTCGGGGTGCGCTGTCCTTGCACCAAGACTGTAGGACTATCGGATGTCGAACCAGTTTCGCCCGACTATCGATCCCCCGGCGGCCCGGACCGACCTGACGAAATCGAGGCGATAATCGGAGAACAACCCGGCGGGCTAGCGTCGACCTGCACATCAGTGCGATGCCGAGACGGGGGTCAGCATGGAGTTCCGCGTACTCGGGCCGGTCGAGGCCCGTCGTGGCGATGCCAGAGTTCCGCTCGCCGGAACGAAGATCCACACCATGCTCGCGGCACTCCTGCTGGCCAGGGGCCAGGTGGTCTCCAACGAGCGGCTGAGCCGGTCGCTCTGGGGTTGGGAGCCGCCGGCGACGATGAACGCGCAGATCTACACCTATGTGTCCCGGCTGCGGAAGCAGTTGGGGGACACGGTCGCCATCAGCCGGCGGCAGCCCGGATACGCCCTCGACCCCCGGGACTCCTGGATCGACGCGGTCGAGTACGAGCGGCTGGACCGGCTCGGCCGACAGGCCCTGGCGGCCCGTCAGTACGCCCGGGCCGGCACCCTGCTGCACTCGGCGCTGGAGCTCTGGCACGGCGTCCCGCTGTCCAACACCACGGCCTTCCTCGCGGAGTCCGAGGTGCCGCAGTGGGAGGAGGCCTGGGCCGCCACCCTGGAGAGCCGGATCGAGGCCGACCTCGCACTCGGCCTCCAGCAGGAGCTGATCCCCGAACTGACCCGGCTGGTCGCGGCACACCCGCTGCGGGAACGCCTCAGGGTGCAGCTGATGACGGCGTTGTTCCGCTGCTCCAGACAGGCGGACGCACTCGCGGTCTACCGCGACTGCGTCCAGGTGCTGCGCGACGAGCTCGGGGTGGAACCCGGGCCCGAACTGCGCGAGGTGCACCACCGGATCCTGGCCGGATCGCTGCCCGAGGCGCCCACCGCACCGGTCGAACTCATCCGCACCGCACCCGCCATGCTGCCCGCCGACAGCACCGACTTCACCGGCCGACAAGCACAGCTGGCCGAACTGGTCGACGAGTTGGCCGGCCTGCCCGCCCCGCACGACCGGATCCGCCACCACCTGGTGGTGGTCACCGGCATGCCCGGCATCGGAAAGTCCGCGCTGGCCCTGCGCGCCGCCCACCTGCTGCGCGGCCACTTCCCCGACGGCCAGCTCTACACCGACCTGACCAGGCCGGACGGGACCGCCAAGGACCCCGCCGAGGTGCTCCAGGTCTTCCTGCGGGCGCTCGACGTGCCGCCGGCCGCGATGCCGCCCACCCTGGACGGACGGGTCCAGCTGTACCGCCGGGTGGTGAACGACCGCCGGGTCCTGGTGGTGCTGGACAACGCCGTCGACGAGGCCCAGCTGCGGTCGCTGCTGCCCAGCGGCGCCAACTGCCGCACCATCATCACCGGTCGCACCCCGCTGAACTCGCTGGAGGGTGTCGGCCTGGTCCGGCTCGGACCGCTCACCGACGCCGAGGGCCTCGCCCTGCTCGCCGCCCTGGTCGGCCCGGACCGGGTGGCCGCCGAACCGGAGGCCGCCGCCGCCCTGGTCGAGCTGTGCGAACGGCTGCCACTGGCCCTGCGGATCTGCGGAGCCCGCCTGGCGTCCCGACCGCAGTGGCCGCTGGCCCTGCTGTCCACCCGGCTGCAACCCGAGCAGCACCGCCTGGACGAACTGCGGCACGGCGGACTGGACGTGCGCGCCCGGCTGCGCAGCAGCTACACCGCGCTGCGCCCGACCGCCCGGGCGACGCTGCGCCAACTCGCGCTGCTGGGCCAGCCGCGCTGCACCGCGGCACAGGCCGCCCTGCTGCTGCACACCGACGAGCGCCGGTCCGAGGAGGTCCTGGAGGAACTGGTGGACGCCCGCCTGCTGGACCTCGACAGCATCCGCGACGACCACCGGTTCAGCTACCGCCTCCACCCACTGGTCCGGCTCTTCGTCCGGGAGCAGGCGGCCGAGGTGCTGGCCGCCTAGGCCGCCGCCGTGCCGAACAGCTCAGACCGCCCGCTTGGCCGCGCCCGGCCGGTCACCGATCGCGTGCGCCCCGCCGTCCACATGGACGATCTCGCCGGTGGTGGCCGGGAACCAGTCCGAGAGCAGCGCCACGCACGCCCGGGCCACCGGCTCGAACCGCGCGCCGTCCCAGCCGAGCGGCGCCCGCTGGTTCCACTCGACCACCTCGTGGAAGTCCCCGGAACCGATCGAGGCGGCCGCCGTGGTGCGCAGCGGGCCGGCGGCCACCAGGTTGACCCTGATCCCGCGCTCACCGAGATAGGAGGCGAGGTACCGGGCGCACGACTCAAGTCCGGCCTTGGCCACGCCCATCCAGTCGTACTCGTACCAGGCCCGGGAGGCGTCGAAGTCCAGGCCGACGATCCCGCTGCCGTCGGCCAGCAGCGGGAGTGCCGCCCGGGTCACCGCCTGCAGGGAGTAGGCGGAGACCTGCACGGCCGGGGCGACGTCCTCCCACTCCGCGGTCATGAAGCCGCCGCCGAGCGCCGCCTGGGGCGCGAAGGCGACCGAGTGCAGCACCCCGTCCAGCCGGTCGGTGTGCTCACCCACCCGGGCGGCCAGCGAGGCCAGTTGCTCCCGGTCGGTCACGTCGAGCTCGACCACCGGCACCGGCTGCGGCAGCCGGCGGGCCACCCGCTCGACCAGGCTCATCCGGCCGAAGCCGGTGAGCACCAGACTGGCGCCCTGCTCCTGCGCCACCCGCGCCGTGTGGAAGGCGATCGAATTGGTCGTCAGCACACCGGTGACCAGAATCGTCTTGCCCTTGAGTAGATCCATGCCTGCCCCCTGTGGGAACGCTACGAAATCGTGGGAACGCCACGAACGTCGGCCCCGGCCGATAAACACGCCGAGAAAGGGATGAAATGCTGGTAGTGCTCGACATCGCCGGGATCCTCTGCCTGCTCCAGGGCATCGCACCGCTCGTCCAGAAAGCGGCCGGACAGGATCCGAAGAAGAGCTACTTCATCGTCAACCACTTCCCCCATGACCAACCGCTGGTGAGCATCGGGCTCATCGTGCTCGGGGTGCTGCTGCTGGTCGTCGCGCGGGGGATCCGCAAGGCCCGGCGGTGACCGGTCGGGGCCGTCAGCGCAGGGCCCGGCCCACCAGGGCGACCACCGTGTCGATCACCCGGGCCGGCCCCTGCTCGAAGTAGAAGTGACCGCCGTCGAAAACGTGCTGGGAGCACGCGTCGGCGGTCAACTCACCCCAGGCGCGCGCCTGTTCGTCGTCCACCTCGGCATCGCCGCGGCCGCGCAGCACCGCGATCGGCAGTTCCAGCGCGGTCCCGGGCGGCACCCGGTGGGTTTCGGCCAGCTTGTAGTCCGCCCGGATCATCGGCAGCAGCAGCTCCCGCAGGTCGGGGTCGTCCAGTGCCGCGCTGGTGTCCCCGGACTGCCGGCGGACCTCCGCCAGCAGTTCCGCGTCCGGTGCCGCCCAGTGCTCGGCCGGCGGCTGCCGGTGCGGCGCCGCCCGGCCGGAGACGATCAGCAGGCGGGGCCGCAAGCCCGCCGCGGTGCAGCGCAGGGCCACCTCGTAGGCGATCGACGCGCCCATGCTGTGACCGAACAGCACCACCTCGCGGCTGAACAGCGGGCGGATCGCCTCGGTGACCGCGTCGGCCATCTCGGCCATGCCGTCGAGTGGCGCCTCGCCGAACCTGTCCTCCCGGCCGGGGTACTGCACAGCGTGCAACTCGACCTGCTGGGGCATGAGTTCGTGCCACGCCCGGTAGTAGCCCGCAGAGCCGCCGGCATGCGGCAGCAGCACCAGGTTGACCGCGGCCGCCGGGCTCGGCCGGCGGCTGCGGATCCACCGGGCCGTGGCGGTGCCGGCCGCCATCAGCCGGTCGCCTCGGCCATCGCCGCCACCAGGCTCGCCGGGCGCATATCGGTCCACTCGCGCTCCACGTAGGCCAGCGCGGCCTCGCGGTCCGCCGGGCCGAAGACCGTGCGCCAGCCGGCCGGGACCGCCGCGAACTCGGGCCACAGCGAGTGCTGGTTCTCGTCGTTCACCAGCACCAGGAAGCTGCCGTCAGCGTCCTCGAACGGATTCGCCATGTCGGATTCCCCTCAATCGAAACAGTTTCCGCACCATCACCGGTCGGCCGCCGCAGGCGGCTCGCCGAAACGCCCGGCCAGGATCTTCCCGATTTCCGCGAGAACGTCCGGGCGGGCTATTTCTTCATGTATCGCGGTCAGCTCCTGGATTTCTATACCGCCGGTCAGGTGCCGCTGCCAGCGGGCCGCGTCGCGGCGCGGATCGACGGTCCAGTCCGCGGCCCGGAAGAACAGCAGGTCGCCGTCGAACCGGCGCGGCCGCGAGTTCAGCAGGGCGCGGCTGGTCAGCAGGTAGGTCTCCAGGACGGCCGCCGCCACCGTGTCGTCGACCCGGCCCAGCTCCTCGCGCACCAGCTCCAGCGCCCGGGCCCGGGTCACCGGGTCGGCCGGGTCACCCAGCTCGGCACCGAACGCGTCACGGAACACCTGCTCCTGGCTGACCTGCCCAGCGGTCTCGGCCGGCGGGTAGGAGTCCAGGATCACCAGCCGCTCCACCCGCTCGCCGCGCTCCTGGAGCAGCACCGCGACCTCATGCGCCAGGTTGCCGCCGGCCGACCAGCCGAGCAGCCGGTACGGCCCGTGCGGCCGCAGCTCGGTGATCCGCTCGGCGTAGCCGCGGGCCAGCCCGGCCAGCGTCTCGGGTGACGCACCGCCGGTCAGGCCCGGCGCCTGCAGCCCGTACAGCGGCTGTTCGCGGTCCAGGCCGCCCAGCAGGCCCGCGTAGCACCAGCTCAGGCCGGCGCCCGGGGGCAGGCAGAAGAGCGGTGGCAGCGCACCACCGGCGCGCAGCGCGAGCACCGGCTCCAGGCCGGCCGACGCGCCCTGGCGGTCCGCCAGCACCGCCGCCAGCGCCGCCGGGGTGGGGGCCGCGAAGACGGTCCGCAGGGTCAGCTCCGCGCCGAGCGCCGCCCGGACCTTGGGCAGCAGCAGGGCCGCCGACAGCGAGTGGCCGCCCAGCTCGAAGAAGCTCTGCTCGGGTGCCACCTCGGGCAGGCCGAGCACCTCCGCGAAGACCGAGCAGAGCAGCTGCTCGGTCGCGGTGCGCGGGGCCCGGCCGTCCTCCCGGGCCGGCAGCTCGGGCGCGGGCAGCGCGCGCCGGTCCAGTTTGCCGTTGATGCTCAGCGGCAGCTCGGCGAGCATGACGAAGGCGCTCGGCACCATGTAGCCCGGCAGCACGGCGGCCACCGCGGCGCGCAGCGCGTCCGCCTGCGGCGGGGTGCCGGCGGCACTGTCGGGCACCAGGTAGCCGACCAACCGGCCCTCGCGCCCCGGCTCCTGGCGGACGACCACCCGGACCTGGGCCACCCCGGGCAGCTGCGACAGCACCGACTCGATCTCGCCCAGCTCGATCCGCAGCCCGCGGATCTTCACCTGGTCGTCGGTCCGGCCCAGGTACTCCAGCGCACCGTCCTCGGTCCACCGCACCAGGTCGCCGCTGCGGTACATCCGGGCTCCCGGCTCACCGTGCGGATCGGCGGTGAAGCGCTCGGCGGTCAGCCCGGGGCGGCCCAGGTAGCCGCGGGCCAGCTGGCGGCCGGCCAGGTAGAGCTCGCCGGCCACCCCGGGGGCCACCGGGCGCAGGGCGGCGTCCAGCACGTACACCCGGGTGTTCCACACCGGCCGGCCGATCGGCACCGGGTCCTGGCCCGGCAGGCAGTCCCAGTGGGTCACGTCCACGGCGGCCTCGGTCGGCCCGTACAGGTTGTGCACCGGTGCGCCCAGCAGCGACAGCGCCCGGTCCTGCGTCGCCGGTGCCAGCGCCTCGCCGCTGCAGACCACCCGGCGCAGCACCCCGGCGCAGCGGGCGGCCGCCGGCTCCCGCAGGAAGGCGTCCAGCATGGACGGCACGAAGTGCACCGTGGTCACCCCGGAGGCGGCGATCTCCTCGGCGAGGTAGGCCGGTTCGCGGTGGCCGCCCGGCCGGGCCATCACCAGCGCGGCGCCGGTCAGCAGCGGCCAGAAGAACTCCCAGACCGAGACGTCGAATCCGAACGGGGTCTTCTGCAGCACCCGGTCGTCCGGGCCGAGTCGATAGCGGTCCTGCATCCAGAGCAGGCGGTTGACGATGCCGGTGTGCGGCACGCCCACGCCCTTGGGCAGCCCGGTGGAGCCCGAGGTGTAGATCAGGTAGGCCAGGTGGCGCGGGTCCAGCGGGGCGCTGCGCTCGGCGTCGGCCAGCGGGCCGGCCGGGCGCACCGCCAACTCCCGGACCAGGTCGGGGCCGTCCAGCAGCAGCGGCTCCGGGCCGGCCTCGGCGGGCAGCACCGCGGCGGTGTCCCGGTCGGCCAGGACGCAGACCGGGTCGGCGCCCGCCAGCATCCGGGAGATCCGGCCGGCCGGCAGCTCCGGATCGATCGGCAGGTAGGGCGAGCCCGCCTTGAGCACCGCGAGCAGTGCCTCCACCAGCCGCCGCCCCCGGTGCAGCGCGATCGCGACCGGCCGGTCCGGGCCGGCACCGCGCGCGACCAGCGCCCGGGCCAGCCGGTTGGCGCTCGCGTGCAGCTCCGCGTAGCTGACCGACTCGCCGTCGGCCAGCAGGGCGGGCGCCTCGGGCGAGCCGGTCGCCGCGGTCTCCAGCAGGGCGGTGAGGGTCACCTCGGGGACGGCATGCGCGGTGTCGTTCCAGCCGGTCAGCAGCCGGTGCCGGGTGCCGGCGTCCAGCAGCGGCACGTCGGCGATCGGGCGGGTCGGATCCTCGGCGGCGGCCGTCAGGAACCGGTGCAGCCAGTCGGCCAGCCGGGCGGCGGTGGCGCGGTCCACCACGTCCGTCCGGTAGGCGAGTTGGAAGCGCAGCTGGTCACCGGGCAGCGCGAGCAGTGTGATGCCGTAATGGGTGGCGTCCCGGGCCTCCAGGTCGGTGATCCGCAGCCCGCCCGCCAGCTGCGGGGCGTCGGCGGCGCCGACCGGGTAGTTCTCGAACACCAGGGTGGTGTCGAAGAGTTCACCGTGGCCGGCGGCGGACTGGAGGGTCGCGAGCTGCATGTGCTGGTGCGGCAGCAGCGCGCTCTGGGCTCGCTGGACGGCCTCGAACAGCTCGGCGAGCCGCTCGTCGGAGTGCCAACCCACCCGCACCGGCAGGGTGTTGATCAGCAGGCCGACGATGGTCTCGACGCCGGTCAGCTCCGGCGGGCGCCCTGAGACGGTGCCGCCGAAGACCACGTCGGTGCGGCCCAGATGGTGGCCGAGGACCAGGCCCCAAGCCGCCTGCACCATGGTGTTGACCGTCCAGCCGTGCGACCGGGCGGTGGCGGCCAACTGCTCGGTGAGGCGCACCGACAGGGCACTCCGGTGCACCTCGGGGAGCAGCGCGGCGGCGCCCTGGCGGCCCGCGCCGAGCAGGGTCGGCTCGGCCAGCCCGGCCAACTCCGCCTCCCAGGCGACCGAGGCGGCCTGCTGGTCCTGGCGAGCCAGCCAGGCCAGGTAGTCGCGGTACGGAGCCACCCGGCGCATGCCGGTCGCGTCGCCACCGCGCTCGTACAGCTCGAACAGGTCGTCCAGCAGGATCGGCACCGACCAGCCGTCGACCAGGATGTGATGCAGCGTCAGCAGCAGTCGGGCCGCGCCGCCTGCGAGGTGCACCAGCACGAAGCGGAGCAGCACGTCCTCGTCCAGCGCGAACCGGTTGGCCCGCTCCTCGTCGCGCAGGGCGTCGAAGGCCTTGGCCGCCTCGGTCACGTCCTGGTCGGACAGGTCGAGTTCGCGCCACGGCAGCTCCACCGTGCGGCGAACCACCTGGACCGGCTGGTCCAGCCCCTCATGCACGAAGAGGGCACGCAGGTTGGGGTGGCGGGCCAAGAGCGCTCCGGCGGCGCCGCGCAGCCGGGCGGTGTCCAGGGTGCCGCTCAGCTCCACCGCTAGCTGCACGGTGTAGACGTCCGGGCCCTCGTTGTCGTACAGCGTCTGGAACAGCAGCCCATGCTGCAGCGGGGAGAGTGGGAGCACGTCCTCGATCGAGCGCTGAGTGTTCGTCACGGTCTTCGTCTCCCTCTACTTCCTCAACTTGGCTTCGAGGAGGTCGATGTGCTGCTGGGACAGTCCGACCAGGGTGAGGTCGGAGGGGGTGAGGCCGCCGGCCTCCGGGCTCTCGGCGTGGTCGCGCAGAGCTTGCAGGGCCTGCTGCCAGAGGGCGGCCAGGTGCTCGACCTCGGGTGCGTCGAACAGGGCGGCCGGCCAGGCCAGGTCGACGGTCAACCGGGGACCGGCCGGGGTGTCGTGGGTGGCCGCGTTGATCTCCAGGGCGTGGGCGAACGGCAGTTCGGCGTCGCCCAGCGCGGAGCCCGCGCCCGTGTCGCCCACCGCCAGCCAGTGGGCGTCGGTGCCTTGGTCGGTGGTGAAGCGGCCGAGGTAGTTGAAGCCGATCTGGGGGGCCGGGTGGGCGGCCAGGGTGGTGGCGGTGGCGGGGTTGAGGTAGCGCAGCAGGCCGTAGCCCAGGCCGTGGTCGGGGACGGCGCGCAGCTGCTCCTTGACCTCCTTCAGGGCGGTGCCGTTGGCGGGGCTCGCGGTGGTGACTTCGGTCCAGGTGAGTGCCGGGGGTGTGAGGCGGACCGGGTGCATGCTGGTGAACCAGCCGATGGTGCGGGTCAGGTCGTGGCCCGCGTCGAGGGCGTCCTCGTGACGGCCGTGGCTCTCCAGGTCCAGCAGCAGGCCGTCACGGGTCTGCTCCGGGCGCCACTGGCGTGCGGCCAGCGCGAGCGCGGTCAGCAGCACATCGTTGACACCCGCGTTGTACGCCGCCGGAACGGTGGTCGACAGCGCCTCGGTCAACCCCGGGGAGAGCGTGACGGTGTGGGACTCGGCCGTGCCCAGGGTGTCCCGCTGGGAGTCGAGGGGCTGCTTGCCGAGCTGGGCCGGGGCGGTATCCACCATGCTTGACCAGTACGGGAGTTGGTCGGTCCAGCGGGGGTGGGTGGCAGCGGCGGTGAGGGCCTGGGACCAGCCGAGCAGCGAGGTGCCGACCGGCTCCAGCTCGCCGCCCGCGTAGGCGGCTGCCAGGTCGGGCAGCAGGATCCGCCAGGACACCCCGTCGACCACCAGGTGGTGGACCACCAGCAGCAACACGCCGTCCGCGTCCGGGCCGTGGTCGAACCAGACCGCCTGCAGCATGATCCCGCGCTCCGGTTCCAGACGACGCCGGGCCGCCTCGGTCTCGGCCGCCACCACCGCCGGGTCGGCGCTCTCAACGCGGTGGACCAGTGCCGTCACGTCCGGGCCGTGATCCGCCTCGGGGACCTCCAGGTGCCAGGTGCCGTCAGCGGTGATGGTCAACTGGGCGCGCAGGGCATCATGGTGGCGGATGACGGCGGCGATGGTGGCGGTGAGGGAAGTCAGGGTGAGGCCGGCCGGGACGGGGACGGTGTAGGCCTGGTTGAACTCGCGCACCGGGCCACCCCCGGCCCGCAGCCACTCCATCACCGGCAGCAGCGGCACCGACCCCACACCCTGGCGGCCGGGCACCTCCACCGCACCCGCCTGCGTGGCGACCGCCGCCAACTCGCGGACCGTCTTGTGCTCGAACACATCCCGCGCCGTCAGCACCAACCCGGCCTTGCGGGCCCGGCTCACCAACTGGATCGAGGCGATGCTGTCGCCACCCAGGTCGAAGAACCCGTCATCGATCCCGACGCTGTCGCGGCCCAAGACCCCGGCGAAGACCTCGCACAGGATCCGCTCCCGCTCGCTGCTCGGGGCTATCTGCTCGACCTCGCCCGACGACTCGGGCGCCGGCAGCGCACGCTTGTCGAGCTTGCCGTTCACCGTCAGCGGCAGCGCTTCAAGGGCGACGAACGCCGAAGGCACCATGTAGGCAGGCAGCCGGCTCGCCGCGTACTCCCGCAACCCGTCCACCGCGCCGACCACGTAGGCGACCAACTGCTTGTCACCCGGCCGGTCCTCGCGCACCACCACGACCGCGTGCACGACCTCCGGATCCCCCACGAGCACAGCCTCGATCTCCGCCGGCTCGATCCGGAACCCACGGATCTTCACCTGATCGTCCGCACGACCCACGTAGTCGATCGCACCCTCCGCCGTCCACCGCACCAGGTCACCCGTGCGATACATCCGCCCACCCGGCGCACCGAACGGATCCGCCACGAACCGCTCCGCCGTCAGATCCGCCCGCCCCCCGTACCCACGCGCCAACCCCGACCCCGCCAGATACAACTCACCGACAGAACCCGGCGGCAGCAGCTGCAACGAGTCGCCCAGCACATAGGCCCGCGTCCCCGACATCGGCGCACCGATCGGCACACCGGCGGCCAGTGAACGACCGGCCGGCACCGGCCAACCCGTGGCGTAGGTGGTGGTCTCCGTCGGCCCGTAGACGTGGGTGATCCGCAGATCGGGGCAGCTGCGCAGCGCCTGCTCGACGGCCTCCGAAGACACCTTCTCGCCGCCGAACAGCACCTCCCGCAGCCCCGCGAACGCCTGCGGCTCCTCCACCGCGATCGCGTTGAACAGCGCCGTCGTCAGGAACACCGCCGTGACACCGTGGGTCGCGATCGCCGCCCGCAGCTCCTCTGGCCCCAGGTGCCCGCCACCCGCCACGACCACCCGGCCGCCCCGCAGCAGCGGAGTCCACACCTCGTAGGTCGAGGCGTCGAAGGCGTGCGAGGAGTGCATCAGCACGCAGTCATGGGCCCCGGTGGCGAACATCGGGTCGCGGGCCAGGTCCACCACGCTGCCGTGGCCGGCCATGACGCCCTTGGGCCGCCCGGTCGTGCCGGAGGTGTACATCACGTAGGCAAGGTGGTCCGCATCGATGGTGTCGGGGTCCAGCACCGGCGTGCTCGGGTACCCGTCGGCGCGCTCCACAAGGTCCCCGAGCTGCATGGACCGCGCGCCCGCCACCAGGTCGTCGGGGAGCGTGTCACGGTCGGTGAGCAGCAGCGGGGCCTGGGCGTCGCGAACGATCCAGGCCAGCCGGTCCGCCGGGTAGGCGGCGTGCAGCGGCACATAGCAGCCACCCGCCTTGAGCACCGCCAGCTCGGCCAGCACCAGCTCCACCGAGCGGTCCAGGAACAGCGCCACCGGCGTGCCCAGGCCGACCCCCTGCTCGCGCAGGACGTGTGCCCACTGGTTGGACCGCGCATCCAACTCCGCGTAGCTGAGCGCTTCTTCGTCTGAGACGACCGCCACCGCGTCGGGCGTGCGAGCCACCTGCTCGGCGAAGGCCGCCACCACGCTGCCGCGCCGTGGAACAGGTGCGCCCTGCCCCCAGACGGTCAGCTGCTGGGCCACCTCGTCGTGCGAGAGCAACTGGATCTCGGCCAGCCGGCGCTTCGGCTCCGCCGTGACCTGCTCCAGCACCCGGGCCAGCCGCTCGCAGAGCACCCGCACGCTCGACGCGTCATAGAGGTCCTGGGCGAACTCCACTGTGGCGTCGAGGCCGTTGGGCCGTCCCTGGTCGTCGAAGGTCTCGCGGAGGTCGAACAGCAGGTCGAACTTGGCCTGGCTGCCGGAGATCTCCACCAGCGAGGGTGCGAGGCCGGGCAGGTCGAGATCGGCTTCCGGGGTGTTCTGCAGGGTGAGCAGGGTCTGGAACAACGGGTGCCGTGCCAACGAGCGCTCGGGGTTGAGCACCTCCACCAGCCGCTCGAACGGCACGTCCTGCTGGGCGAAGGCTGCCAAGTCCCAGTCCCTGACGCGGTCCACCAGCTCAAGGAACGTCGGGTCGCCCGAGGTGTCGGTCCGCAGCACCAGGGTGTTGACGAAGAACCCGACCAGCTCGTCCAATGCCTCGTCCGTACGGCCTGCCATGCCGGTGCCCAACGGGATGTCCGTGCCCGCACCCAGCCGGGTGAACAGCGCGGCCAGCGCGGCCTGAAGGACCATGAAGAGGCTTGCGCCAGACTCCCGGGCGAGCGCCACCAGCGCCTGGTGCACGCCCGCGTCCAGCTGCCAGTCCAGGCGTTCACCACGGTAGGAGGCGATCGCCGGGCGCGGCCGGTCGGCCGGCAGCTCCAGCACATCCGGCAGCTCGGCCAATGCCTGCTGCCAGAAGGCCAGTTGCTGCGAGATGACACTCTCGGAGTCATCCTCGGAGCCCAGCACCTCCCGCTGCCACAGCGCGTAATCCGCATACTGCACCGGCAGTTCGGGCAGCTCCCGCCCCAGGTAGCCAGCCTCAAAGTCCCGCAGCAGCGGCGCCAGCGACCAACCGTCACCCGCGATGTGGTGCAGCACCAGCAGCAGCACATGCTCATCGGGTGCAAGTCGGAACAGCGTGGCCCGCAGCGGGAGTTCGGCCTCCAGGTCGAAGCCCCGGGACGCCTCGGCGGCCGTTGCCTCGGCCAACTGGGGCTCGTGGAGCTCGGTGACGGTCAGCGGCAGCTCCGCCGTGGGCAGCACCAGTTGCTCAGCCCGTCCGTCGGCCTCGCGGTAGAGCGTGCGGAGGGCCTCATGGCGGGCTACAACGGCGTTCAACGCGGCCGCCAGCGCCGCCACGTCCAAGGTGCCGCGCAGGCGGATCGCCAGTGGGAGGTTGTACATGCCGCCGCTGTCCATCCGGTCCAGGAACCAGACGCGCTGCTGTGCGTACGACAGCGGGATCCGCTCCGGACGTGGCACCACCCGGGCCACCCGCGACCGCCCGACCGCCGAGCCTTCGTCCAGCGCCCGGGCCAGCTGCGCCACCGTCGGGTTCTCGAACACCGTCCGGATGCTCAACTCCACGCCCAGCACCGAGCGAATCCGGCTCAGCAACCGGGTCGCCAGCAGCGAATGCCCGCCCAGGTCGAAGAAGTCGTCATCGATCGAGACCCGGTCGACGATCAACAACTCGCGGTAGATCTGGACGAGTTGTTCTTCACGCGCATTGCGTGGTGCGCGTCCGCCGCCGACTCCCGCCCATTCCGGCACCGGCAACGCCCGCCGATCCAACTTCCCCGACGCCGTCAACGGCAACGCATCCAACACCACGAAAACCGACGGCACCATATACCCCGGCAACAAC
>NZ_JARZAH010000064.1:0-21926 GCF_029892145.1 Kitasatospora sp. GP30
CACCCCCGCTGTTGGCGGGCTAGTGGCCCATCAGGGCGCCCGGCCCGGCAACCGGGGGGTACCACAGCATTCGCGCGGGGGGGGGCGGGCCCGCGGCCCCGCCCGCCGCTCAGGTGTCCTCAGCCCACCGGAACGCGGTCCTGGACGCCGCCCATGGGGTGGGTCGCCCCGGTGGCGGCGAGGCGGACCGTGCTGCCGGCCTCCGGCGGGGCGGTGTCGGTGTAGGCGATCAGGCGCTCCGGCAGGCCGTGGTCCGGATCGGGGGCCAGCTCCACCCGGTGGTCGTGGCCCCGGAAGTGGCTGCGCAGCACCCGGGCCCGCACCGTGCCCTGCTCGTCGAGGCAGAGCTGGCGGGGTCGCAGCAGCACCTGGCCCGTCCCGGCCCCGGCGGCGGTCAGCGGCAGCCGGCCGAGCGCCGTGGCGGCGCTGTCGCCGTCGAGTTCGGCGGTGACGATGTTCGCCTCCCCCAGGGTCCTGGCCACCTCGGCGTCGGCCGGCCGGTGGTAGAGCTCGTCCGGGGCGCCGGCCTGGGCGATCCGGCCGCCGCGCACCACGGCGATGACGTCGGCGAAGGACAGCGCCTCGTCCTGGTCGTGGGTCACCAGGATCGCGGTGGCACCGGCCGCGCGCAGGGTGGCCGCGACCTCGGCGCGCAGGTCGGCGCGCAGCACCGCGTCCAGGGCGGCGAACGGCTCGTCCAGCAGCAGCAGTTCCGGGGCCGGGGCGAGGGCGCGGGCCAGCGCGACGCGCTGCTGCTGGCCGCCGGAGAGCTGGTGCGGGTGGCGCTTGCCGAGGCCGGGCAGGCCGACCAGCTCCAGCAGTTCCTCGACCCGTTCGCGGCGGCCGGCGCGCGGCAGCCCGAAGCCGATGTTGCCCGCCACGCTCAGGTGCGGGAAGAGCGCGCCGTCCTGCGGCATGTAGCCGATCCGGCGGCGCTCGGCGGGTACCCAGGTGCGGTCGTCGGTCAGGGTCCGGTCGCGCAGCGCCACGCGGCCGGTGCTGGGCCGGTGGAAGCCGGCGATCACGCGCAGCAGGGTGCTCTTGCCGCAGCCCGACGGGCCCAGCACGCAGGCGAGCGCACCGTCCGCCACCGTCAGGTCCAGTCCGGCCAGCACCTGGGAGCCGCCGTGGTCGGCGCGCAGACCGGTGATCGTCAGACCGCTCATCATGACTCCTTCGTGGCGCGCGAGGTGGCGAGGGTGCGGCGGGTGAGCAGCAGGACCGGGGGGAGGGAGAGCACGGTCATCACGGCCGCGTACGGTGCGGCGGCGCCGTAGGCCAGGCCGCTGGTGTAGACCCAGAACTGGGTGGCCAGGGTCTGCGTGCCGGTGGGGCGCAGCAGCAGTGTGGCGGTCAGCTCGGTGCTGGCGGTGAGCGCGACCATGGCGAAGGCCGCCCCGAGGCCGGGCAGGATCAGCGGCAGCGTGACCCGGCAGAGCACCGCGGCCCCACTCCTGCCCAGGGACCGCGCCACCTCCTCGACACCGGGCGGCACTTGGGCGAGCGCGGCACGGACGGCGGTCAGCGCCAGCGGGAAGAACAGCACCACGTAGCCGACGACCATCATCGCGGGCTGCTGGTAGAGCGGCTGAGCGTAGCGGATGGCGAAGAAGACCACGGCGAGGGCGACCGCGATGCCCGGCAGCGCCCGGGTCAGGAAGGCGGCGCGCTCCAGCAGCCGGGACAGCCGGCTGCCGCGCCGCCAGGAGTAGAGCGCGACGGGCACCGCGCAGATGGTCGCGGCGGCGCCGGTGGTCAGCGCATAGCCGAGCGTGGTCAGCGTCGAGTCCACGATCGAGGCGGACGGCAGCGTGGTCGAGGAGCCCTTGACCAGCCAGTAGCCGAGTGCGTACACCGGCACCCCGACCGCCGTGCCGACGATCGCGGCCAGCCAGCCGAGGGCCGGCCAGCGCCAGTGGCCCAGCGGCAGCGGCGCCCCGCGGCGCCCGGTCGCGCCGCCGCGCACCACCCGGCCGCGCCGCCCGGTCCAGGCCTCCAGGCCGACCAGCAGCAGCGCGAGCCCGACCAGCACCAGGGTCAGCATCGCGGCGGACGCCGCGTCGAACCCGAGCCGGTACTCGGTGAAGATCGCGGTGGCGAAGGTGGTGTAGCGCATCATCGCGAACGCGCCGTACTCACCGAGCAGGTAGAGCGAGACCAGCAGCGCGCCGCCTGCCAGCGCCGGCCTGGTGAGCGGCAGGGTGACCCGCCACAGCGTGGCCAGGCGGCCGTGGCCGAGGCTGCGGGCGACCTCCTCGGCGGCCGGGTCGCCGCCGCGCAGGGCGGCGGCCACCGGCAGGAAGACCAGCGGGTAGAGCGAGGAGGTCATCACCAGTACGGCGCCCCAGTAGCCGCGCACCTCGGAGAAGAGCGAGACCCAGGAGTAGCCGCGCACGAACTCCGGCACGGCGAGCGGCATCGTCAGCAGCACTGTCCAAGTGCGGCGCAGCGGCAGTTCGGCACGCTCCACCAGCCAGGCCGCCGTGAAGCCGAGCACCGCGGTGCCCACGGTGACGGCCGCGACCAGGGAGACGGTGTGCTGCAGCAGGGTGGCGACCAGCGGGCGGGCGAGCAGCCGTCCGACCTCGGCCCAGCCGGACTCCCCGGCCTTGAGCGCCAGGAACACCAGCGGCGAGGCCACCACCAGCACCACCGCGACCGCCAGCAGGGGCAGCAGCGGACCGGCGCCACGCCACCGCAACCGCAACCGGGCCGGCAGCGCGGCACGGCCGCCGGGTGGCAGCACCGCCCCCGTTCGCTGCTGCACCTCTGCGGACACCAGGACCTCCATCGCCGATCATGAAGCCGTTTCATGAAGCCGTTCATCATGAAACGGGCTGCCTTGAGGTGTCCTTGTGGGGTGTCACCCGAACCGCAGCCCGACAAGCAAAGCCTTACCTTACTTGCAGTGGGACCCGCATCAATACCGCGGGCGGTGACAGAGAAGGCAAAAAGAAGGCACGGCCCTGAGTCGTTGAAGAGTGGGGGGTCCTCAACGGCTCAGGGCCGTGCCGGCTCATGCCGTGACGGGCTGGCTCGTGCTGTGACGGGCCGGCTCAGCGGGCCCGCTGGGGCCTGTGAGCACACGTCGGTTCTGAAGATGTCGAGCAGTGTGCGGCGTTGAGCCCTGGCGCCCCAGAGTCCAACGAAATCACACGTAGCCTAATCATTCGTCTGGACATGCTCAAGAGTCGCTTGATCATCCGCACGGGACGCATGGGGCGCGGCTCCGCCTCCGACGCACGTCAGGCCTCGGGCGCCCCTCAGACCTCAGGCGCCCCGTCAGGACGGGTCAGTCGCTGAAGAAGGCCAGCCGGATCCCGAACGCCACCACGACGGTGCCGGTGATCCGGTCCAGCAGCCGGCGCGCCTGCGGCCTGCCGAGCCAGCCGCGCAGCGCCCGGGCGCCGCCGATCAGCACGGTCGACCAGAGCAGGCCGAGCAGCGCGTGGATCGAGGCGAGCAGCAGGCCCATGGCGAAGTGGTTGACCCCCCGGGGCATGAACTGCGGCAGCAGGGCGACGTAGAAGGCGCCCACCTTCGGGTTGAGCAGGTTGGTGAGGGCGCCCTGCCGCCAGCCCGCGAGCAGCGAGTCCGAGGCGGCCGGCAGCAGCGGTTCGTCCGCCGCCGGCTCGGCGCTGCCGCGGCGCGCGTCGCGGATCATCCGCAGGCCCATCCACACCAGGTACAGCGCGCCGGCCCAGCGCAGGACCTGGTAGGCGAGGTGAGAGGCCGTCAACAGGGCGGTTACGCCGGCCGAAGTGAGGGCGCCCCAGACCAGGACGCCGGTCTGGATGCCGAGGACCACGCCCCAGGCGCGGGTACGGCGACCGGTGACGGCGGTGCGCAGCACCAGCGCGGTGTCGACGCCGGGCGTGATGGTGAGGACCGCGACGAAAAGGACAAACGACCATACTGCGGTACTGATAGCCATGGATCCGAGCGTATCCGGGCCTCCTCGTAAAACCGTATCCAGGGTCGTTACACCGAACACGGAACAGTATTCCGAGGCCTAATCAGTGAATGGCTACGCGCGTCAAGTTGATCAGCCAAAAGCCTCTGAGCTGCGCAGACACCTTCCTGAGAATTTCCTGTCCATAAGACGTTGACCGCCGTTAATCAACTCTGCTTTGCTACGCACCAGCAAGCGGCGAGCGTGACGGGCGGTCAATTCCGTGCGTCCTCGCACACCTCGACGCGTTCGTAGGAATTGCCGCAGGCCACCTTTCCCCACAAGGACTCACCCGTGTCCCCAAAAGCGCGGGTTGTCAGTACGAGAGAGGCACCCACACATGGGTCACGCCCCCACGTCTAGCCGCAAGCACGCGGCGCTCGGCGGCATAGCCGCCCTGGCGCTCGCTGCTGCCGGTATGACCATGGCCGCCCCGGCGCAGGCGGCCACGACCGCCGCTCCGGCCGTCTCGGGCACGGCGCACCACCACGCCGCGACCGTCACCGGCGCCGGCATCAACAACGAGTTCAACCCGTACAGCACGACGCTGTCCAAGAGCACCATGCCGGGCATCCAGGCGTACGAGGCCAAGCGGCGGAACACCCTCGCGAACCAGCTGCAGGCTGCCGCGACCGGCGCGGAGACCCTCTCCTACGGCGGCGGTGTCGACGGCATCGGCGTGCAGAGCGGCCACTCCAAGGTCTACATGATCTTCTACGGCAACCAGTGGGGCTCCCAGACCACGGACGCCAACGGCAACGCCAAGTTCTCCGGCGACTCGGCGGGTGCGGCCGGTGCCGCCCAGCAGATGTTCAAGGGCATCGGCACCAACAACGAGACCTGGTCGGCCGACCTGACCCAGTGGTGCGACGGCCCGAACGTGGCCTCCGGCGCCACCAGCTGCCCGTCGAACGCCAACTTCATCCCGTACCAGGCCGGCGGTGTCCTCTCCGGCGTCTGGTACGACAACGCGGCCGCTTCCCCGGCCCAGGCGACCGGCAACCAGCTGGCCCAGGAGGCCGTCAAGGCCGCCGGCCACTTCGGCAACACCACCGCCGCGGCCAACCGCGACGCGTACTACATCGTCCTGTCGCCCCACGGCACCAACCCGGACGACTACCAGAACCCGACCACCGGTTACTGCGCCTGGCACGATTGGAACGGCGACACCACCCTGACCGGTGGCGCCGCCTCCTCGCCGTACGGCGACATCGCCTTCTCGAACCAGCCGTACAACATCGACGCGGGCCAGAACTGCGGCGTCGGCTTCGTCAACTCGCCCGGTACCCTCGATGGTTGGACCATGACCCTCGGCCACGAGTGGCACGAGATGATGTCCGACCAGAACCCGGCGGGCGGCTGGACCAACCACACCGGTGACGCCACCTACAACGGCCAGGAGAACTCCGACGAGTGCGCCTGGCTGAAGCCCGGCACCACCGGCGGCGCGGCCAACGTCTCGTTCGGTTCCTTCGGCTCCTACGCCGAGCAGGCGAGCTGGTCGAACGACACCAACTCCTGCGCCATCACCCACGCCATCCTGACCCACGGCGGCGGCACCGGTGGCAACACCGTGACCGTGACCAGCCCGGGCACCCAGAACGGCACCGTCGGCACCGCCGTCTCGCTCCAGGTCAACGCCTCTGACTCGGCCTCGGGCCAGACCCTGACCTACTCGGCCACCGGCCTGCCGGCCGGCCTGTCGATCAGCTCCTCGGGCCTGATCGCCGGCACCCCGACCGCCGCGGGCAGCAACACCGTCACGGTCACCGCCAAGGACAGCACCGGCGCCACCGGCACCGCCACCTTCACCTTCACCGTCGCCACCAGCGGCGGCGGCACCGGCTGCACCACCCCGGGCCAGCTGATCGGCAACGGCGGCTTCGAGTCCGGCACCTCGCCGTGGACCGCCTCCTCCGGCGTCATCACCAACAGCACCGGTGAGGCCGCCCACGGCGGCAGCTACTACGCCTGGCTGGACGGCTACGGCACCACCCACACCGACACCCTGTCGCAGCAGGTCACCATCCCGGCCAACTGCAAGGGCGCCTTCACCTTCTACCTGCACATCGACACCGCCGAGACCGGCACCACCGCGTACGACACCCTGAAGCTGACCGCCAACGGCACCCAGCTGAAGACCTGGTCGAACGTGAACGCCGCCACCGGCTACACCCAGCAGAGCGTCGACCTGTCCGCGTACGCCGGCCAGACCGTCACCCTGCAGTTCACCGGCACCGAGGACTCCAGCAACCAGACCAGCTTCGTCATCGACGACGCCGCTCTGAACGTCGGCTGAGACCACAGCCCCTGAACGCCACCGCACCGGGGTGGGCCCTGAGCCCGCCCCGGTGCGGTGGACTTTTTTCTGTCCCGCGTCACTCCTGGCGTGCCTGGCGCCGCTGTTCGCGCTCCTCCAGCCAGCGGTCCATCTCCGCCTCCCACCGGGCCGCGTTGCTGCCGTCCTGGTATCCCGCGAAGGCCCGGTGCGCGGCCTCCACCAACTCGGGCGTGACGTCCGGGTAAGCCATCATGATGGCCCAGAGCGCGTCATCGGTGTCCGCGTCCAGACCGTTGCAGCTCCGCACCCCGCCACCGGCCAGCACCGAGGCCAGCATGCTGTCGAAGTTCTCGCGCAGTTGCTCCCAGCTGGGCCGTCCAGCTCGCATGATGGTCCCCCTTGGACAATTGGCTACCCCCCATGGCGGTGGACGCCTGCCCCCGGCCGGTCGGTTCCGGCGCCCGACTGCCGGACCTCGGCCCACCGAGGCCCGGCCGAGGCCCGGCCGCTCCCCCGGTCGATCCCCCGCGCTCCGCGCCGGCCCCACCGCCGCCCGGCTCACCTGATCGCGCGTCCTCGGTGAGCACGCCCTGACCCGCTGTGGTCTGATGCCACAGGGGCGACGGAACGGGGCGCTCTCGGAGGTCGTCCGCGAGGAAAGGGTGTGCCGGTGGCCGCACAACTGCGCCGGGTCGGGCTTGAACTGGAGTTCCCGGTGGTCGAGCTCGGCACCGGCCGGGGCCTGGATCGCGCCGGGGCGCAGCGGCTGTGGCACGCCATGGCCGGTCGCGATCCGTCCTGGTCGCTGGTCCAGGAGAGCATCACCGGTGTGGTCACGGGGGTGCGGCGGCAGACGGGCGGTTTCGACGAGCGGCTGAACACCGACACCGGCGTCTGCACGGTCGAGCTCTCGCTGGCGCCCCAGCGCACGGTCGGCGCGGCGGTCGACGCGGCGGACGAGGTGCTGCGCGCCCTTCAGGAGCTGCTGGTGCCGATGGGGTGCACCGTGCTGTGTGCCGGGATCCAGCCCCGCACCTGGGCGGATCCGGCGCGCAAGTCGCAGAAGGACTGGTACCTGCTGCTGGCCCGCCGCTGGCATCTGCACCACTGGATGGTGCCGCTCGCCTCGCACCAGGCGGCGGTGGACGTCACGCCCGACGAGGCGGTGCGCGCCGTCAATGTGCTCAGCGGTTTCGCCGGCGTCTTCGCCGCGCTGACCGCCTGCTCCCCGGTGGCCCGTGGCCGGGAGCAGGCGTGGAAGGAGATGCGCAACTGGGTGTGGTACGAGCGCTCCACCCGGGTGCCGCCCGCCGAGGCGGCCTACACCTCCAACAGCATGCCCACCGCGCCGTTCTCCGACATGGGCGCCTATCTGGAGCACCATTGGGCCTCCCGGGTCTGGTTCCTCACCAATCTGAAGAGCGGCGGCTGCGAGGTGCTCGGCGGCCGGTCCTTCAAGGACTTCCTGCTGGCCCGCGAACCGGTGCCGGCCCGGCTGATCGACGGCACGCCGGTGCTGGCCACCGCCGACCGGGAGATGCTCGACCGGATCCACCAATACGGCTGGCCGGCCGCGAAGTTGCACTACACCTTCGACTCCCGCGCCGACCTCGACGGAGTCCGGCACGCCCTGGACCACGGCCGGCTCGGCGACTGGTTCGAGGAGCATGCCGTCAACTGCTATGTCGAGAACCGCTCTTGCGGGGTGGCACCGCAGGGCGAGGAGGGCGTGGCGGCCGCGCTGACCCTGGGCATCGTGGAGCGGCTGGACGAGGCGGAGGCGCTGCTGAAGGAGCTGAGCTGGCTGGAGTGGCGCAAACTGTGGCTGCGGGCCAGCACCCACGGGCTGGCGGCCGAGGACGAGCGGTCGATCGCGGCGATCCGCGCCCTGCTGGACATCGCGGAGCGCGGACTGCGAGCCCGAGGCGAAGGCGAAGAGGCCTTTCTCGCGCCGCTGTTCGCACGGTTGGAGCGGCGCGAGACCCCGGCCGACCGGATGATCGCCGCCTTCCGGGCCGGCGGCCTGCGCCGGCTGCTCGACGACTTCGGCCGGACGCCCTGAGCCCGAGTCTCCTGACCCACCATCACCCGTCATCGAGGGAGCCACCCATGAACCAGAGCGCCGCCCGGACGCCCGGGCCAGCCGACCTGATGGACCGGGTCACGCACACCGCCCTCGATGCGCTGGCCGCCTCGGACCCGGCCATCCTGAAGCTCGCCGAGCGCGAACTCGCCCGGCAGCGCAGCCATCTGAACCTGGTGGCCGCGTCCAGCCCCACCTCCCCCGAGGTGCTGGTCACCCAGGCGCTGGGTTTGAGCGCGCTGACCGCCGAGGGCTACCCGGGGCGCCGCTACCATCCGGGCACCGAGGTGATCGACGAGGTCGAGCAGCTCGCGGTGGAGCGGGCCTGTGCGCTGTACGGCGCCGACCATGCGAACGTGCAGCCGCTGTCGGCCTCGATGGCCAATCTGGCGCTGCTCTTCGGCATCCTGCGTCCCGGCGACGCGGTGCTGTCCATGGAGTTGTCGCACGGCGGACACCTGTCGCACGCGTCCCGCCCGGCGAGCTCCTCCAAGCATCTGACGGCCGACTACTACCAGCTCGGGCCGGACGGCACGCTCGATCTGGACCGGGTCAGGGAGCAGGTGCTGGCGCGGCGGCCCAAGGTGCTGATCTGCGGCGGCTCGGCCTATCCGCGCACCATCGACTTCGCCGCGCTGCGCGCCATCGCCGACGAGGTCGACGCCCTGGTGCTGGGCGACATCAGCCACATCAGCGGCCTGGTGGCGGCCGGCCGCCACCCGTCGCCGTTCCCGCACTGCGACATCGTCACCACCTCCACCTACAAGCAGCTGCGTGGGCCGCACGGCGGGCTGATCCTGCGGGCACCGGGCTCGCGCCTGTCGGCCGCGAAGCTCGACAAGTTCGTCTTCCCGGGGTTCCAGGGCACCCCCGACTTCGGCATGATCGCCGCCAAGGCCGTCGCACTGGGCGCCGCGCAGCGGCCCGAGTTCGGCGCCGCGATGGACAGGGTGCTGCGGTTCGCCAAGCTGTTCGCCGAGGCCTTCCTGGACCGCGGCGTCCGGCTGGTCGGCGGCGGCACGGACACCCACATGGTGCTGGTCGACCTGAGCGGCGGCGCCGCGACCGGCCACATGGTCAGCGCGGCGCTGGAGCGGGTCGGCATTCTCGCCAACAAGAACCTCATTCCGGGCGACCCCCGCTCGGCCCAGGAGACCAGCGGGCTGCGGATCGGCACCAACCATCTGGCCTTCCTGCACATCGGAGACCGCGAGGTGGCGGAACTCGCCTCCGACATCGCCGAGTTGGTGGCCTGCCTGACCAAGGGCACCCCGGCCGAGCAGTGCCCCAGCTGGCCGCGCCTCACCGAGCACGCCAGTGCCCTGATCGGCGCGGTCAGGCAGGCCACTCCCATCTGATGGGTCGTCAGCTTTAGCCCAGGTCGAAGGTGTTGGGCAGACCCAGTCGGTAGCGGGCCTCGTCGACCAGCTTGAGGGGTTCCAACTCGGGTGCCCGGTAGAGCAGGTGGACGGGGCAGCGCCCGGCGGCCGAACCGTCCGCGTCCAGCAGGGCGTTGACGGCCCGCCGGGCGGACTCGTTGGCGCCCTCCATGGTCGCCAGGTCGACATCGGTGCGGACGTAGTCGCCCGCCAGGAAGAAGTTGGGCACGGCGGTGGCCGCCGAGGGCCGGTTGTAGAGGGTGCCGGCGGGGTGGATCAGCAGCTGCTCCCGGTTGCTCGGGTTGGGTCCGCCGATGCCCTGCACCGCCGGATCCATGAACCACGCCTTGACGTTGGCGTCTTCCAGGTGTGCCTGGCCGGGGACGTTGTACGCCTGCTGCAGCTGGGCCCAGACCTCCTGGCGCACCTGGTCACGGGTGCACTCCTTGGCGGTCTTCCCGAACAGCGTTCCCGGTTCGTTCCACTCGGAGACGCAGACCGAGAGGCAGTCGTTGACCGTGCCGTCACCGTAGTCGGCGGCGAAGTCCCGGTTCCAGAACTGCGCCTGGTTGATCGTGGTCAGCGCCCACGGGGAGTCCAGCGCTATGCCGTGGCCGTGCACCAGCGGGACCGGGCTGCGCAGGTAGAACTGCACCCCGGTCATCCAGTCCGTGCGGATCGCGTCGCAGCGGGCGAGCCCAGGATCGGCGGCGCGCAGTTGCGGGCCCCAGGTGGGCCGGGCGTGCTCCACCGGCAGTGCGGAGACGTAGTAGTCGGCGGTGACCGTTTCGGGCGCGCCGCCGCCGGCCGGGGCGACCAGGACCCCGGTGATCCGGCCGTCGCCGTAGAGCACCTCCCGTACCTCGGTCGCGAGCCGGAAGGTGACGCCCAGCGCGGTGAGGTGCGCGACCCAGGGGTCGATCCAGGCTTCGCTGGTGGGCGCGTTGAGCACCCGGTCGGGCTGACCGTCGACTCCCCGGCCGAGCAGCCCGTTGAGCAGCCAGGCCTCGACGATGGTGCGGGCCACCGTCCGGGTGCTGGCCTGCTCCGCCTTGGTGGCCACCAGCGCCCGGGTCAACCCCACGCCCAGGAACCGCTGGTAGTCGTAGGACATCCGGTCGGCCCGGATGTAGTCCCACCACGGCACCCGCTCCCACTGCTGGTCGCGGCGCAGGTCGCAGCTGGTCAGGTGGACCAGCACCCGGTCGGCGAAGTAGGCGATCTCGTCGGCGGGCAGGTGCAGCACCTCGTCCAGCAGGCCGCTCAGGATCCGGCGCAGCGAGTCCGGGCTGAGGTCGCCGGGGTCCAGCGGGGTGGTGAGGATCTGGAACGGCAGCAGCACGCCGGGGCGCGGTGCGGTGTGGGCGAGCAGCTCCTGGGTGGGGTTGCGCAGGTTGTCGTGCACGCCACCGGGGTTGCCGGGGACCGGGATGCGGCGCAGGGTGTCCGGCAGGTTCTGGTAGAAGCCGGGGAAGAACCGGAAGCCGTGCTCGCCGGGCAGCGGTTTGCGGCCGCCGGCGGCGGTGCCCGGCACGTCCATGCTGCGGGCCTTGCCGCCGAGTGCCGTGTAGTACTCGTAGACGGTCACCTGGTAGCCGCGTTCGGCCAGTTCCTGTGCCGCGGTCAGTCCGGAGACTCCGCCGCCGAGGACGGCGACCTGCTTGCCTGCCTTGGCGGTGCGGGTCTTGACGGTGTCGGCGGCCGCCGCGGGGGCGGCGGTGCCGAGGGCCAGTGCGCCGCCCAGCACGGCGGCGCGGGACAGGAACTGGCGGCGGGTCCCGCCAGTTGCGGTCGTGGGTTCCATGACTGCCGTCCGATCAGGCCCGGTCGGCAACCTGAAGGGCCGCTTCGCAGCCGGAGGCGATGGCTCCGGAGATCCAGGCGTGGTAGCGGGGTTGGCACTGGTCGCCGGCGAAGTAGAGCGCGTTGCCCACCGGTTCGGCCACGTGCGGCCCCAGTGAGAGGAGCTGGCCCGGGGTCTCGATGACGGCTTCGCCCAGCGCCCAGCGGTTGCGCAGCCAGGACTGCGAGACCGCCCGGTCGGTGGCGTAGCGGCGGATCCGCTCGCCGTAGAGGCTCACCAAGTGGTCCAGCACCTCGCGGTGCCGGTCCTGGGGGGTCAACGAGTCGTACCGCAGGGCGTCCGCGGACCAGTTGTAGGCGGCCAGGACCACGCCGCCGGGGGCTCCGCCGGGGCTGGGGTGGGAGGGGAAGTAGACGAACCGGTCGGCCTCGTCGGAGATGCAGCCGCCGCCGACCGCGGGTACGGCCGGGCCGTGCGGCGCGGTCCGGTAGTCGCTGCCGAGCTTGTCGCGCCAGGTGGCTTCGTCCCACTCCCACCAGCGCTCGGTGAACTCGATCAGCACCTTGTGGGCGGTGTCATGGGTGAGTTCGTTGATCGCCCGGCGCTTGCCGTAGGGCAGCAGCGGCGCGAACTGGACGTGCCGCAGCGCGGCGTACGGCATGGCGAACACCACCGCGTCGGCCTCGTAGCGGAATTGGGATCCGCCGATCTCGCCGTCGCAGGCCTCGTCCTCGGGGCCGCTCTCGGGTTCGGCGATCACCGTGACCTTGCCGCCGCTGCTCTCCACCCGGATCACGGCGCGGTCCTGCTCGATCGGAAGCCCCTTGGCCAGCGCGGTGGTCAGCGCGTCGGTGCCGTCGCTGAACTCGAAGTAGGTGACGCTGGGGTTGATGTCGGTGGCGTCGAAGACGGAGTGCAGGAAGCCGTAGGAGAGCCGGCTGGTGAGGTTCTCCAGGGTGCCGACCGCCTGGATCTGCGGGGTGTCCCAGCCGGCGATGTCGACCAGGTACTGCAGCAGCGAGTAGTTGTCGAGGTCGTACAGCAGTTGGGCCATGCCGGTGAGCCGGTCGCCGATCGGCTTGTCGGTCCAGGAGCCGTCCGGGTTGCGGATCTGGGTGTAGGAGCGGGCGTGTGCCAGGGCGTCGCTGAATGCCGCGGTGGTGGTCTGGTTGCTGTCCCAGCCGAAGGTCTTGTTGACGGGCCCGGGGTTCTTCGCGTAGTCGGCCTTGCTGACCACCTGGCCGTTGACGTTGATCAGGCGGGTGCCCAGGCCGGACGGCGCGGTGTAGGGCGGCTCGGTGCCGGTGCTGAAGATCTCGCCGTTCCAGGAGCCGTAGGTGACCTGGCTGTCGCCGGAGGTCCGGTCGGGGCTCGGGGGCACGTCGACCAGGTGGAACGGCCGGCGGGGGACGCCGAGGGTGTCGCCGAGCGTCAAGGTCAGCACATGGCTGGAGGGGATCCGCATGGCGCCGGCCTCGGCGTGGTTGCGGCCGTCCTGGAAGACGTCGCCGCGGAAGGTCTTGATCCGGCCGCCGACCCGGCTGCGGTTGGCCTCCAGCACCCGCACCCGGTGCCCGGCCGCGAGCAGCAGCCGGGCGCAGACCATGCCCGCCACGCCCGCGCCGACCACCACCACATCACGGGCCGAGCCGCCGCGCACCTTCTCCTGACCGGTCAGCAGTTTCAGGTAGCGCATCGTCAGATCGTTCTGCTGGTCGTCCGCCAGCAGGATCCGATGGGCCATCAACTCGGCTGCGGCGCGCCGCTGGTCGCTCTCCGCGCGGCGCCCGGCACCGCCGGCCGCCGGCGAGCCGGGGGCCGGTCCGGGGTCGGCGGGGGCGAGGGGGTCGGCGGCGGCGGCCGGTGCCGCGGCGGTGGCGAGGGCGGCGGTCGATGCGGTGACAAATCCACGTCGTGAGATCACCCTCGACAGCATGGCGGCGCCCGCCGCCGGACGAGGCCCGGTCCGGATCGCGCCCGGAACAAACTCACCCGAACGAGTGAACTTGACGGGAACATGTCATCGAAATCCGGATAACCGTACTACTGCACCTCAAGCTCAATACCGGCGTGCGCCTCGGCGAGCAGCAGATAGCCCTCCGCATTGGCCTTGATGCCGAGTTGCTCTGCCTCGGTGAGCGGACGCCGGACCTTGGCGGGCACCCCGGCCACCAGCGAACCCGGCGGGATCTCGCTGCCCTGCGTCACCACGGCACCCGCCGCGATCAGCGAACCGGCGCCGATCCGAGCGCCGTTGAGCACCCGGGCACCCATCCCCACCAGGCAGTCGTCCTCGACCAGGCAGCCGTGCAGCACGGCGTTGTGACCCACCGTCACCCGGGCACCGACCTCGACCGGGAAGCCGGGGTCGGCGTGCACCGTGGAGTTGTCCTGGATGTTGGAGTCGGCGCCGATCGCTATCGCCTCGGCGTCGCCGCGCAGCACCGCCTGATACCAGACGCTCACCCGCGGGCCCAGTCGGACCGAGCCGACCACCACCGCGGTCGGAGCCACGAACGCACTCGGGTCCACCTCGGGCTCGCGCCCGCCCACACCGGTGATCAGTGCCTGCGCCATCCTGACGGCCCCTTCCGCTGCCACTACTCATTGGTAGGCCCACCCTAGCCAACGGCCTCCCGCAGCAGCGCCGGCCGTTGCGGGCGAACCTCCGGAAGACGCTCCGCGCGCTGATGTGACCGGCGCCACAGCAGCTGCCAGACTCTTACCCGTTGACGCCACTAAGCAAGCGCTTAGTAAGTTGGAAACCCACGAGCTAAGCAAGCGCTTAGTACGTACGCGTGAGGGGAAGAACATGCCCGAAGCCGTCACCGCCGTGGACGCCGTGGTCTTCGACTACGGCGGCGTCCTCACCGGACCGGTCAGCCACTCGATCGCGGCGTGGCTGGAGGCCGACGGCATCGAGCCGGCCTCGTTCTCCCGCGCGCTCAAGGCCTGGCTGTCCCGCGACGCCGAGAGCGGCACCCCCATCCACCGGTTGGAGACCGGCGAGTTGGCGGTCGAGGAGTTCAACGCGCTGCTCGCCGCCGAGCTGACCACGGTCGACGGTCGGCCGGTCGACCCGATCGGCGTGCTGGACCGGCTGTTCGCCGGGATGCGCCCCGACCCCGCGATGTTCGCGCTGGCGGGCGAACTGCGCGAGCACGGGGTCAGGGTGGCCCTGCTCTCCAACAGCTGGGGCAACACCTACCCGCGCGAGCGGATCGACGCGCTCTTCGATCCCGTGGTGATCTCCGGCGAAGTGGGCCTGCGCAAGCCGCTCGCCCCGATCTACCGGCACGCCCTGGCCCGACTCGGCCTCCCGGCCGACCGGGTGCTGTTCATCGACGACGCCGAGCCGAACGTGCTCGGCGCCCGCGCGGTCGGCATGCGGGCGCTGCTCCACACCGACCCCGACACCACCCGCGCCGCACTCGCCGACCTGATCCCCGGCCTGTCCCGTCGGCCCTGACCTCAAGTCTCCGCACTCACCGAGGAGTTACCCCCATGAAAGTCTTCCACGGCATCGAGGAGCCGGCGCCGGCCGGGCGGCGAACCTCGACCGGGCGACGAAGGCGAAGGAGAACGGCCATGGCTGACGAGACCACGCAGCGCGCGGAACTGCGGCGCCGGGTAGCCGACTTCCTCGCCGCCCACGACCCGGCCGCCACCGAGCGGTCGGCGTTCCTGCGGGCCCGCTACGACGCCGGGCTGGCCTGGGTGTACTTCCCGCAGGGCCACGGCGGGTCGGGGCTGCCGCGGACTCTCCAGGCCGAGGTGGACCGGCTCTTCGCCGAGGCCGGGGCACCCGACAACAAGCCGGAGTCCAACGGCATCGGGCTGGGCATGGCCGCGCCGACCATCCTGCGGTTCGGCACCGAGGAGCAGAAGGAGCGCTTCCTTCGGCCGCTGTGGACCGGCGAGGAGGTGTGGTGCCAGCTCTTCAGCGAGCCGGGCGCCGGCTCCGACCTGGCGGCGGTGGCCACCCGCGCGGTCCGGGACGGCGACAGCTGGGTGGTCAACGGCCAGAAGGTGTGGACCTCGGGAGCGCACAACGCCGCGTTCGCCATCCTGGTCGCCCGCACCGACCCGGACGTGCCCAAGCACCAGGGCATCACCTACTTCCTGTGCCCGATGACCGACCCGGGCGTGGACGTCCGCCCGCTGCGGCAGATCACCGGCGAGGCCGAGTTCAACGAGGTCTTCCTCACCGACGTACGGATCCCCGACACCCAGCGGCTCGGGGCCGAGGGCGAGGGCTGGAAGGTCGCCAACGCCACCCTCAACAACGAGCGGGTCTCCATCGGCGGCGGCGCCGTGGCGCGCGAGAGCGGCATGGTGGGCGTGGTCTCCCGCACCTGGCGCGAGCATCCCGAGCTACGCACCCCCGAGTTGCACGACCGGCTGCTGCGGCTGTGGGTGGACGCCGAGGTGGCCCGCGTCACCGGCGGGCGGCTGCGGCAGAAGCTGGCGCTCGGCCAGCCGGGCCCGGAGGGCTCGGCGGCGAAGCTGACCTTCGCCCGGCTCGCCCAGCAACTCTCCGGTCTGGAGCTCGAACTGCTCGGCGAGGCGGGCCTGCGCTACTCCGACTGGACGATGGTCCGCCCCGACAAGGTCGACTTCACCGGCCGGGACGCCGGCTACCGCTACCTGCGGGCCAAGGGCAACTCCATCGAGGGCGGCACCTCGGAGATCCTGCGGAACATCATCGCCGAGCGGGTGCTCGGCCTCCCCGCCGAGCCGCGGGTCGACAAGGACATCCCCTGGAAGGAGCTCCGGAAGTGAGCGACCTCAACCTACTCACCACCGACGTCGAGGCCGACCTGCGCTCCGTCGTGCGCGACCTGCTGGCAGACCGGTGCGACCCGGTGGCGGTGACGGCGCTCTACGACGGCGACCGCTCGATCGTCGCCGAGCTGTGGAAGGTGCTGGCCGCCGACCTCGGCCTGGCCGGCCTGCTGGTGCCCGAGGAGCGCGGGGGCGACGGCGCAACGGCCGTCGAGGCCGCCGCCGTCCTGGAGGAGCTCGGCCGCGCGGTGGCCCCGGTGCCGTTCCTCACCAGCGCGGTGGTGGCGACCACCGTCCTGCTGGACTCCGACAGCGAATTGCCGGCCGCCCTCGCCGCCAACGAGCGGACCGCCGCGCTCCTGGTGCCGCTGTCGGCGGCGCCGCACGGTGCGCTGCCCGCGCTGCGGGTCGACGCGGACGGCCGGCTGACCGGCACGGTGACCAGCGTGGCCGGGGCCTTGGAGGCCGATGTGCTGCTGGTCCCGGCCGCCGCCGGCGACGACCTCGCGGTGTACGCCGTGGCCGCGGCGGACGCCGTCCTCGCCCCGGTGGTGTCCCTCGACATGACCCGGCAGTTGGCCGACGTCACGCTCGCCGGCGCCACCGGCGAGCTGGTGCTCGCGGACGGCGAGGGCGCCGTCCGGCGGGCGCTCGCCACCGGGGCCGCGCTGCTCGCCGCCGAGCAGGTCGGTGTCGCGCGGTGGTGCCTGCAGACCACCCTCGACTACCTGAAGGAGCGTCGGCAGTTCGGGCGGGCCGTCGGCGGCTTCCAGGCCCTCAAGCACCGGCTGGCCGATCTCTTCGCGGACGTGGAGTCGGCCGACGCCGCCGCCCGCTACGCCGCCGTCACCCTCGCGGCCGGCGACCCGGACGCGGAGATCGCCGCCGCCGTGGCGCAGGCCTACTGCGGCGATGTCGCGGTGCGGGCGGCTGAGGAGGCGGTGCAGCTGCACGCCGGCATCGGCATGACCTGGGAGCACCCGCTCCACCTGTATCTGAAGCGCGCCAAGGCCGACCAGATCGCGCTGGGCACCCCGGGGGCGCACCGGGCCCGACTGGCCGACCTGATCGACCTCCCGGCCGCGCCCTCCTGACGAGCAATCAGGCAACTACCGCAGTAGCACGGGCAGTTCCAGCAGCCCCCGGTGCCGGGGGTTGTACTGCCACTCCAACTCCTCGGCCGGCAGCGCCAGTCGCAGCTTCGGATACCGGTCGAGGATCCGGGTGAACGCCACCTCGGCCTGCAGCCGGGCCAGCGGCACGCCCAGGCAGTGGTGGATGCCGTGCCCGAAGGCCAGGTGCCGGGAGCTGTCGCGGGTGATGTCGAACCGGTCGGGGTCCGGGAAGACCGCCGGGTCGCGGTTGGCGGCCAGCAGGCCGATCTGCACGAACTCCCCCGCCGGGATCTCGGTTCCAGCGATCACCACCGGCTCGGTGGTGTAGCGCATCGAGGCGATCGCGAACGAGCTTTCGTAGCGGAGGACTTCCTCGACCGCGCCGGCCATCAGGCTCGGGTCGGCGCGCAGGGCGGCGAGTTGCTCGGGGTGGGTGAGCAGGGTGTACACGCCGTTGGCTATCAGGTTGACGGTGGTCTGGTGACCGGCCACCACCAGCAGGAAGGCCATCGAGGTGATCTCCTCCTCGGTGAGCCGGTCCTCGCCGTCGCGCGCCGCGAGCAGGCCGCTGAGCAGGTCGTCGGCCGGGTGCTCGCGCTTGTGCCGGATCAGCGCCTGGATGTATTCGAGCATCGACTCCGCGGTCATGACGGACACTTCGCCGTCGCCGCCACCGCTCTCGGGGATCGAGTTGCCCCGTATCTGGAGGGCCTCGTGCTCGTCCTGCGGAGCCCCGAACAGGTCGAAGACCACCGAGACCGGCAGCGGCAGCGCGAAGTCGGCGATCAGGTCGGCCTCGTCCTGGCCCGCCAACTCGTCGAGCAGCCGGTCGACATGGCCCTCGATCAGCGGGCGCAGAGCGGCCACCCGCCGCATCGTGTAGGCCTTCTGCACCAGCCTGCGCAGCCGGGTGTGGTGCGGCGGGTCGGAGTTGAGCATGTGGCGCATCAGCGACTCGCCGGGGCCCTCGGTGAGACCGATCAGCTCGCCGTACCGCTGGGCCGCGCTGTCCTTGCTCAGCCGCGGGTCGGCGAGCGCCGCCCGGCAGTCGGCGTGGCCGGTGACCAGCCAGCCCTCGATCCGCACCGGCCCGCCGAAGCGGATCGGCCGCGCGCCGCCCTGCTCGCGGAACTCCCGGTAGGCCTCGTGCTGGCGGCCGAAGAACGACTCGTCGACGAACTGCGGTTCAACGGGCACCGCGAGCCTCCCTGATCAGCTTGACTTCTTCCACGCCGAGCAGGCCGACCAGCGGCACCTTGGCCCGCTGCTGCTCCGGGTCGACCGTCAGCCCCTGGCGGCGGATCAGGTCGAGCAGCAGTTCGGCCAGCGGCATCACCATGTGGCGGCCCCAGCAGCGTTCGGAGATGTGGCCGAACGGCAGGTAGCCGGGAGCGGTGTCCGGGTCGATCGAGTCCCAGCGCTCGGGCCGGAACTCCTCGGGCGCGTCCCACAGGGCCGGGTCGCGGTGCGAGAGCAGCGGCAGGATCAGCACGTCGTCGGCGGAGCCGATCCGCGGATCGATGGCCGGGTACTCGGGCGAGGCGTAGCGCAGGATGTTCCAGGAGGGCGGCAGCAGGCGCGCCGACTCATGGATGATGTTCCGGTTGGAGGCATCCTCGTCGAAGGGCGCGCCGAGCCAGAGCGCGTTGGCCACCAGGGTGGAGACGGTGAAGCAGACGGGGGCGGCGGCGCGCCGGTACATTCCCATCGCATAGCGGCGGTCCTGGTATCCGGTGGCATCGGCGAACAGCCGTGCCACTCCGGTCAGTTGCTCTTCCGGCCGCGGCCGCCGGGGCAGCGCGGCACCGGCGGCGATGACCGACCAGGTGAGTTTCGGCGTCAATTCCAGATTGCGGCTCATCAGCAGCCGCAATCGGTAGGGGTCGTTTCCGAGAATGAGGTCGCGCAGAAAGAAATGACCGGTGATCGGCCACGGACCGCTCAGGTCGACATTCTCCGGAATCGGTTTCTTCAATGCCTCGCGGACGTCACCGCCGATGGTCCGCATCACCGCGGAGGCCTCCGGGCGGCCGATCGAGCGGCCGTGCAGCGGCTTGAAGGTGGGCCGCTCGGTCTCGGTGGCGCGCCGGGCGGCCAGCAGCCGGTCCATGGCCTCGGGGCCGGCGATCCCGATGGTGTCGGGCTCCAGGCGGAACACATCCTGGCCCAGGCGGTCCCGGAGCAGGGCAGCGAGACGCGGCGCGAACACGGTGGTTCGGCTCCGCGATCGGGCGGTGAGCGGCATACGGGTCTCCGGGGCCGGCGGTGCTGACGGATCGTCGAAGGATGACCGGGGGGCTCGTCCCCGCCCCGGGTGCGGGGACGATTTCCACCGGCTTAGTACCAGAAGTACCAGGCGCTCTTCTTCAGGCTCTTCTGGCCGCAAATGGTGTTACGGACCGCAAACAGAATCTTCATCTGTGTCACCTCCATCGGATGAACTTCCACTGAATTCGGCAATTCAGTGCGCTGAGGAGAGTGAAGCCTCCAGCCACCACTGCTGTCAACGGTTCGAGCGGGAATGACGGCTGCCGATCCGTCAGGTGTCCGGTTCATCCCATTCAACCGAGGCAATATGAAAAACTTTCCCCCACCCGTGAACCGCACAAGTGCGTCGATCCGTTTTCGCCCGACACATTCGCGTGTCGAGGACTGCCCAGATCAGGGCGGGCTGGCTAGACTCCTCGCGATCAGCTGCCCGGCTCGCCAAGGCAGCTGCCCGCGTCGCGGACACAACCGATTCGCCCGCACGCGCAGTTCGCACCACCCGGTTCCCAGCAGCCGGTTCGCACCGCCCAGTTCGACCACCGGCACCATCAGCCGACGTTCTTGGGGGTTTCGATGCAGCAGTTCCGCAGCAGAGCGTCACTCGCCACCGCGACCGTGGCGCTCGCGCTCGCCGCCGCCGTGACCGGCACACCGGCCGGCGCGACCACCTCACCCTGGCCACTCACCCTGATCTCCCCCGGCGACCCGTATGCCGCCTGCGACCTCAGCGGCGACGGGTCCGGCACCAACTACCCGGCGGCCGAGGCCGAGCCGTACGCGGCCGCCGACCCGCGCGACCCGAAGCATGTGATCGGCATCTACCAGCAGGACCGCTGGTCCAACGGCGGTGCCCGGGGCCTGAGTTCGAGCTACTCCACGGACGGCGTGCACTTCACCCAGACCGCGCTGCCGTTTACCCACTGCGCCCCGGGCGGCCTGCCCTACCAGCGTGCCTCGGACGGCTGGGTCAGCTTCGGGCCCGACGGCACCGCCTACAGCAGCGCCCTGGTCTTCGACGCCACCGACGCCACCAACGGGGTCGCCGGCGCCACCTCCTATGACGGCGGCCGCAGTTGGCAGCACGTCAGCAATCTGATCCAGGACACCGATCCGGCGGTCGTCGACGACAAGAACTCGGTGACCGCCGACCCGGTGCACGCCGGCACCGCCTACCAGGTCTGGGACCGGATCGACCAGACCGCCACCACCTACGACGGCCCCTCCTACATCTCGATCACCCGCGACCACGGCCGCACCTGGTCCCCGGCGCGGCCGTTCGTGGACACCTCGGTCGTGCCCTACTCGCAGACCATCGGCAATGTGATCGTGGCCGACGCGCACACCGGCACGCTCTACGACTTCTTCCAGTGGATCACCGCCACCGACGCCACCGGCAACACCACCAAGGAGACCCACTTCGCCTTCGTCCGCTCCACCGACCAGGGCCGCAGCTGGAGCAAGCCGGTGCCGGTGGTCGCCGACACGGCGGTCAACGAGGTGGACCCGAACGCGCCGACCGACCCGAACAAGGCGCTGCGGGCCGGCGCCGGCCTGCCCAGCGTGGCCATCGACCCGCAGACCGGCGAGCTCTATCTCACCTATGAGGGTTCGGACTTCAGCGGCGGGCAGTACGACTCGATCGAGCTGGTCCACTCCACGGACGGCGGCGCCGACTGGAGCACCCCGGTCCGGATCAACCAGGCGCCGAACGCCCCCGCCTTCACGCCCTCGATCACCGTGGACCAGCACGGCACCGTCGCCATCAGCTACTACGACCTGCGCTACCTGACGCCGGGCGACACCACCACGCTGCCCGGTGCGGCCTGGCTGCTCAGCTTCCCGCGCGGTCGGCAGAACGCGGCGGTGGAGCGGCAGATCTCGCCGGTCTTCGACTGGCTGCAGGCGCCGAACGCGGGCGGCCACTTCCTCGGCGACTACGAGGGCCTGATCACGGACGGCAGTAGGCTGCGCCCGATCCTGGTGACGGCCAACACGGATCCCAACAACTCGACCGATGTGTACACCGGGTTGTTCAACCCCGGCACGCTGCGCGCGCCTTCGGTGGCGACCGCGCCGGCGACCGTTCCGGCGGCGCCGTGGCATCACCGCGTGTTGCGCTGACCTTGCGGAGAGTCGGGGGGCCCCCCCGCGGGGGGGGCGGCCCGGGGGGGGGGGCCCCCCCCCGGGGGGGGGGGCCCGGGGGGGGGGGGGGCAGCGGACCCGGGGGGGGTTTTAACGGCATAAAAGTAAAAACAGGCG
>NZ_JARZAH010000065.1:0-21883 GCF_029892145.1 Kitasatospora sp. GP30
GGCTTCTTCTTCCCCATGCTCTCCATGATGGACATCATCCTTACCGGGGCCGAAGCCCCTGATCAGGGGTGTCCGTCAAAGCGAATCAAGCCCAGATTGGGCGACACCACGACACGTGGCCCGCGCTCACGAGCGCGCGGGCCACATTGCACTACCGGCAGACTGCATTGCCTCCCAGGCTGTGCCCGCGTCCGCTGCCCCGTCTGCGCCGAAGGTGCCTGCACATCAACCCAAGACGCTGGCCGGGTTCACTTCTGCCAGAAGGACTGACTGGTCGCTGAAGCGGTGGCACGGCTGCGCTGAGTTTGACCAGCAGCGCAGCCGTGACCGCAGGCGGCTACGTCCCAGGCCCGGAGGTTCCGTTGGGCCAGACGCACGGCGAGGCGACGGAGAGCGTGAGCGTCTTACTGGCGTCCGAGCTCTCCTCCATCATGACTGTGAAGCCGTTCGACTTGTTCTTGAAGAAGAGGTCGGTCCCCATGGTGCCGGTCTGGTCGAAGCCCAGACTGCTCATCTCGGTCTTGAGTGCCTGGAAGATCGCGGGGTTGCCTTCGGGATGGTCCGCCGCGACCGTCGAATCCGTGCTGAGCTCGACTCGTCCTTTCGGCCCCGGGATGTCGGCCGTCTCGCATCCAAGGCTCGACGGTTCCTTGGTCGATGACTGAGGCTTGCCCAGGAGGGCGGTCAGGATCTGCACGTCGTATGACGTGACCTGCTGGGCCGCCTGGTCTTTGGTCATGGTCGGCTTCAGCTGCTGGTCGCTGAGCCCGCAAGACGCCACCGCCACCATGGCCAGGGCGGTGACGACCGTGCTCCGCAGTCCGCGCATGCTCACCACTTGCCCGAGATGATGCGCCCCATGGCGTCCAGGGACTGTCCCTTTTCCCAGTAGTCGGAGTGACCGACACCCGGGTCTGTGGGGATTTCGTGTCCGCCGAAGTGCTGGTTGGCCGGGTCCCGTCCGAAGGCCAGGTGGTTGTCTTCCGCACTGTGGTATCCGACGTAGCCGCCGAATCCGTTGGTGAGCGTTGATCCGACATCGCTCGCGCCGTCCTGGGCCCACTGGAGGGGGTTCTCCGAGCGGGCGTAGTCGATCGCATCGGCGTCGCCCCGCCCTGCCCAGACCTTGTTCGGGTCGATTCCGAGGCCGCTGGCGGTGTCGACGCCGGTACCGGGGCTTCCGACGAACATTGCGGCGTCGACCGGCAGGCCCTTGTCGCGCATCGCGTACCCGACCGTGGTACTGCCGTAGCTGTGCCCGATGATGGTCTGGTACGCAGGCGTGCCCTCGTGCGTGGTCCGCAACCCGAGCTCGAAGTTGCGCAGCTTGTCCTCGGCGCCGAGGGCGTACTTGTCGTCGGCGGCTTCCGGGATGATGCTCTGCGGCGCGTCGTAACCGACCCAGGTGACCGACGCGGTGGTCTTGCTCTGATCGGCGCTCTCTGCCGACGAGACCATCCGGTCCGACCGTGTGATGTCATTGTTGATGCTGCCGAGCCGCGCGCCCGTGCCCGGTACGTACGTCACCACGTTGTTGGCCGTGTCCGGGTTGTTGACCGCGACGATCGCGTGGCCGTGGCCGTTGGTGTCGAAACCAAGGAGATATGCGGGCGGGCTGCCGTTCTTCCCATCCGAGTCGAGCCGCGTCTGGATGGCGTTCATGCCGTCGAGCTTTTCCGTGAGATCCTCGTACTTCTCACGCCACGCCTTGTGTTCAGCGCTCTCGACATATGACGTGTCTCCCGGAATCAGCTTCTCCACCGGTTCGGGACCGAGCTTGTCGAGCTGCGCCTGCAACTCGTTGCGGCTCTGGGTGAGCGTGAGGCGGTTGGCCTCGTCGCGGGCCACAGCGGGCACACCGTCGAGGCCGCCCACCTGATCCGGGTGGTTGTGGATCAGGTCGTGCTGCTCGGCGGGAGTCAGCCCGGCCCACCATGCCTTGACCTGGTCCGGTGTGGACCCCTTCGGCGGCAGGTTCTCGCGAGCTGCATCGGCCTGCTGGTCCTGCCCTGCGGTGACGCTGTCAAGGCCCGTGCCGTTGGTGGCGTTGTCGGTGAAGTGCTTCAGTCGCGCGGCGATCAACTTGTCGGCCTGGTCGGCCTCGGTGAGGGCACCACTGATGCGGTCACCGATGTAGGACGCCTGAGCTTTCTTCGGATCCGTAGCCGTGTCCGAGGCCGCCGCGGCCGGGTCCTTGTCCCAGGTCATGCTCCCGTCCGGCTTGACGGTGATGCCGGCGGCCTTGGCATCGTCGAGCGCCTGCAGCAGCTGCGCCTGGGCCAGCGCGAACGACTCGGCAGCGTCACTCAACGTTGCGCTGATGAGATTCAGCTCGTCATGAGCGGCCTGCAACTTGCTGGTGAACGCCGCGAGATCGGCCCGCACCTGGACGGCTGTGCTGCCGGTCCACTGCGACTTCTGCAGCCGGCCGGTCACCTGGCTTCGCCAGTCGTCGACATGGTGGCCGAATGCCGTGACCAGGCGCCCGTATGCGAGCTGGGCGCTCGTCAGGTCGACGAGGTTGGCGTTGCTGAGGGTGGCGATGTCCATGCCTATGCCACCTGCTCCCACGGGTGCTTGGGTGCGGTCTGCGTCGGCGTGCCGGTCGGTCCATTGACCAGGACCGTTCCGAACGGATCGCTGGCCCCGGTCGACTTGTAGGACGCGGCCGAACTGCTCGGGGCCTGCGGTGCCGTCAGAGCAGACGCGGCGTCCTGGTCGCTCTGACGGTAGTTCTGCGCCATCTTGATCAACTTGCCGCCATAGCCGTCCATGTCACCCGAAAGTCCGCCGACCAACTTCTGCCAGCCGTACGTACAGTCATGCAGCGCAGCGCCGGTACCCCACCCAGCCAGCCCGCTCGATGCCTGGTCGCTCGGCGCGAGAACGGCGTTGAACTCGCCGGGGATCTGCTCGGCTATGGTCTGCGCACTGCCCCCAGCACCTGACAACTCGTCCGGGCTCACCGCAAAGCCGGCGTCCCCATTTGAAATCCCCATCTATCCCCCACGGTTATCGGCCCAGCCCCCCGGGCCTATCTCGGTACGATAGTACGCTGCGCAGTGGTCGGGTACCGCAGCGTCAGCTATCACGGACATGCCAGGACCGCGCACATGCTTTTCGCGGGTGCACGCACACGACGGTGTGCGCGCCCCGCGAAACGGTCGGTCGAGCCGCTGCACCCGTGACGCTGCTGGACGGCGCGCTGGTGACCAGTCACCGGGGTCTCCACCCTGACGCGGGAACAGCTGCACCTTCGCCAGTTGGGCGAGCACCACGACACGCTGCGCCGCCGCCCCGACCCCGGAACGCCCGGATGGCGCGGTGGTCGCCACCGTCGATCCCCTGCGTTGGAAGGGCCAGCCGGTTCGGGTCATCGACCTGACGCCCTGAAACCTGGCGAACCGTGCTGAGGTCAGGCCCTTGAAGCGGACCTCAGCTGAGCGGCTGCGGCGCAATGCGAACTGGGCGCACTCAAGACCTGCGCGCCGCGTCTTGTGGCGCTGTCACGTTGACCGAGAAGTGGGATGATCTTCGGGGCGGTCGTGGCTGGGAGGGCCTGTCGTGGGTGTCGTGTCACCGGCGTACAAGAGGCACCGGTACCCGGTCGAGGTCATCTCCCACTGCGTGTGGCTGTACTTCCGCTTCCCGCTCTCGTTCCGGGAGGCCGAGGAGCTGATGCTGCAGCGCGGCGTGATCGTCTCGCACGAGCTCCGGTGCGCCGCTGGTACGCCAGGTTTGGCCAGGCCTACGAGCATCCCCGGCCCGGCCCCACCGAACACCACCCGGTTCACCACCACGCTCTCAATTCCTGGTCGTAGCCGGCGTGTTGTGAGCTTGATGGACGTATATTGGCAGCCGTGGTCGGCGTGGTGCACGAGCTGGCCGGGGGCGACCCCGCGGCTGGCCAGCGCGTATTCCAGCGAGGTGAGGACCAGGTCGGCGTCCGCACGGGCGGAGGTCTCCCAGGCCACGACCCGCCGGGAGTAGGCGTCCCGGATCGCGGAGAGCCACAGTGGCCCCTCGCCGGTGGGGATCATGGTCAGGTCGGTGACCCACAGCCGGTTCGGTGCGGGCGCGGTGAAGTCGCGCCGCACCAGGTCTGGTGCCGGCTCGGCGCCCGGATCTTGGCGGGTGAAGCCCTTGCCCGCCCGGCGGGCTGATTCCTTGCAGGCCGGCTTCGCGCATCAGGCGTTCGACCCGCTTGCGGCCGACGTGGACACCCTCGCGCTTGAGGGTGGCGTGCACGCGCGGCGAGCCGTAGATCCCGCCGGACTCGGCGTGGACCTCGCGGATGCGGCCGGTCAGCTGCTGGAGGTCACCGTCACCCCCGCGAACGTGCACGACTCGGTGGCCGCCCCGGAACTCATCGACGCGTTCATGGCCGAGCCCGGGCGCCTGCTGAAACTGGTCTGGGCGGACACCGCCTACCAGGGCCCGGCACTGGCGGAGGCGTTCGCGGCGCACGGCGTCGGGGCCGAGGTCGTCAAACGCCCCGACGGGACCAGGGGATTCATGGTGCTCGCGCGCAGGTGGGCGGTCGAGCGCACACTGGGCTGACTCTCACGGGCCCGGCGCCTGAACCGCGACCACGAGCGCCGACCCGACCACCACACGCAGATGGTGTGGTGGGCCGGCTTGATCACGCTGACGCGGAAACTGGCGAAAGAGCGTGTTCACTGGCCGGAGTTCCGGCCCGAGCGCCTGGACCCGCGGCCGGCCTGAACAGGCCCCGCTCACGAAGGAGCCAGCCGCGCACCTCCAGCGCATAGGCACGATGGCGCACCTTCTCCACCTCGTTCAACCGCGCCGAGTCCCGCCCCAGTGCCCGGGTCAGCTCCTGCGCCGTCACCGGCCCCGACGCGGCCAGCGCCGTCTCGAAGACCTGCCGGTAGGCCCCGCACAGCGCATCGGCGCCCAGTCCCGTCCGCCAGACCGGCGGCCGGGCATCATAGCCTTCCCGCAGCACCGGGCCCGTCGGAACCGCGCCGGCCACACGCACGGGTTCCTCCACCACGGCCGGCGCTGGTGACGCCCCGTCACCCTCCTGGCCCGCAGTCGGCCCTTCGGCGAACATGCGCGCCACCTCCTCGCGGGCGATCCGCGCGTGCTCCAGTCGCTGCCGGGCCGCTTCCGCCTGCACCTCGGCCTCCCGCAGCATCTCCAGCCAGGACTCCAGATCCTCCCGGGCCCGCGCCTCCCGGACTTCCAGCAATGCGATCACCGACGGCACTCCGCACCTCCACGACCAGACGAACCCTCCGCTGGTTGCCCGCAGCCCGCCACCCCGACACCGCGACCACCCGAAAGCTGCTGATCATCGAGCTGCAGACCGGTTCACCACCACGTCTCAACACAACTGACCAACACCAGGTCAGAACGCCATCAGGCACTCCCATCCCCAAGAAGCCCCACACCACAGGAACCACCCACCTACCTGATAACCCCAGCTCACACGCACCCCGCCTGACCACAACCAACGAGCATGGACAGGCGACCCATCGCCAGACACCCCCAGGGCGCTCATGAAAAGGTCTAGACAAATCGGTTAGGTCGGCCATTTCACGCCCCAAAACCACAACAGGTCACAGGCGCGCCGATCCTCCACCGGGTAGAGCTTCGCGTGGAGCACCCGGTCCTCCCACCACAGGTCATCCGAGGTGGAGACCAACGCGGCGACCCGCTCGCGCTTGGTCGGGGCAGGCAGCACCAACGGGCCCAAACCCTTCGCGGCACGGTCGTGTTCGCAGTCCGGGCGCTCGGGTGCCTCCGGCGCCGCCTCGGTACGCGGCTCCCAGCCAGCACCTTCTGCTTTCCGGAGTCGTACGTGAGCACCAGGCCCAACTTTCGGTAGAGGTCCGCACGTTCCGCCGGCTCAGTGCGGCTGAGGGGGGAGTGTCATGAATCAGGTGGACACCCTGATCAAGGGAGACACTGATGAGCTCGCTGACGGATCACCAGATCGGGTCGGTTCCCGACGGGTCGGTTTCGTCGGAGTCGGAAACTGCCGATGCCTTGGGCATGGGTCCGAGGAAGAACACGGGTGCGTCGGATGTGGTGGCGTCGGTCGCCGAGCTGGCGGCCGAGCAGGCCCGGGCCGGCGGGATGCAGCTGCTCGGCGAGGGCGGACTGCTGCAGCAGCTGACCCGGCACCTGCTCCAGGAAGCACTGGAGGCCGAGATGGACGAGCACCTGGCCTCGTCCGCGGGGCAGGGCCGCTCGGCGCGCAAAGGCGGCAACGCGCGCAACGGCTACCGGATGAAGACCGTGATGACCGAGGCCGGGCCGGTCACGCTCGAGGTCCCGCCGGACCGGGCCGGCACGTTCGAGCCGAAGGTCGTGCCCCGGTACGCCCGCCGAACCGAAGGCCTGGACAACCTGGTCATCTCGCTGACCGCGAAGGGCCTGACCTCCGGGGAGATCGTCGCGCACCTGGCCGAGGTCTACGGCATGACCACCAGCAAGGAGACCGTCTCCACGATCACCGACCGGGTCCTGGAGAGCATGGCCGACTGGCGCACGCGTCCCCTTGACCCGGTCTATCCGGTGCTGTTCGTGGACGCCGTGAACATCAAGGTCCGCGACGGTCAGGTCGCCAACCGGCCCGTCTACGTCGTCCTCGGCGTCACGGCGGACGGCTACCGGGACATCCTGGGCCTGTGGACCTCCAGCGGCGGCGAGGGCGCCAAGTACTGGCAGTCCGTGCTCACCGAGATCAAGAACAGGGGCGTCAAGGACTGCCTGATCCTCATCTGCGACGGCCTGGCCGGGCTGCCCGACGCGGTCGCCCAGGTCTGGCCGCAGACCGTGGTGCAGACGTGCATCGTCCACCTGCTGCGGAACTCCTTCCGCTACACCTCCAAGCGGGACTGGGCGGCGGTCGCCCGCGACCTCAAGCCCGTCTACACCGCGCCGAACGAGGCCGCGGCCCTGGAGCGGTTCGCCGAGTTCGCCGCCGTCTGGGAAGCGTCCTACCCGGCCGTCGTGCGACTGTTGGAGCGGGCCTGGTCCGAGATGGTGCCCTTCCTGGCGTTCGACGCCGAGATCCGAAAGATCATCTGCACGACCAACGCCATCGAGAGCCTCAACTCCCGCTACCGCAGGGCCGCCGGCGCCTGCGGCCACTTCCCCAACGAGCAGGCCGCCCTCAAACGGCTCTACCTGGCCACCCTCGCGCTCGACCCCACCGGCCGCGGCCGCCAACGCTGGAGCAACCGCTGGATGGCCGCCCTCAACGCCTTCGACATCACCTTCGACGGACGCCTGTCGGTCGGACGGGCGTAGGCCACCTGGCCCACGCCCGACAGCAAGATCAACACCTAGTCCAACCGGGTGTCGTACACCTAGATCGTGATAGTCCCCAGCACGCTCGTGCCGGCGGCGGTTAGTCCGGCCAGTACCGCGCCGGGCACCGACCGGGTACTGAAGTAGGTCAGGCTGCCGGCGATCAGGCCGATGATGGCCGCCGGCAGGAGGACGGTGGCGGTGCGAAGCGTCAGGAACGGGGCGGGAGTGGTGGCGTAGTTCTGCGGTGTCGGGTCGGGCGTCGGCATGCTGTTCTCCATCGGGCTGCCGGGGCGGCGGCGTGGTCGTCCCCGCGGATTTCGGTCCGGCGGATGCCGACCCAGGAGCAGCGTGCGACTGGCTGCGGTAGTCCCGAAGTCGGGGGCGCGTTGTGGCGGGTAGAGTCCGGACAACTGCGGGTTGTCCGGGGATGTCCTGGACATGGGCCTGCTTGGGGGCGGGAGTTGACGATGGGCGAGCATAGGAGGGGCGGTCGGCCGTGGGAGCCGCTGTATGCGCAGACTCCCGAGGGCGAGGCGCTGGCGTTGTTCCTGCGGGCGCGGGTGGACGAGTGTCCGCTGACGATGAGAGCGGCTGCGGCGAGGATGAGGTACTCGCCTGCGCGGGTGGGGGACTTCCTGTCCGGCAGGCGGTCGCCCGAGCCGGACTTCGTGGCCGTGTTGTTGCGGGTGACGGTCCCTGATCCGCAGCGGCGAAGGCTGTTGCAGGCCGATGCCGACCGGCTCCTTCGCGCTGCCCGGAACCCGAAGGAGCGGTCCGGAGGCGATGAAGGCGGCCATGCTCTGGCCGGGCAGCTGGAGCGGGTGCGTGCGCAGCAGGGTCGACACCTATGAGCGGCTGACCCGTTCCTTGGAGCAGCAGGCCGATCTCCAACGATGAGTGAAGCCCAGAACGAACAGGTTGAGTTGGCGATCCAGACTTGGTCATCCGACCTGACCACGCTGGCCGATGCCTGCGCGGCTGGAGACGCTAGCACTGCGAACAGCGTGTTCGACCAGGCCAAGTCCGACGGGTCGGCCCTCCTGAGTGCCTGCAAGGCCACAATTGCCAGTCCCCCCGCGTCCTGACCTTCGCGGCGCTGATGCCCGGCACGATTTTCGCTGTCCAGCAACCGGACCTGGACGGTGAGGAACTCGCCAGTCGCCCGGTGGAACGCGTCGCCGTCCTGCGCGAGCAGCCGCGCCACGTCGCGGATTTCGGCGACCTCGTCGGCGACCCGCTTGTACTGACCGTTGGCGAGCGCCCGCTGTATGGGCGTCCGCTCCACGACCTGGCCGTTCCAGACTTGCCCGGGGAGTTCTCGTGCCGGCACGGCGCTCACCGTGCCGGACCAAGCACCCGGGCACGGCCTGTTCCCCGGTGCTTGGTCCGGCTCCTCCAGCGGGCACGATCAGCGGTTCGCCGTTCTGCGGAACCGGAACCAAGATCGGCCCGTTGTCGCTACTGGCCTTCGCTCTGCAACGTCCACCACAAGGTCGTCGACGGACCCCGCAGCGGGGAGTTCTCGGTCACGTTGCTTCTCAACTCGTCCGACCCGCTGCTGCTCTTCTTCGCCGGCCGGCGACTGCTGCCGCGCCGGGCCGCAGGCCTGCGCGCACCCACCCCCGACGCCGACGACCGTGGTCGTGTATTCCTCGCCGCTCTTGTAGTGCACGACGATCGAGAACCCGGCGCCCAGCGGGACCGTAAACATCGGCCAGGCCGACTTGTCGTGCAGCCGTTCCAGCATCGCGCCGGCATCACCCGCGTCCACACCGAAGGCCTCCACGGGCTCGCCCTCGCACAGCTCCACCAGGTGCGCGGCCCAGGGCGCGACCTACACCGGCACCCTGCCCGAGCTCGCGCCGGGCGAGCGGATGCCGCTGATCGCGGTGTTCGCGCTCGCGGCCGCCATGCCGTCCTGCGTGCTCGGGGAGCTGGCGCGCGAGCTCACCCTGCTCGCCGACGAACTGAACGCCGCTACCACCGCCGGCCACGCCGCCACCGCGGCCGCGAACAGCGCAAGCGCCGAGCAACCGTCCCCATCGACTGGTCATCAGCATCGGCCGGTGCGCGGGAGAATAGGCCAGGTGACCAGCCCTCAGCCGCCACAAGGCATACGCTCCCTCATCCCCACCTCCCGCACCCACGCGACGCCCGGCGAGCTCGCGGCCGCCCAGCCGCTGCACCTGCGCACCGCAACCATCCCGGTCCCGGTCCTCGCTGCGGCCGCCGCGCTGATCGCCCCGCACCTCGACGTCCCCGACCCGGCCACCCGCAAAGCAGCCAGCGCCGTCCACACCCGACTCCTCGCCGCCATCGAGGACGCCGCACCCGACCGGTAGCCAGCCGGCCCCGGTCTGGATAATCGCCGGATGACGACTCTGCCGAACGGCACGTGGATCAAGCGTGGTATCGAGACGATGTGCCGGTCCTGCCTGAAGAACCAGGAGTTCCCGCCCGGCGAGCTCACCAAGGACGGTGTCTGGGAGATCCGCACCTGCCCCAGCACGAAGTGCGGCGCACCGTGGAAGACCGAGGCGATGTACGCCTGCCCTCCGGGAGAGGCGACCGAGCCCGGCGCCTACTGATCGCGGGCCCGCCGGTCGGATGTCCCAGCCCCGCACCGAGCCGGTCGCATCGCCCGGCATGTGAAACCCGACGGGACCGAGGCCGTCCATGTGCAGCCACACATGGAGAAGGGAGGGCTCAGCCTCCTGATAGTCGTGCCAGGACTTCGTCACCCGCAGCAGGCATCTGCCAACCAGGCCCTCAGCGTTGATCACTTGTCGATGTGGGGCCCTGGCCGCCCGCACGGGGTGCGAGGCGGCCGGCTGGGCCTGCTGGTGGTGCTTGGTCAGAGGCTGTGGGCGGTGATGTCGCCGTTGGAGGTGGTGGCGCGGATGTCGAGTTCGGTGGTGCCGGTGTTCTTGAGGGAGTTGCTGACGCGGCCGTAGGTGGTGCCGGCGTCCAGGGCGGCCGAGACGCCCGCGGCGGCGCCGACGGTGATGCTGCCCGTCTGGATGCGCAGCTCGAGTGCGCCGCGCACGGCTTCGGTGATGCGGATGTCGCCCTGGGCGGTGGTGATCTGCGCGGGGCCGGTGAGTCGGCCGACCTCGACGTCTCCGTCGACCGCCGTCAGGCGCACGCTCGCGGCCTGCTCGATGCTGACCTCGCGGTAGGCGCCGTCGAAGGTGATGTCGCCCAGGCGGCCGGTGGTGAACAGCTCGCAGGCCTGTGTGCGGGCCTCGAGGTGGGAGCCGGTGGGCAGTTGGATGGTGACCTCCACGGCACCGTGGCCCAGGAGGGCGTTCTTGGGTTCGCCGGTCTGGATGCGCAGGATGCCGTCGGTGTAGGTGACGCTGGTGTGCTCGGCGCTGTGGACGTCGCGGCTCTTGGAGGGGTTGGCGGGCTGGACCTCGACGGTGGTGTCGGTGCGGTCGGTGGCGGTGAGTTGCACCCGGCCGGCCGGAACGGCCAGGACGACGCGGACCGGGGCGGGGGTGTCGAACGTGTGCATCGTGCTCTCCTGAGCTCGCTCGTTGCCTTTTGACATGGACGACGATCCCCGACCGTCCTGACACGCGGCAGCCACCGCACTGACACCGCCCCTGACACGGCGTCACCCCAGGAAGACGGCAGTTCAACGGCAACCGACCTCGATCCGCGCGACGTTTTACACGGCTGGTTCTGTGTCATCCGCGCCAGGGGCTGACGGTGTCGGTGACGGGGGTACCGATGCTCCCGGCAGCCTTACGGTCGCCAGCGCACCGCCGGTGGCGCCGTCCGGTCCCAGGTCAACGGAAGTCAACGACACTTTGCCGCCGGCCTCGCGGACGGCCTGCGCGACGATGGCCAACCCGAGGCCCGACCCGGGCATCTGCCGGGCCGAGGGTGACCGCCAGAAGCGGTCGAACACGTGCGGCAGGTCAGCTGCCGGGATACCCGGGCCGTGGTCACGGATGGTCAGAGTCCCGGAGCTCAGACAGACATCGATGGCCCCGCTGGACGGGCTGAACTTCACAGCGTTATCGAGGAGATTGATCACAGCGCGCTCCAAAGCGTGCGCGTCGGCCCGCACGTACCACGGGTTCACATCGACGTTGAACACCAGGCCCGGGCCGCGGAGCCGGGCCCGGTCGAGTGCCCAGGCGGCAACGTCGTGCAGCGGCACCACGACGAGGGACCTGGAGTCCTTGGCACTCGATGGTCGGGAGAGTTCCAACAGGTCACCGATGAGGGTGGAGAGTTCCACCATCTGCGCCTTCATGTTGCCGAGGATCTTGGTCCGGGTGGCCTCCGGCAGTGCCCGCCCGGTCTCTTCGCTGCGGACCATGAGATCGACGTTGGTGCGCAGTGAGGCAAGCGGGGTGCGGAGTTCGTGCCCGGCATCGGCGATGAGTCGTGATTGGCTGTCGCGTGAGTGGGCGAGTGCGAGGCTCATCGCATTGAAGGATTCGCTCAGCCGTGTGATCTCGTCGTGGCCGGAGACGTCGATGGTCACGCCCGGCTCCTGGGTTCGGGCGATGTGCTCGGCTGCCTGGGTGAGGCGGTCGACGGGGCGCAGGGCGGTGCGAGCGATCCAGAGGCCTCCTGCGGCTGCGGCGGCGATGACGAGGGTTGCCACGGCGCTCGTGATCAGGGTGAGCTGGTCGAGGGCGTCCTGCACGGGCTGCAGGGGTTGGGAGAAGGCCACGGCGGCGGTGGTGCTGTTTCCTTCGAACAGCACGGGGCCGAAGCTGACCACGTAAACGCGGACGGCTTTACCGTCCGTGGTAGTGCCGTTTCGGAAGTACGAGAGGGCTTCTCGCCCCGTGGTGCCGCTGCTGGCGACCGGCAGGTCGTCTTGAGCAACCGTCACCGCCCGGGAATCGCCCTGGGGGCAGGAGGAACCGTCGGCGGAGATCACTGTGGGGATGGTGTCCCTGGACATCCACTGCTGGGTGGCGATGCCGTTGCACCAGGCGTTCATGGCCTTGATCTGCGCCACGGGAGGGTTTTTGGTGTTCGGCGACCAGGAGTGTGCCAGTGTCTGGTCTACCTGGTTGATCATCTCGTTGCGAGCGACGAACCATCCGCTCACCGCGATGACCACCACCGCCAGCGACACCGCTGCTGCGGCAAGCAGGGCCAGTCGCCCGCGTAGAGTCATCCGGTTGAACCAGCTGCTCAGCCGCCGGATCAAAGCAGATCTTGTGGCGATCTGGCCTGTCGTCAGCATTTCGGCCTGAGCTCCCTGAGCATCTGCCCCGGTCCCGGTCATCGTCGTGTCTCCCCCCATGCGTTCACATCCGCCCCTACCGCCAGGAACGAGCCGACGCTCGAGACTCTGCTGCTGGCAGCGACCAGTCCTCTCCCGGGCCGTACGCCGCAAGCGCATCAAGCCGTTGGCCCTGAGCCTCGTGTCGATCAGCGGCAACGCCAGAGAACCTGCGACGACGGCTGCTAACTTCCGCGCTGCGGTTGGTCTGTTTCCATACAGAAGACCCTTGTCAGGGATGCTGTCTGATACAGCACGTGACGGCCCTAGCAACAAGATCGACCGGAACCTTGAGAAGTTGCTGAGAATTATCTGACAGTCAACTGAAAGTCTGTCAGCGAGCCTGGCATACACCGCAGAAGTGGACATCCAGGACCCCAACCTTGTCCGCCCGAGTACGGACACCAGGTCGGCGGGAACAGAGGCAGGGGCCGTGCGCGTGGTCCAAGCCAAGGATCATCCTCAGGGCCCCTGTGGGGGCTGCCGGCCTGCCACCACTGCGCAGGCATGGCACCGTGAACCTGTGAGGACCATCGCCGAGACCATCGCTCTGGTACCCGGGCTCCCGTTCAACCCCGACCGCTACCCCTACGAGTACGCACTCGATCTCGCCACCCAGCACGATGTCGTGCCGGCCGAATTCCTCAACGTGGCACGCTACGAGGAACGTGCCACGCAGCGCCCTGGTATCAAGCGCGGCCCGGATCGACGAGCTGTCGTCCGCAGGGCGATCCTGCGCTGGTGCCAGGCCGATGGAGCCTCACTGGAAGACGTCTACGGGCTCATGGCCGACCGCTACCTGCAGCTTCACAGTATCGACCGGGCCACCCTCCCTCCGCCCGCGAGGTGAACAGGGTCTTCCGGCAGCTCACCTGAGTAGAGCTTGGCGTGCAGCACCCGCTCCTCCCACCGGTCAGCGCCGACCTTCTCCGTCAGCTCCAACGGCGAGCCCGCATCACCGCATCCGGGAACAGCCAGTAGTCCAAGCGCACTGGGCCCTGCGCGTGACGCTCCAACAACATCACGAGTTGCCCCGCACTGTGCGCAGTTCCCCGCCGGACACCGCCCCGGACGGCGGGTGGCCACGAACCGGACATGAGTGGGACACGTGGCCACCCGGGCTGTCTTCCTCGTCATGACCGCCGGCCCGAGGTGACGGCCCCCCGATGCCGACGCCGCTACGCACCGCCCCGGATCATCGTCGCGAGCTTGGCCGCGGCGGCCCGCGCCCTGTCAGGAGCGCCGCCGAACGCCCCTGCGGCCAGCATGGGCCATTGCGGATCCGCCATTGCCACGGCGGCCTGAGCGGCGACCCGGTCAAGATCCCTGCGCAGCTCGGAACCCGACCAGCCCTGCGCGAGAAAGGTCGAGGCCGTGATGACGTCTTCCTTGCCGGACAGGTCCAGGTAGACGAGCAGTATCAGGTACTCGAGCCGGTCGAACGCGCCGCTGAACGCCCGGTCACTGTGGGCACAGGCCTCGCCGAGGGCATCGCGAAGATCGGCCCGCAGACGCGAGCTGTGCGCAGAGCGGTTGCTGACGCCTCCGGCTGAGACTTCCAGCCATCGCCCCTGGTCGAGGACGTCGTACGCCCGGACAGCCAAACCCACTTGGCGGGGAGCGTCCTCCGCCGGGTGCTTCCACGTCACCTCGGTGAGGAGCCGAGCCAGGATATCCTCACGGCCGCTGAGTGGGTGTTCTGCGAGTGCTCGGCTGACTCGCGGTAGTTGACGCCAAGGTGTCCGGTTTCTGGGCTTCCCAGTAGGCCGGGGATGCGGTGCCCTGGAGGACATGGAGGGGCGTGCGCCGTACCCCAGTGACCTTCCGGATGACGCCTGGGAGCTGATCCGGCCAGTCATCGCCGCCTGGAAGTCGAAGCATCCATCAGTCAGTGGGCACTCGGGCCGGTACGAGATGCGGGAGTCGTCAACGCGATCTTGTACCAGGCACGCACCGGTTGCCAGTGGCGCTATCTGCCCCACGACCTGCCACCCAAGAGCGCGGTGTACTACTACTTCGGGCTGTGGCGTGACGATGGCACCGCGGAGACCATCCATGACCTGCTGCGCTGCCAGGCCCGCGAGATGCGCCGTCGGCGCGAGGACCCCTCCGCGATCGTGATGGACTCCCAGACGGTGCGGTCCTCGGTGAACGCGCCCAAGGAGACGACCGGTCTGGATCCGGGCAAGCGGAGCCCGGGGCGGAAGAGAGGCATCGCCACCGATGTCCTGGGCCTGGTGATCGCCGTGGTGGTGGTCGCCGCGAGCGTGCACGACAACGCCATCGGCATCGCCCTGCTGGACAAGGTCGCCGTCACGGCTCCCACCGTGACGAAGGCGTGGGTGGACGCAGGGTTCAAGAACGCCGTCGTCGAGCACGCAGGCCGCCTGGGTATCGACGTTGAGGTCGCCCAACGCGCCCCAGGGGCAAGAGGGTTCACTCCCGAGCCCAAGCGATGGGTGGTGGAGCAGACCCTGGGCACCCTCATGCTCCACCGCAGGCTCGTGCGCGACTTCGAGACCCTGCCAGCCAGCTCCGTCGCGTGGATCCACTGGTCCATGAGCGACGTCATGATCCGCCGTCTTGCCCGCATCTCCACCCCCACCTGGCGCAGCCCGCCCCTGCTGGCGGCGGGCACCTTTGAGCAGCGGGAGCCTGGATGAAGGAACTCCTGGACAAGACCGAGACCCGGCGGCTGGTCCGTGAGACCGTCGCACGGCTGCGTGACGAAATCGCCCGCCTCGGCGAGCAACTCTCCGCTGCCGAAAGAACCTTGGAACGGTTGGAGATCACCCGTGAGACGGTGCTGGAACTGGCTGCCGAGGACGGTCGCCCACCACTCGTACCGCTCCCGCCCGGGTATCACGAGATCCTCGCCGCCATCGAGCCAGGCGCCGAAGGGCTCCGCGCCAAGGACATCTGCGAGGCACTCGGAGCCGGCACGGAGCCACGGCACATCGAAGGTATCCGGGCCAAGCTCAAGCGCCTGGTCAGCCGCGGTCTGCTCAGCGAGCCCGAGCCCGGTCTATTCACCCTGCCCCAACCGGAGACCCACTCACACTGAAAGCTGACAAAGCATCACAGAACACCCACTCAGAGGTCGCCCGAAGCGTCGGACTACCCGCAGGGGTGTAACTAGGGAGCCGGTCGGGTAATCGCGTCCGGTGAGGGGACGGGCACGACCGAGCGATAGTTCGGCACCGTTGAGGCCGAACGGCGCGGCCTGAGTCCCGTTGTACGGGAAGGCTTCTATGAGCGTCTGCATGACCACGTCGTCGTCATTGGAGCATAGCCGCGCCCACCGAGCGTCAACAGAGTCCTGAAGGCGCTTCCGCGTGCGCGCCGTTGGTCCCACTCGTCCTTCACCTCGGCTGCGGCACTGACGGCAGCTTGATGCTTCGCCTTGGTGCGGGCGGCGTGCTGGAACCGACCGATGCCCTGCAGTGCCGCCCGTTCATGGCAACGGCGGATCTCCCCTTCGTCCGGCGGATCCGGCGGCCCCAAGACTGGCCGCTCGACGGGGGCGAACCTGGCCCTGTGCCGATCATCGTTCTGGTGCAGGGCGGTAGCTGCTGCCTGGCCTTCCCCCTGCGCCGCCTGGCGACCGGCGGTCGGCGTCTGACCGCTCATACCTTTCGGTCGGCGGCCGCCTCCCAGTGAGGTGTAGGCGCCGACGGGCCCCGCGCCGGTCGAAATGCCCGCGCGGCCTGCGCCGACATGGATGCGAGCTGCCCGGGGTCCCACGCTTGTCCGTACTCCGCGGCTGGATGCACGGACTCGGACACCAGGAGCAATCTTGAACGAAAAGCCCATACCCCCAGGCTAGGCCGCACGTCGGCGTCCTCATCGGGTTGCCGTGTAGCGGCCGGGCCGCCCGTAGCGCCGCCACACGGGCCTGTGGGCCGTGCGCAGTCCGTCCGGGCGGCCGTGGTGGTGATCGTTCTCTGGGCACTGGTGGGCACCTGGGGGTGGGCTCAGCCAATGGCGGTTTCGGCGACGGCGGCGGCCGAGGTTCCGGTGCGCTGGGCCCAGGTCTGCACTGCGGCGGCCAGGGCGAGGGAGGCGCCGTCGGTGACGTGGATGCCGCCGTGCTGGACGACGAGCTTGTGGACTGAACGGTGCGCGCGGCCCTTGCGGGCGAGGGCGAGGATGTCGCGGGCGGCCCGCTCGCCGCGCCAGTGGCCCGGGGGCAGGGCGGTGTCTGCGAGCAGACCGGCGGGGGTGTCGCCGGTGGCGTTGGCCGACCAGGCGTCCAGCAGGGCCATGGCCAGGCCGGCGGCGTGCGAGGCGGTGACCGGCTGCGCTTCGGTGGGGTCCGGGCCGAGGGAGTCGAGCAGGCGGGCGGCGTACTCGGTCTCGCTGGCGGCGATCGAGGCGACGACCTGGCGCAGCAGTGCGGCCGCGTTGCTGCGGGCCCGTCCGGTCGGGGTGAACAGCGCTGCGTTGTAGCGGGCGACGGCGCGGTCCAGGGCGGCCTGGAGGGTGGCGAGGTCGGTCGGGTCGGTGTCTTCGGTGATGCCCTCGTCGGCGAGCAGCGGGGCGATCTCGCGCCACATCTCGTCGGCCATGCCTGTGCGCTGCTGGATGGCGATCAGGGCGGGAGGCTCGGGCGCGTCGAGTCGCAGGTCCGTCATGGCGGCCATGGTTGCACCTCGGTCTCGGCGGCTGGGCTCGACCAGGGGGATTCGCTCGAACGGGGACCGGCCGGAGCGGATCCGCTGCGTTGTGGGCGGTGACGGTGGTAAGGGCGTGGAGCCCGCCGGCCCTCGCCGACGCGCCGCCGACCCGACCGCCCACCCCGGGCGCGGGTGGGCGGTCGGCGGCGCGTCAGAAGGAGATCGCGCTCGGCGCGAGACCAGCGCAGCCACATCGACCCGCGCACCAGTGGGGAGTCGAGGACCGGGCGGCCCAGCCCGGCCCACGGGGGCGGGGCGGCTGCTGCACAGGGCCAGCTCCAGCCACCCGGCGGCGGTTCACCCGTGCGGCGGCTATGAGACCTGCGCCGCTGACATCCGTCTCGTGGTGAGCAGGCGTCCTGAGCTGAGAGACTGTCGTCCGGACCGCGCACCGTCAGCGACTTGTCGCTTCATTCGAGCAACCGGAGACGTCCGTGCTCATCATCGACACCAATGCTCTGACCCGGCAGGGTGCGGGCAACCCTCTCTGGGAGCAGCTCTACGCGCTCAAGGTGAGCGGGAAGCTGACCCCGGCCATCACAGAGGTGGTGCTCGTTGAGCTTCTCTCCCAACGAGAGAGGGAGTACGAAGCCGCGGTGACGAAGGCTCAGGACGCCTACGACGCTCTGCTGGCACTGAGTATCAACGACGACCCCGGTCTGCTCCACCGCCCCGCCCCTCTGCCCGTCACCGACCATGTGCAGGCATGGGAACAGCTCTACCGCCGCACCTTGAAGGTTCTGCCCCTTACCCTTGAGGCAGCAAGGGAGGGTCTGCGGCGCGAGGCCTACCGCGTCCTGCCAGCCCGTCCGAGCGGAAAGACCGCAACCGGCAGCCGGGACTCGGCGATCTGGATGACTGTCCTGGAACAGGCGCAGCTGATCAAACCCGAGCCAGTCATCTTCGTCAGCGAGAACCGCAACGACTTCGGCACGGGTGGGAAGCTGTTCCCTCGGATGGCTGCCGAGGTCGCCGCGGCTGGCGCCAAGGTCGAGTACCTGAACAGCCTCGACGATGTTCTCGCCAGGTTCGCTCAGCTGACGCCGCTGCACGACGACAGCGACCTGCGTGCACGGATCATGAGCCCGTCCACCCAGAGTTGGCTTCACCAGTACGTCGTCTCGCAGCTGACAGGCGAGCAGTTTGCAGGCTCGGTAGTCGACTTCGACGACCATGAGGCCCCGTTCATGGAGTGGGGCCACTTCACCGACTGGCTGCTCCCCCCCGATATCAAGGTCTTGAGCTGGACGGACGCAGCCCAGTACGTGATGGGCAGCAGCTCAACCAGGGCGGTGACGGTGCATGTTCTCGTCACGGGGCTCGCCAACAGGGTCCGCAACTACGAGACCGAGCCCGAACTCACGGCTTTCACGGCAGACATCCGCCTGCTCTTCGGCACCGACTCAGTCACCGCATTGTCGGCAGGCACTCCACAGCCGATCGCTGATGATGACAATGCCGAAGCCATCAAGCTGGCGTGGAAGATGGCCGACCGGACGCGCAGTTCTTCCTTCCCCTCTCGGTAGCGGCGCTGACGACCGACGGGCATGCTCCCAAGCATGACCTTCATCGACCGCTCTGTGGGCCGAACCGTCATGACCGTAGACGAGCTGATCGCCTGGGCACACGAGTGGGATCAGTACGACGCCAGCATCGACGGGCCGCACACGATGCCGTTCTGGTACAGGTCGGAGCGGTACGAAAACTGGTGGGGCGCCGGAGCCACCCTCGACCAGTGTCTCGGTCCAGCCGTTCGGCATGGTGTCCCAGCTGAGGTGGGGGCCGTGGCCGGCCTCACGCAGGTGCTGGAGCACGGCTTGCTCGATGGCGTGGGCCTCGACGCCGGTGGCGAAGTGCCAGTCCCGGGCGAGTACCCGGCCCGATCGGCGGTGGTGGTTGACCTGCTCGTTGCGGCCTGCGGTGCCGCCGATTCCGATCTTGACCACGTTGTGCTGGTGGTGCTGCATGACGTAGACGCGGGCGGGGGCGGTGAGGTCGAAGCCGTGGCGGGCACAGAACCGGCAGCCCCCGCCGGTACGAATCTTCAACACCGAGGCGCGGCCGCCCGCGTGACCGATGACCGCCGCCAGGTCGTCGATCTCGTTGGCGACCAGGTAGTCGTCGCTCCTGTCGTCGCTCGCAGCTCCGGCCGCGCCGGTCATAGGTCACCACGCTGAAGCCGGTGGCGAGTTCGGCGGCAGCCCGGCCACGGTCGAGCGGTCGTTGAAGGCGCCGCCGATCAGGATCAGCGGCGCGCCCTGGCCGATGGTGTCGACGGCGAGCGTGGTGCCGTCCTTGGAAGCGATGTTCACGGTCCTGCCCTGTCAGTCTCCGGAGTGTGCGAAGGTTTTCGGAGTGTGCGGAGCAGGGGGCCGGGCGCCGCCGGTGCGGGCGGTCGCTACGGCCGGGTGAAGGTCATGTGCGTGACGCCGCCGGTGGTGGTCACGGATTCGATGTGGAAGCGCTTCTCGATCCCCTCGAGGCCGTCCCACAAGCGCGTGCCGCGGCCGAGGACGATCGGGACGACAACGACGTGCAGGTAATCGATGAGGTCTTCGGCGAGGAACGCGCGGACCGTGGAGGGCCCACCGCCGACCCGCACATCCAGACCGCCCGCGGCCTCGCGTGCCTGCCGGAGCGCCTCCTGCGGGGTGGCGTCGACGAAGTGGAACGTGGTGCCCCCTTCCATCTCCACCGAGGGGCGGGGGTGGTGGGTCAGGACGAACACCGGCGTGTGGAACGGCGGATCGGCTCCCCACCACCCGGTCCAATCGTGGTCCTCCCACGGGCCGTGCTGCGGCCCGAACTTGCCGCGCCCCATGATCTCCGCGCCGACACCCGCGTTCCACGTGCGGGCCACGGCGTCGTCGACACCGGCACTGCCGCCGGTCACGCCGCGCATGTCGTGGAAGGTCCGGGTCTGGAAGAACCACTCGTGGAGCCGTCCGCCGGCGTGGCCGAACGGCGCGTCAAGGTCCTGCCCCTCACCGGTGCCGAAGCCGTCGATGGAGATCGAGAAGTTGTGGACCCTCACACGGGACATCACACGGCCTCCTTCCCTCGAACCGATGCGGACGTGGCCTGCGGATGCAGGCCGACCAGGCGCTTCATCTCGTCCTCCTCGTGGCTCTCGGGCCCCCGCTGGGCCCTTCAACCCCTTGGTCGTCGCCGACGCCGCCGTCTTGACATCCCCCGCCTCGACATTCGCACGTTTCTTCGCCGCCCCCATCGCGCCGTGATCTGCATCTGCGCGTCGTGTCCCTGCGGGGATCAACGCTTCCGCGAGCGCCACCGGTCACCGTGAAGACGCCTCTCCCCCGTGGAGACCCCGCCACATCACCCCATCACCGTATCGGGCGGCCAGCAGGCGTGCCCACCGGTGGCGGGGCGGCCTCGGCTCGCTCCAGGCTTGACGTCGTGTGGGGGAAAGCACGGGCGACGAAGAGCGCGGCGCAGCCGCGGCAGCACGGCGGACCCCCGGGTCACTTCTCGTCAGGGTCGCCGAGGTCCATCACCAGGAACGGGACCCTGCTGTCCGCCGGGCCGGTCTCGCCGAGGTCGTGGATGGTCACGATGTTGGGTGCTGCAGCCGGGCGGTGATCCGTGCCTCGCGCAGGACCTGGCGCGTGCCTCGTCACCTCGTTCTCCGCCGCCGGCGAGCTGGGAGACCACCTTAACGTCAGACGGTGAACCCGCCGTCGATGGCCGTGGTCGCTCCTGTGAGGCAACTACCGGCGGCACTCGCCAAACGGGCGACACCCCATGGTGCGCTTGATCTGCCGCGGCGTCATGACGCTCCTGGGTACGACCAGCGGTTGGTTCTCCGGCAAGACTAGGGTCCGCGACACCCGGTGAACTGCTGACCGCGAAAGCCCAGGCTGAAGGCCGCGTCGTCGTCGTGAAAGCCCTCGGCCCGGCCGACAGGAGGGTCGCTGCCGGCATCCGGCCGCGCCGGCCGCGGCGGTGGCACGAGCGGCCAGCACTGGGTCGGGGCCAAGGGGCGGGGCGGGTGCCGCAGAGCTCCCGCTCCCGCTCCCGCCCCGCAGCCCATCAGAGCGAGCACCGTGTCGAGGCCGGTTGGGCGCCTCCCTGCTCGCGGCTCGGTCAGCAGTACGGGACCGGGTCCGTCTCGCTGGAGATGTCCGTGTCCTTCATGAAACCCAGTCGGCCGTTGTCCGCCACGGTCATGAGCCAGCGGGTCGGGTGAGGTCCGCCGACCCAGGCCTGCCCGTCGAGCTTGCAGTAGAACCAGCTCGGGTTCGAGTTCATGTGCCCGACCACGGTGTTGGGGTCAGGGTAGAGGTGGTTGTCGCCGATCGTGCCGTAGACCGGCGCTCCCGAAACGTTGTTGCAGTACCACCTGTTGCTCTCGCCGGGCCAGCAGTTGCTTGCTGCCACCGCAGACGGTGCGATCACCACGCCCAGCCCCGCCGTGAGTACGGCGGCAGCGACGCCACCGCCGAGCGTCCGCTTCATCCCCATACGCCATCCCCTTGTTCTGTCGTCGGATTGGTGAGAAACCCATGCTCGCGAGACCCGGAACCGGGCGATCTCCAGCGCACCACACACTGGGCTTGATTCGCTTTGACGGACACCCCTGATCAGGGGCTTCGGCCCCGGTAAGGATGATGTCCATCATGGAGAGCATGGGGAAGAAGAAGCC
>NZ_JARZAH010000066.1:0-21268 GCF_029892145.1 Kitasatospora sp. GP30
CTCGCCTTCAGCGCTTCGAAATCCACGATCCCCGCAACTCCCTGAACTCCAGGGTGTTGCGGGGATCGATAGAACCCGCCGATGCGGTGGGGGCGGCGCCGTTCGTGCTGCGGCTGTCAGCCCAGCCCGTTGCTCTTCACCCAGTCCTTGGCCACCGCCGACGGGTCGTCCTTGTCCACCGAGACCCGCTTCATCAGCGCGGTGAGCCCGGCCGTGTCCAGCTTCGCCGAGACGGCGTTCAGCACCCCGGTCTCGGTGTCGTTCACCTTGCTCTTGTTGACCAGCGGGGTCACGTTCTGGGCACCGAAGACGTTCTTCGGGTCGGTCAGCGCGACCAGCCCGAGCGAGACGATCCGCGGATCGGTGGTGAAGACGTCACCGACCTGCAGCGTGCCGTCCTTGATCGCATTGGCGGTGGTGTCCGCGGTCGGCTTCCACTCCTTGAAGTTCAGCCCGTAGACGTCCTTGAACTGCTGCTCCCGGCGGGACTTGAACTCCGGCTGGCCGCCTATGGTGAACTGCCCGGCGAGCGGGGCGAGATCGGCGATGGTCTTCAGGTTGTCCTTGTCGGCGGTCGCCTTGCTGACCGTCAACGAGTCCTTGTCCTCCGCGGGAGCCGAGTTGAGGATCTCCAACGAGCTCGGCAGCTCCTTGGCCAGCGCCGTGTTGACGTCGTCGGTGGTCGCGGCGGTCGACTTGGGATCCAGGTAGGCGAGCAGCGCGCCGTTGTACTCGGGCAGTATCGCCAGGCTCCCGTCCTTGATCTGGCCGTAGAGCACTTCGCGACTGCCGATGTTGAACTTCTCGTCCACCTTGATGCCCTTGGCCTGCAACGCCTGCGAGTAGATCGACGCGAGCAGGACGTTCTCGGGGAAGTTGGCGGAGCCGATGGTCACTCTGCTGGAACTGCCGGAACTGCCGAGCGGATTGCTCGACGAACTCGAGCAGGCGGTCAGCGCCAGTGCGGCGGCAGCGGCGACGGCGGCGACGGAGAGTGCACGCGACATCGGAAGGTCCTTTCGGGAGGCAAACGAAGAGAACGAACGGAGCGAGCAAACGGGGCGAGCAAACGGAGCGAGCAGACGAAGCGAGCGAACCCAGTGAACCGAGTGCACGAATGGAACGAACCGTCAGTCGCGCGCCCGCCGCAGCCCGGCGGGCAGCGCGTAGCGGATCAGCAGCGCGAACAGCAGCTGGGTGGCCACGGCCAGCAGCACCACCAGCAGCGCACCGCCGATGGTCTGCGCGTAGTCGCGAGTGGCCAGCCCGCCGACCACGTAGCTGCCCAGTCCGCCGAGGCCGACGTAGGACGCCACGGTGGCGGTGGCGATCACCTGCACGGCGGCGGTGCGCAGACCGGCCAGCAGTGTGGGCAGTGCCCAGGGGATGCAGACCTGCCAGAGCACCTGGCGGTGGGTCAGCCCGATGCCGCGCGCCGCGTCCCGCAGGTCGGGGTCGGTGGAGCGGACGCCTTCGCAGGCCGCCACCAGCAGTACCGGCGCCGCCAGTGCCACCAGCGGCACCAGCACGGCGGTGTCGCCGACCCCGGCGACCAGCACCGCGAGCGTCACCAGGCCCAGGGTCGGCAGTGCCCGGGCGGCCCCGCTCAGCGCCGTCACGAGTCCGGCGGCCTTCCCGGTGTAGCCGAGCAGCAGGCCCAGCGGTACGGCGAGCAGCACCGCCCAGCCCAGGGCCTCTCCGGAGTACAGCAGGTGTTCGCCGACCCGGTGGACTATCGAGTCGGGGCCGTGCCGCCGGTCCGGGTCGCTGAAGAACTGGGAGAGCCAGGAGAGGAGGTTCACCGTCCCACCACCGATTCGCGCCGCGCCCAGGGGGCCAGCAGCTCCCGGGCGAGCAGCAGCACCGCGTCGGTGACCAGTGCCAGGGCTGTGACCAGCACGATCCCGGCCACGATCGGGGTCGGGAAGGTGCGCTGGAAGCCGTCCATGAAGAGGTAGCCGAGCCCGCCGCGCCCGACCAGCGCACCTACGCTGGCCAGCGAGATGCTGGAGACGGCCGCCACCCGCAGTCCGGCCACCAGGTACGGCACGGCCGTCGGCAGCTCCACCGCCGCCAGCCGCCGCCACGGCCCGTACCCGAGCGCGGTGGCCGCCTGGCGCACCGGCTCGGGCACGGAGCGCAGCCCGTCCACCGTGGTGGGCAGCAGCACCGCGAGCGAGTAGCAGGTCAGCGGGATCATCACGGTCGCCTGGGTGGCCAGCCCGGTGTAGGGGATCAGCACCACGAAGACGGCCAGCGCGGGCAGCGCGTAGATCACGTTGAAGACGGCGGCCAGCGGCTGGTAGAGCCGCGGGAACCGGACGCAGAGCAGACCCAGCGGCAGCGCGATCAGCAGCCCGAACAGCACCGGGAGCAGCGAGATCACCGCATGGTCGAGCAGCAGGCCGCGCAGATAGCCGAGGTGGGTGCCGACCCAGTGCCAGCGGACCAGGGGCTCACCGTCCATCGGCCACCCCCGTGGCCGTTATCCCGGCGGCGGTGGCGTCCGGGCCGGCTGCGTCCAGGGCGGTGGCGTCTGGGCCGGCCGCGTCCAGGGCAGTGGCGTCCGGGCCGGCTGCGTCCAGGGCCTCCAGCACGGCGGCGCGCAGGGCCACCCCGATCACCCGGCCGGCCTGGTCGACGGCGACCGCGACCCGGGCCGGCGAGAGCACGGCGCTGTCCAGGGCGGTGCGCAGGGTGTCCGCGCCGGGTCGGAAGACGGCGACCTGACGGATCGTTTCCGCTGGCCCCTGCCAGCCGGTCGGCCGTCCTTCCGGATCCACCGTCAGGGTCCAGCCGTCCAGGGGGGTGTCCGCGGCCAGCAGCGCGATGCCCTCCGCCGGGCGCAGCGCCAGCCCGCGCAACCCCCGGTCGCGGCCGAGGAAGGCCGCCACCTGCTCGTCGGCGGGCGCGGCGAGCAGCGTGGCCGGGTCGGCCACCTGGGCGATCCGGCCGTGCTCGCGCAGCACCACGATCTGGTCGCCGAGCCGCACCGCCTCCTCGATGTCATGCGTGACGAAGAGCACCGTCTTGTTCAACTCGGCCTGCAGCCGCAGCAACTCCTCCTGCAGGCCGGAGCGCACCACCGGGTCGACGGCGCTGAACGGCTCGTCCATCAGCAGCAGCGGCGGGTCGGCGGCCAGCGCCCGCGCCACGCCGACCCGCTGCTGCTGGCCGCCGGAGAGCTGGAACGGGTAGCGTCGGGCGGTCTCCGGGGCCAGGCCGACCAGCTCCAGCAGCTCCATCGCGCGGGTCCGGGCCCGCTTGCGGTCCCAGCCCAGCAGGTAGGGAACGGTGGCGATGTTGTCCACCACCCGCCGGTGCGGGAACAGCCCGGCCTGCTGGATCACGTAGCCGATGCCGCGGCGCAGCTTGGCCGCGTCCAGTTGGGCGACGTCCGTCCCATCCAGCAGCACCCGGCCCGCGGTTGGCTCGACCATCCGGTTGACCATCCGCAGGATGGTGGTCTTGCCGCAGCCGGACGGGCCCACCAGGACGGTCGTCTGGCCGGCGGGCACGGTGAGGTCGAGCCCCTCGACGGCGAGGGTGCCGTCCGGGTGGCGTTTGGCAGCGCCGTCGAATCTGATCACGTGACAGTTCCTGGCCGGGGTGCCGGGGGCACCGGTGTGCGTACTGCGTGCTGTTGCGCTGTCAGGGCGGACATCAGTGCTGCCTGCCCGTGTCAGGACCAAGGGAAACCCTCGACGGCGATTGGTGACGCATCTGACACGCCGAGGGACCTGCGGGATCGTCAGATTCCGAGTGGCCCGGGCCCCGGTTCGGTGGGCAGGCCGGCCGCCGCCCAGGCCTGGAACCCGCCATCCAGGTCGGTAGCCCGATGCAGGCCGAGCTCCCGCAGGGTGGCCGCCGCCAGGCTGGACGCCCAGCCCTCGGAGCAGACCAGCACCACCTCGACGTCATAGCCGGTGGCCTGCGCGATCCGGTGGCTGCCGGCCGGATCCAACCGCCACTCCAGCACATTGCGCTCGATCACCAGGGCGCCCGGGATCTGGCCCTCCAGGGCCCGCTGCTGCACCGGGCGGATGTCCACCAGCAGCGCGCCGGCCTGCTGCGTGGCGTGCGCCTGCTGCGGATCGGGGCGGTGAACGCCCGCTCGGGCGCGCGCCACCAGGTCTTCGACGGTCGTCACCATTGCTCAGGTCCTTCCACTGCGGTTGTGTGCAGGCCGTCGGCCCGCAGTTCGTAACGGGTCATGCCGGTCAACGGCGGCGAGTAGGCGTGCAGGGTGACCGCCGGGCCGTTGGCGGTGTTGCGCACGTCGTGCAGGTAGTCGGGACCGAACGCGCGGACCGCGCCGGCCGGCAGCCGACGGGTGTGCAGCGCGCCGTCCGGGGCGCCGAGCGACAGCTCCTCCAACTCGCCCAGCGCCACGGCGAACGCGCCGCGCGCCCCGCCGTGGTCGTGGAACCCGGTGGACTGGCCGGGCAGCCAGCTGATCAGCCACACCTCGTGATCCTCGGTCAGCGTCAGCCGCTGGTACCAGCGTTCCCCGGTGGCCAGCCGGACCAAGTGGATCCACTCGGCCGGGCGGTCGGCCAGCTCGGTGACGAGGCCGCGCAGGGCGGCGGGGGAGAGGTGCGTGGTGAGCTCGGTAGTCATGGGCGTCCTCGGCGGGAGGGAGTCAGGCGGTGAGCGGGCAGGTGGCGGCACACGCGAACGGCGCTGGGATCAGCGGGTGCGACACGGCACGAGCGGACGTGACACGGCACGAGAGGGCGGCGAACAGTGCACCCGGCGTTCGGCGATCACTAGCGTTCAGCGGGAACCGGCGTTCAGCGGGAACCGGCGTTCAGCGGTGCAGCGCTACCGGGCGGTGCGCGGGAAAGGCAGGCTCAGCTGCTCAGCGAGCACACATGTCGCTCGCCTGGCGTCGCAGATCGACGTGCAGGCGGCAGACGAGGACGGTGCCGTGCTCCATGCCCGAGATAGTGGTTGATCGCCCACCGGGTCGTCAAGCCGAACATGCCGGTGAGCAGGACCACGTCCGGTAGCGTTGCGGCCGGCTGAAGACATCAACATACCGGGGGAGCCATGGACATCGACGCCGGAGTCATCGAAGCCGTCACCGCTGCGGCCCGGGCGGCCGGAAACTGGGAGCGGCTGAAGGCGCTGCTCGACGCCGAGGCCGACCCGGCCGATGAGCAGCAGGTCGGCGTGCTCATCGCCACCCTGCTCCAGCGCGGGGCACAGGACCCGGCACTCGCTGAGGAGCTCAACCGCTGGGCGCAGGAGGTCAAGCAGGGCATGGCGGTCAACGTGGTCGGCGGCAACGCGACGTTCAACGGGCCAGTGATCCAACTCCCGTCCATCGACGGCTCCATCAACTTCTGACAGGTCGTCGGCTGACAAAAGGGCTCCCTGGCTCAAGGGTTGAGCCAGGGAGCCGATGGTGTGTCAGTCGGTGTGTTCAGTTGTTCTGCGCGGCATCCGATTCGGCAGCGGCGGCCGCACTCTCGGCCGCGTCCACCTTCTGCTGCATGCCGCCCAGTTGGGGATCGCCGGACTGTGAAACGGTCGGTGGCGCGCTGGCGCTGCCGGACGAGCCGCCGCAAGCGCTCAGGGTCAGTGCGGCCACCAGTGCGACCGCGGCCGCCGCAACCGCCCGCCTCACTTGGAGGCGCCCAGGCCCTGGCCGCTGCACCAAGTGGCCACCGCGGTCAGGTCGTTCTGGCGGGTGGTCAGCGTCGGCAGCAGGCTCTTGCGGTACGTCAGACGGTCGTTGAGGTAGGTGTAGACGGCGGTGTGGCCGGCCTTCTGGGCATCGTCGACCCGCTGCTCCAGGCGCGCGATCGAGCCGTTCTCGGTCGCCGGGCCGCGCAGGCGGTCCAGGGCGCGCTGGATCCGCTGCTCGGTCTGCGGCAGGCGCTTGCAGATGCCCTTGGCGCCGTCGTTCTTCGGGGCGGTGGCAGTGGTCGCGGCCTGGGCCGGGGCGGCAGCGGCGAGCAGGGTGCCGCCGAGGGCGAGGGCACCGATGGCCGCGCCGGCCTTGCGGTAGGAGAGCATGGCAGAACCTCCGGACGTGGGGTGCTCGGGCGGCGGTCCGCCCGACTGACCCGCACGGTAGAGAGCCTCTTTGTGGATTCCTTGTGAGTCGCGACATAGGTGAGTCGCGGCATGCGTCACGGGATGGCCGGCCCGGAGGCGCTGATCCACTCCCGGCGGGCCGGCAGCGGCGGCGTCGGCGCGTCCGGCCGCACCAGTGGCAGCCGCACCTCGAACCGGCAGCCGCGCCCGCCGGGCGGTGTGTCGACGGTGACCGTGCCCCGGTGCAGCGCCACCTGCTGCGCCACCAGGGTCAGACCGAGCCCGGAGCCCGGACTGCCCGCCCGGCGGTGGAACCGGTCGAAGACGGCGGCCCGCTCGGCCACCGGCACGCCGGGCCCGTCGTCGTCCACGGTCAGCACCACCTGCGCGCCCACCCGGCGCAGCCCGACGGTGACCCGGGCGGGCTCGCCGGGCCGGTGGCCGTGCACAGCGGCATTGACCAGCAGGTTGTCGCAGACGATCCGCAGCCCCGCCTCCCAGCCGAAGACCCGCAGCTCACCGCCGTCCCCGAACCCGCTGCCGCCCGCCAGCCCACCGCTTGCCGAGCCGCCGCCCGCGAACCCGCCGTCGCCTGCCGACCCGCTGCCGCTCGCCAGCTCACTGCTTGCCGAGCCGCCGCCCGCCGACCCACCGCTGCCCGTGAACCCGCCGTCGCCCGCACCCGCACCCGCGCCCCCGTCCTCCGTAACCGAGGGCGCCGCGGTGACCACGGCCGCCGGGTGCCGCCGTCGCAGCTCGGCCACCGCCGCGGACAGCGGCTCCGCCAGCTCCACCGGCCCGAACGCCTCGTCCTCGACCAGGTCGCCACGGGCCAGCGTGCGCAGCGCGGTGAGCAGGTCGAGCAGCCGCCGGTGGTCGTCGTGCAGGTCGGCCAGGATCTCGGCGCGCTCCTCGGCGGGCAGGTCGGGGTGGCCGGCCAGCACGTCCAGGTTGGTCTGCAGCCCCATCAGCGGGGTGCGCAGCTCATGGGAGGCGGCGGCGGAGAACGACCGTGCGGTCTCCAGCGCCTGGGCGGTGCGCGCGGCCTGCTGGTCGTAGCGGGCCAGCGCGCTCTCCAGGGCCGCGGCCAGCTCGTCCACCTCGCCGATCCCGCTGCGCCGGTGCGCGAAGCCGGCCGCACCGGCCGCCGGATCCAGCGCGGCGGCCTGTCGGCCGAGCCGGCTGAGCGGTGCGGTGGCGCGGCGGGCCAGGCCGAAGGCGAGCAGGCCGGAGAGCGGCGCGGCCAGCACCGCGACCAGGATGATCCGCCCGCGCACCGCGTTCACCTGCCCGTCCGCCGCCGAGGCGGGCGCCGCCACCCACAGCGTGCCCGAGTTGGCGCCGGCCAGCGGGCGGGCCAGCACCCGCCAGCTGCGCCCGTCGGAGCGCACCGTCGCCGGCTTGCCGGCGGTGTCGGCGGCGGGCAGCGCGGTCGGCATCGGCCCGCCGCTGGAGACCGGCTGGCCCCCGGCGTCCACCACCAGGACGCCGACGTCCAGGGCGGCTTCCAGCAGCAGCCGGTGCTGGTTCTGCGCCGCCTGGCTGCGGCCCTGGCGGTCGGCGGTGAGCAGGGCCCGGGCGTTGGGCAGCACCGCCTGGGCCCGCTCCTGCAGCTTGGTGTCCTGCTCGGCCCGCAGGTCGTGGGTGACCAGGCCGAGCAGCAGCGCGCCGGCTCCCAGTACCAGCACCGGCAGCAGCAGTGCGGACCAGAGCGCGATCCGGGTGGCGAGCCTCATCGGGTGCCGTCCGCCGGTATCCGCAGCACGAACCCGACCCCGCGCACCGTGTGGATCAGCCGGTCACGGCCGCCCTGCTCCAACTTGCGCCGTAGATAGCTGATGAAGGTGTCGACCGCGTCGGTGCGCACCTCGAAGTCGTAGCCCCAGACCCGGTCCAGCAGCTGGTCGCGGGTGAGCACCAGGCCGGCGTTGCGGGCGAGTTGCTCCAGCAGCTCGAACTCGCGGCGGGTCAGGTGCAGTTGGACGCCGTCCAGGTGGACTTCGCGGGTGCCCGGGTCGAGGGTCAGCGGTCCGGTCCGCAGCACCCCGCTGCCGGCGGGCGGTCGGCGCCGCAGCAGCGCGTGCAGGCGCAGCACCAACTCCTCCAGGGCGAACGGCTTGACCAGGTAGTCGTCGGCGCCGGCCTGCAACCCGGCTACCCGGTCGGCCAGTTCGTCCAGCGCCGAGAGCATCAGCACCGGGAGGTCGCAGTCCTGCTCGCGCAGCCGCCGGCAGACCTCGGTGCCGCTCAGGTCGGGCATCGAGACGTCCAGCACCAGCACGTCCGGCGGCGCGGCGGCGATCGACTCCAGGGCGGCCCGGCCGCCCGCCGCCGAGCGCACCGCGAAACCGCTGAGCCGCAGCCCGCGTTCCAGCGAGCGGCGGATCGTGGCGTCGTCGTCCACCACCAGCACCGATCCGGCCATGGGTCCCTCCGTCCCTCTGCGGGACCACACGGTGACATGCCCGGATGAGAGTTCTCTCAGCAACGCTCGAAGCAACGCGCCGAGCAACGCACGAAGCAGCACGGGAAGCAGCACGCGAAGCAACGCGCAGAGCAGCACGCGAAGCAGCCCGCGAAGCAACGCCCCGAGCAACGCCCAAGGGGGCCGTGGCACGTGGCCACGGCCCCCTCGAAACGGCGCTGGATCAGGAGGCGTTGAGCGCGGTGTCGTCGATCACGAAGCTGGTCTGCAGCGAGGCGTCCTCGGTGCCGGTGAACTTCAGCGTCACGCTCTGGCCGGCGAAGGACGAGAGGTTGAAGGTCTTCTGCACGTAGCCGGTGTTGGCGTTGACGTTGGAGTAGGTGGCCAGGTTGGTGGAGTTGGCCTGGACCGTCAGCTTGTCGTAGGCGGTGCTGCCGGTCTCGGCGGTGTCGATGTGCAGCCAGAAGCTGAAGCTGGCGTTCTTGCAGCCGGCCGGGATGGTGACGGTCTGCGAGAGGGTGTCGGTGTGGGTGGTGCCGTAGCCGTCCAGCCAGGCCTTCCAGGAGCCGCTGTGGGCCGGCTCGCTGCTGGAGTTGTCGATCACGCCGGAGGAGGCGGTCCACGGCGACGCGGTGCCGGTCTCGAAGCCCGGGTTGCCGAGCAGCTGGCCGCCGCCGGTGCAGGTGCCGCCGGAGCCGGTGACGGTCCAGGTGAACGAGGCGCTGCCGGTGGCACCGGTGGCGTCCTTGGCGGTGACCGTGACGTTGTAGGTGCCGGCGGTGGTGGCGGTGCCGCTGATCAGCCCGGAGGAGCTGATGGACAGGCCGGTGGGCAGGCCGCTGGCCGAGTAGGTCAGGGTCTGGCCGGAGGCGGAGTCGCTCGCGCTGACCTGCAGGCCGGCCGAGCCGCCGACGGCGGTGGACTGGCTGCCCGGGTTGGTCACGGTGACGGTGTTGCCACCGGTGCTGCCGCCCGCGGTGAAGGCGGCGGTGCCGTTCGGGGTGCCGAGGCCGGTCGGGCCGTCGTAGCCGGGGCCGGCGGTGCACAGGTAGGACGGCGAGCAGGTGCCGTTGCTGCCGCTGGTCACGTCGTTGAGCGCGCTGGTGTGCGCGTACGGGTACTTGGCGGGGTAGTCACCGGAGCCCGGGGTGCCGGCGTCGGCGTAGACGGAGGCGATGATCGGGGACGAGGCGCTGGTGCCGCCGTAGACGTTCCAGCCCGAGCCGCCGTAGGTCTGGTAGACGGCCACGCCGGTGGCCGGGTCGGCGACCGCGGAGACGTCGGAGATGGTGCGCTTGGAGCAGCCGCTGTCGGTCTGCCAGCTCGGCTTGGGGTCATAGGCCGAGCAGCCGGAGCCGGTGCCCTCGGTGGAGCTGGTGGACCACACCGACTCGCTCCAGCCACGGGCGCTGGAGTTCCGGGTGAGCGCGGTGCCGCCGACCGAGGTGACGTACTGCGAGGCGGCCGGGTATTCCGCGCCGTAGGCCGAGTCGCCGGCCGAGACGGTGATCGCCACGCCCGGGTGGTTGAAGTACTGGCTGTCCGAGCTGGTGTCGGTCGAGTCCTCGGAGCCGCCGTAGCTGTTGGAGACGAACTTGGCGCCCTGGGCGACGGCCTGGTTGACGGCGCTGCCGAGGTCGCTCATGTTCGCCGAGGTGGCCTCGACCAGGAGGATGTGGGCGCCGGGGGCGACGGCGGAGACCATGTCGAGGTCGAGCGAGATCTCGCCGGCCCAGCCGCTGTCGGCGGTCGGGTAGCTGGTGCCGCCGTTCTGGTCGATCTTCTTGAAGCAGCCGTTGGCGGTGGTGCAGGCGGGCAGGCCGTACTGCGAGCGGTAGGCGGCCAGGTCGGACTCGGCGTTCGGGTCGTCCATGGCGTCGACGATCGCGACGGTCTGGCCGGCGCCGCCGTTGCTCGACAGCTTGTAGGCGCTCTGCAGGTCGCTGGGGCCGTAGCCGGACGGGGTGGCGTTCGGCGCCAGGGTGTGCGGCTGGACCAGGTCGGTCCTGGCCAGCGCCAGGCAGGCCATCTGCCCGGGGTGGGTCGGGGTGGCACAGGCCCGCTTGACGGCGACGTGGCTGTTCGCCGGGGCGGTGGCGCTGGCGGCCTGGGCGGTGGGGGCGATCAGGCCGAAGACGCCGAGCGCGGCGGCCGGCAGTAACGCCGTCAGGGCACGCAGACCTGACCGGCTGGGGGAGTGAGTGCGCAAGGTGAACCCTCCGTGGGGGTCGTCGAGTGGCTCGTTGGCCGCGCACGGGTGCAGAGTGCCGTGCGGGCATGGGGAGTTCGCGCGCTGGTCGGTGGGGGCGGGGCGTGGCCGCTTCCCGGTGGGGATGCTGTCATGGACGTGACAGGAAGCGGCCGACAAAAAGCCCCGCATCGGCCCGGAGGGGGTGGGCCGACGCGGGGTCGAGGTTAGGGTGCCCGAAGTTGTGGCGGCAAGGTGGCTGGGGGATCCGTTATCTGCCCGAAATCCTCAACTTGGCTGATCAGTGGGGGTTTTCACGGATCGTCGGTGATCGCCCGACGGGTGTGCTGCGTGCGGTCCGGCGCTACCGACGGACCGTCAGGCCTGCCTTGAGCAGCGCCCAGACTGCCTCGAAGTCGGCCTCCGCGCGAGCCGCGTCGGCCCACTCGGCGGCGTGCGCCGGGTCGTGGAAGTGCGCCGTCGCCTGGAGCACCGCGCGCGCCGTGGCCGGCACCGCCGTGGCGGCGAACTCGCCCTGTCGCACGCCGTCTTCGAGGATCCGCGCGAGCTGTCCGACGAGGGTGTCCAGATGGGCGGCGACCGTGTCGCTGTGCTCGTCCACCAGGACCAGGTAGGTGGCGAACAGCTCCGGGTCGTCCAGGGCCTTCTTCCGCTTGGCGGCGAACAGCGTGGCGAGGAACCGGTGCATCCGCTCGGCGGCCGGACCGGTCTCGGCGGTGACGGCCTGCAGGCGGTCGTGCGCCTGGTCCAGCCAGCGCTGGGTGACCGCCTCGCGCAGCGCCGCCTTGCTCGGGAAGTGCCGGTAGACGCTGCCGTGACTGACACCCAGCGCCCGGGCGATGTCCACCACGGTCGCCTTGGCCGGGCCGAACCGCCGCAGCACGTCCTCCGCCGCGCTCAGGATCTGCTCGGAGGTGAGGGCACTGTCGGTGGTCACGGGGTCGGTACGTCCTTCGCTGCGTTCGGCCGGGCGGCGACGACCCACGTGCGGCGGGTGCGCTCAGTAGCTGCGCCGCTCGCTGTCCAGATGGGCCATCTGTGCGGCAGCGTACCTGTCGCCGGCGGCGGCGTCGGCCGGTACCGCCGCCTCGATGGCCGCCAGGTCGGCCTGGTCCAGTCGAACATCCAGCGCGCCCAGCGCCTCGTCGAGCCGCTCCCGGCGGCGGGTGCCGACCAGCGGGACGATGTCCTCGCCCTGCGCGGCCACCCAGGCGATCGCCACCTGGGCGGTGCTGGCGCCCTTGGCCTCGGCGATCCGGCGCAGCTGCTCCACCAGGGCCAGGTTGTGCGCCAGGTTCTCGCCCTGGAACCGGGGGCTGGAGCCGCGGAAGTCGCCGCCCTGCAGCTCCCGGTCGGCCGTCCAGTGGCCGCTGAGCAGGCCGCGGGAGAGCACCCCGTAGGCCGTGATGCCGATGCCCAGCTCCCGGGCGGTGGGCAGCACCTCGGCCTCCAGACTCCGGGAGATCAGCGAGTACTCGATCTGCAGGTCGCTGATCGGGTGCACGGCGGCGGCCCGGCGCAGCGTGTCGGCGCCGACCTCGGAGAGGCCGATGTGGCGCACGTAGCCCGCCTGCACCAGCTCGGCGATGGCGCCGACGGTCTCCTCGATCGGCACCTTCGGGTCGAGCCGGGCCGGGCGGTAGACGTCGACGTGGTCGGTGCGCAGGCGGCGCAGCGTGTAGGCGAGGGCGGTCTTGGTGGCGGCGGGGCCGGCGTCGACGCCGAGCCAGGCGCCGTCCGGGCCGCGCTGGGCGCCGAACTTCACGCTGATCAGGACCGACTCGCGATCCCGGCCGCGCAGCGCCTCGTGGATCAGCAGCTCGTTGTGGCCCATGCCGTAGAAGTCGCCGGTGTCGATCAGGGTGATGCCCGCGTCGAGGGCGACGTTGACGGTGGCGATGCTCTCGGCCTCGTCGGCCGGGCCGTAGAGGTCGGACATGCCCATCGCGCCCAGGCCGAGCGCGGAGGTGAGCGGGCCGGTGCGGCCCAGGCGGCGGGTGGGGATGGCGGTCATGAAGGGCTCCAGGGACTGGGAAGACGTTCTCGGCGTCTACGACTATGGCATGAGCGATGACAGATTTCAATATCTGTCACTCGATCGGCCCTGAGATCGCTCGCGAGGTCACTCGTGCGGCGGCCCGTGGGGTCACTCGTGCGGCGGCCCGTGCGGCCATTCGCCAGGCCGTCGCTAGGCCATTCGCCAAGGTCACTCCCATGGCGGCTGGCCAACTCGCCCTCCTGCGCGCCCCCTTGACGAGTCATCAGCCCATTTCTACCGTTTGCTTCTGCTCGGTTCCGTTTGTTTTGCCATCCCACTCGCGCATAACCCACCAATGGGAGGCCTGCGCCTGATGCGAACCGCTCCCCGCGCCCTGCTCGCCCTGCTCTCGCTCTGCCTGGCGCTGCTCACCGCGCCCACGGCGGCCACCGCCGCACCCCGCATCCCCGGCACCGCCGTCACCGTCGACGGCAACTCGCCCGGCCGTACCTTCGACGGGGTCGGCGCGATCAGCGGCGGCGGCGGCAACTCCCGGCTGCTGCTCGACTACCCCGAGCCGCAGCGCAGCCAGATCCTCGACTACCTCTTCAAGCCGGGCTACGGCGCCGCGCTGCAGATCCTCAAGGTCGAGATCGGCGGCGACACCAACTCCACCGACGGGGCCGAGGCCTCCATCGAGCACAGCCGGGGCAGCATCGACTGCGCCTCCGGCTACGAGTGGTGGCTGATGGCGCAGGCCAAGGCCCGCAACCCCGGCATCAAGCTCTACGGCCTCTCCTGGGGTGCGCCCGGCTGGATCGGCAACGGCAGCTTCTGGTCCCAGGACATGGTCGACTACCTCACGACCTGGCTGGGCTGCGCCAAGCAGCACGGCCTGACCATCGACTACCTGGGTGGCTGGAACGAGCGGAACTACAACGCCTCCTGGTACGAGAACCTGCACAGCACCCTGGCCGCCCGCGGCTTCACCCGCACCAAGGTGGTCGGCGCCGACTCCTTCAGCTGGGACGTGGCCACCGCCATGCAGAACGATCCCGCGCTCAAGTCGGCCATCGACATCGTCGGCAGCCACTACCCGTGCGGCTACACGTCCACGATGACCAACTGCGCCACCAGCCCCGACGCCCTGGCCACCGGCAAGCGGCTGTGGGCCAGCGAGAACGGCTCCGAGGACGCCGACACCGGCGCCGCCCCGATCGCCCGCGGCATCAACCGCGGCTACCTGGACGGCAAGATGACCGCCTTCATCAACTGGCCGGTGGTCGCCGCCCTCTACCCCAACCTCGGCTTCAACTCGATGGGCCTGGTGACGGCCAACGAGCCGTGGTCCGGCGCCTACACGGTCGGCCGGTCCACCTGGGCGATCGCCCAGACCACCCAGTTCACCGCCCCCGGCTGGCAGTACCTGGACACCGCCTCCGGCTACCTGGCCGGCGACCGCGCCAACGGCAGCTACGTCAGCTACGCGTCCCCCGACCGCTCAGCCTGGAGCACCGTCTTCGAGACCATGGACGCCGGCGCCGCCCAGACCGTCACCCTGGACACGGCCGGCGGACTCCCCGGTGGCACCCTGCACGTCTGGTCCAGCGACTTCTCCGACCCGACCGCCGCCGGGCGCCTGGTCCGCAGCCCGGACCTGACCGCGGTCGACGGCAGCTACCAACTCACCTTGCAGCCAGGGCGCATGTACACCGTGACCACCACCACGGGCCAGGGCGCCGGCACTGCGACCGGCCCGCAGCGCGCCCCGCTGTCGCTGCCCTACCGCGACAGCCTGGCCGGCACCGGAACCGGCAAGGAGGCCCGGTACTTCAGCGCGATGAACGGCGCCTTCCAGACCGCCCCGTGCGCCGGCGGCCGGTCCGGCAACTGCCTGCGCCAGCAGGCCCCGACCACCCCGATCCGCTGGACCGACGAGTCGGCCGACCAGCCCTACACCATCATGGGCGACACCAGCTGGAGCGACTACACGGTCGGCGTGGACGCGCTGCTCCAGCAGTCCGGCACCGTCGACCTGCTCGGCCGGGTCGGCACCCAGGGCCGCAACAACAACGGCCTCGACGCCTACCGCCTGCGGGTCGGCGACGACGGCGCCTGGAGCATCCTGAAGACCGACACCAGTTGGAACTTCACCACGCTGGCCGCCGGCACCGTCCAGGCGCTCGGCCTGAACACCTGGCACCACCTGTCGCTGGACTTCCAGGGCAGCACCATCACCGCCCGGCTGGACGGCACCACCCTGGCCACCGTCAGCGACGGCGACTACCGCGCCGGGCAGATCGGCCTGGGCACCGGCGGCTACTACCCCGCCCAGTTCAGCCGCCTCACCATCACGGGGCACCCCACCGCCCCGCTGGACGGCGTCTACCAACTGGTGAACGCCAACAGCGGCCAGCTGCTGGACGCCCAGGACCAGGGCACCAGCGACGGCACTCCGGTCATCCAGTGGGCCGCCAACGGCGGTGCCAACCAGCAGTGGCGGCTGACCGGCACCGGCGACGGCTACTACATCCTGACCGGGGTGGCCAGCGGCAAGGTGCTGGACGTCCCGGGTGGCACCAGCCTGCCGGGCACCCAACTCCAGCTCTGGACGCCCAATGGCGGGACCGGCCAGCAGTGGCAGGTGGTTCCGGCCGACTCGGGCCACTACACGCTGCGGGCACGTTCGGACGGCGACCTGGTGGACGTCCAGGGCGCCTCGCTCTCCCTCGGCGCGCAGGCCATCCAGTGGCCCGCCAACGGTGGCGCCAACCAGGGTTGGCAACTGCAGAAGGTGGAGTGACGCTCCGGGCCTGACGGGCTGTCGGGTCCGAGCCGGCTCCGCACGCGGCCGCGGTACGGGTGTTCCGTACCGCGGCCGCGCCGTGTGCTGCCCGGGGTGCGTTCGACTGTCACCCATCCGGCATGGATGGGCGGTCCGTTGGCGCTTCGTCGGGCCGAAGCGGGCCGCGAGGTCCATCGTGGAGGAGTGGGCGTGATCAGGTGCTCACCGGCCGGATTCGGGGTCGGCCGACCGGTTGCCGCACGCCGCGGCACGGGACGGCGCGGGCCGTGGCGTCCGTGCGCCGGGCAGGGGCACCTCGCCTGGGACCAGTGCGTTCTTCTAGGCTCGCTTCGGCTTCCCCGGCCACGGTGACAACCCGCGCCGCCGCCTGGAGGCGCTGCCCACGGGGGTCCCGGTCGAGCCGGGGCCGCCGGATCGAGCGAGGAGGACGCAATGTCGACCAGCCGTTCCACCACACCACGCACGGCGCTGCCGCGTATCGGTTCGCCGAGTACGCGCGGCTGTCGCGGAGGTGCCCGGTGAGCGCCAACACCGCCAGCCAGCTGCCCGGCCCGCAGGCGCTGACCGGGGACACCCCGGCGACGCCCGCCGCGCCCGCGGAGCCGGGCGGTGACCCACTCCCCAGGGCCGAGGCACTACCCGGCCTGCCGGGCACCCTCACCGCAAGGGCCCGCACCCTGACCGGCGCGGTCCGCCGCCGCCTCACCACGCTGGCCGAGATCGAGTCACCGAGCGGGGATGCCGAGCGACTCAACCAGCTGGCCGAGGAGCTCGCGACCGGCTACCGGGCCACCGGCGCCACCGTCCGCCGTGAGCCGGGGCCGGCCGGCGACCACCTGCTGCTGGAGTGGCCGGGCCAGCACGAGGACCTGCCGCACCTGCTGTTCGTCGGCCACCACGACACCGTCTGGCCGGCCGGCACCCTGGCCGACTGGCCGGTGCAGGAGCACGACGGCCTGCTGAGCGGGCCCGGCGTGCTCGACATGAAGGCCGGACTGGCCCTGCTGGAGGGCGCCTTCGCGCTGCTCGGCGACCTCGGGATGCGCCCGCACCGCTCGGTGCGGATGGTGATCACCGCGGACGAGGAGGTCGGCAGCCCGGACGGCCGACGGGTGGTGGAGCGGCAGCTGCGGGGCGCCGCCGCCGTCCTGGGCCTGGAGCCGCCCCACGACGACGGCAGCCTGAAGACCGCGCGCCGGGGCTCCACCCGGGTGCGGCTGATGGTCACCGGGCACGAGGCGCACGCCGGCAACCACGCCGAGGACGGCACCTCGGCCGTCGACGAGCTGGTCGACCAGTTGGTCGAGATCCGCGACCAGCTGGGCCACCAGCCGGGCACCGAACTGAACACCGGCCGGATCCGTGGGGGGACCCGGGCGAACGTGGTGGCCGGCCAGGCGGAGGCCGAGCTCGGGCTGCGCTTCTCGACGCCGGAGGCGCAGGCCAGCACGCTGGACACGCTGGCCCACCTGACGGCGCACCGCAGCGGTGCCCTGGTCACCACCGAGGTGCTCTCCAGCCGTCCGGCCTGGCCGGAGCGGCACGAGGACAACCCGTTGCTGCAGCACGTGCGGCGGCTGGCCGCGACCTTCGGCCAGCAGCTGGACGGCGCCCCGGCGGGCGGGGCCGGCGACACCAACCTGGCGGGCGCCCGGGGCCTGCCCACCCTGGACGGCCTCGGCGCGGTGGGCGCCGGTGCGCACGCCAGGGACGAGCGGATCAGGCTCGACCAGTTGGCCCCGCGGCTCGCGCTGCTGGCGGGCCTGCTCGCGGCGCCGCTGCCCGGGCTGGCGGGCCGGCGCAGATAGCCGCTGCGAGTCACCAGCAGGAACGAATGGGGGCGGGCGCACAGCCCGCCCCCGTTTCGTCTCCGATTGTCCTTGTCATCGGTACGTGGTTCGCTACAGAATGGAACCGACCGAATGGTCAGTCGGGAGGAGTGGTGATGGTACCGGTGCAGACAGAAGTGCCCGCGGAGGCGCCTGAGCTCGCCGAGCGCTTCGAGGCGGTGGTTGCCGCGGAGCAGCGGATCGAGCCGCGCGACTGGATGCCCGAGGCCTACCGGGCCACCCTGATCCGGCAGATCGCCCAGCACGCGCACTCCGAGATCATCGGCATGCAGCCCGAGGGCAACTGGCTCACCCGGGCCCCCTCGCTGCGCCGCAAGGCGATCCTGCTCGCCAAGGCCCAGGACGAGGCCGGCCACGGGCTCTACCTCTACGCCGCCGCCGAGACGCTTGGCGTGGACCGCGGAGACCTGACCGAGCGCTTGATCAGCGGCCGCCAGAAGTACTCCTCGATCTTCAACTACCCCACGCTGAACTACGCCGACGTCGGCGTGATCGGCTGGCTGGTGGACGGCGCGGCGATCTGCAACCAGGTCCCGCTCTGCCGCTGCAGCTACGGTCCGTACGCGCGGGCCATGGTGCGGATCTGCAAGGAGGAGTCCTTCCACCAGCGCCAGGGCTACGAGCTGCTGATGACCCTGATGCGCGGCACCGAGGCCCAGCGCCGGATGGTGCAGGACGCGGTGGACCGCTGGTGGTGGCCGTCGCTGATGATGTTCGGCCCCTCCGACGGCGACTCGCCCAACACCGCCCGGTCGATGGCCTGGCGGATCAAGCGGCACACCAACGACGAGCTGCGCCAGCGGTTCGTCGACATGACCGTGCCGCAGGCCGAGCACCTGGGCGTCACCCTGCCCGACCCCGAGCTGCGCTGGAACGAGGAGCGCGGCGGCTGGGACTTCGGCGAGCCCGACTGGACCGAGCTCCAGCAGGTGATCAAGGGCAACGGGCCCTGCAACGAGCAGCGGGTCTCGGTCCGCAAGGCCGCCCACGAGAACGGCGCCTGGGTCCGCGAGGCCGCCGCCGAGTACGCGCGCAAGCAGAAGGAACGGGAGCACGATGTCTGACACGTCCTGGCCGCTCTACGAGGTGTTCGTGCGCCCCCGGCGCGGCCTCAACCACGTGCACGTCGGCTCGCTGCACGCACCCGACGACCGCAAGGCGCTGCTGGCCGCCCGCGACCTCTACACCCGGCGCAACGAGGGCGTCAGCCTCTGGGTGGTGCCCTCCAACGCCATCACCGCCTCCACCCCGGACGAGCGCGACCCGTTCTTCGAGCCCAGCGGTGACAAGGTCTACCGCCACCCGACCTTCTACGACATCCCCGAGGATGTCCCGCACATCTGACAGGGACCGACATGACGGACGATCACGTCTACCTGACCCTCGCCCAGGGCGACCACGAGGCCGAGGCCCGCTGGGCGTACGGCACCGGTTTCACCGATCCGCTGCTCGGCGTCGACACCTCGCTGGCACCGGATGTCGACGGAGCCGACCTCTCGCGCTACTGCCTGATGCTCGGTGACGACGCCCTGGTGCTCGCCCAGCGGCTGATCGAGTGGTGCACCCACGCCCCCGAGCTGGAGGAGGAGGTGGCCCTGGCCAATCTCGGCCTCGACCTGCTCGGCCAGGCCCGGATGCTGCTCACCCGGGCCGGCCAGGCCGACGGCAGCGGCCGCACCGAGGACGACTTCGCCTACTGGCGCGGCGACCACGAGTTCCGCAACGTCCGCCTGGTGGAGGTCGAGAACGGCGACTTCGCCCACTCGATCGCCCGCCTGCTGCTCTTCGCCACCGCCCGGCTCGCCCTCTACACCGAACTCGCCGAGCAGGCCCCCGACGAGGTGCTGCGCGCCGTAGCCGCCCGCGGCGCCAAGGAACTCGCCTACCACCAGGAGTACGCCGCCGGCTGGCTGCTGCGGCTCGGCGACGGCACCGCGTACTCCGCGCAGCGGATGCAGGCCGGGCTGGACGCCATTTGGCCGCTGCTCGACGAGTTGTTCACGGCGCACGAGGCGGAGCTGCGGCTCGGGCTGGACCCGGCCCGGCTGCGCGAGCCGGTGCTCGCCGAGCTGACCGCGCTGATCGAGCAGGCCACCCTGACCGTGCCGCAGGCCCCGCCGCTGGCCCGGGTCGGGGGGCGGGCCGGCCGCGAGGGCGTGCACACCGAGGCGCTGGGCCTGCTGCTGGCCGAGCTGCAGGTGGTGGCCCGCGAACACCCGGGGGCGACATGGTGACCGCGCTGCCCGTGCGGGACGCCGCCGAGATCGCCGGTGCGGTGCCCGACCCCGAGCTGCCGATGCTCACCCTGGCCGAGCTGGGCGTGCTCGCCGGGGTCGAGCAGGAGGGCACCGCGGTGACGGTCTGGCTGACCCCGACCTACTCCGGCTGCCCGGCGATCGCCGAGATGGCCGCCGATGTGGCGCACCGGTTGCGCGCCGCCGGGTTCACCGGGGCCGACGTCCGGCTGCGGCTGGACCCGCCGTGGAGCACCGACATGATCAGCGAGGCCGGTCGGGCCAAGCTGGCCGCGGCCGGGATCGCGCCGCCCGGAGCGACGGGGTCGGCCGGGCCGCGCGGGCTGCTCCAGCTGGGGCCCACCCGCCGCCTGGTGCACTGCCCGCACTGCGACTCGTCCGACACCGAGGAGCTGTCCCGGTTCGGTTCCACCGCCTGCAAGGCGCTCTGGCGCTGCCGGGCCTGCCGGGAACCGTTCGAACGTATGAAGGAGATCTGATGGCGACCCGCCGCGCGCAGTTCCACCCCCTGCGGATCGCCGCCCTGGAGCGCCTCTGCGACGACGCGGTGGCCGTCACCTTCGAGGTGCCCCAGGAGCTGGCCGAGGACTACGCGTTCCTGGCCGGGCAGTCGCTGACCCTGCGCCAGCTGGTCGACGGGGCGGACGAACGGCGCTCGTACTCGATCTGCTCGCCGGTCGGCGGGCCGCTGCGGATCGGGGTGCGCGAGGTGCCGGGCGGGCTCTTCTCCGGGCAGCTGGTGCACAAGGCAGTTGTCGGCGACGTGCTCGAAGTGCTGCCGCCCAGTGGGCTGTTCACCGCGGACCTGTCGGTGCCGGCCCACCACGTGCTGATCGCGGCCGGCTCCGGGATCACCCCGATGCTCTCCATCGCCTCGACCGTACTGGCCGCCCACCCCGAGTCGACCGTCACCCTGCTCTACGGCAACCGGCGCAGCGACACGGTGATGTTCGCCGACGAGCTCGCCGACCTCAAGGACCGCTACCTGGACCGGTTCGAGCTGCTCCACGTGCTCTCCCGGGAGGCGCGGGACGCCGAACTGCTCAGCGGGCGGCTGGACACCGAGCGGGTGCGGGCGCTGCTCACCGCACTGGTCGAGGTCGAGGCGGTCGGCCACTGGTGGCTCTGCGGGCCGTTCGGCATGGTCGCCGAAGTCCGCACGCTGCTCGCCGAGTCGGGCGTGCCCGCCACGGCGGTGCACCAGGAGCTGTTCCACGCCGAGGACGAGCCGGTCGCCCTGCGGCCGGTCGAGGAGGCGGTGGCGGAGGGCGAGACCAGCGAGGTCACCGTGGTGCTGGACGGCCGGCGCAGCGTGCTGCGGCTGCCGCGCGACCGCTCGGTGCTGGACGGTGCCCAGCACTCCCGCCCCGACCTGCCGTTCGCCTGCAAGGGCGGGGTCTGCGGCACCTGCCGCGCCCTGGTCACCGACGGCGAGGTGGAGATGCGGCGCAACTTCGCCCTGGAGGAGAAGGAGTTGGCGGCCGGCTATGTGCTGACCTGCCAGGCCCGCCCGGTCTCGGACCAGGTGACGGTGGACTACGACGCCTGATCAGAACGCGAGTTGCGGCGAACGGGGAGAGCTGGGGGGGGGGGGGGGGGCGCCCCCCCCCCCCCCCCCCCCCCGCGCGCGGGGGGGGGGGGGGGTGGGGGGCCCCGCGGGGGGGGGGGGCGGGTGTGGGTGGTAGAGGAACTGAGAGGGT
>NZ_JARZAH010000067.1:0-21136 GCF_029892145.1 Kitasatospora sp. GP30
GGCTTCAGCGGCGACGGCGGCCCGGCGGACCAGGCCCAACTGAACCGCCCGCACGCGCTGGTGATGGACAGCGCGGGCACCCTCTACATCGCCGACTACGGCAACCACCGGGTCCGAAAGATCACGACCGACGGCACCATCACCACCATCGCCGGCACCGGCACCGCCGGCTTCAGCGGCGACGGCGGCCCCGGGGACGAAGCCCAGCTGGACAGCCCCGTGGGGCTCGCCCTGGACTGCGTCGGCACCCTCTACATCTCCGAGTACAGCGGCAATCGGATCCGGAGGATCACCTCGCCCGCGACGGCCGGCCTGCCCGCGTCGGGCACGGTGGTCTCATGGGCCAACGTCCACAGCAGGCTGCGGATGGGCGCCCTGCGCGAGTCCATCAAGGACGGGGCCGAGATCCACCAGGTCATCGCCGCGCCCCGGGAGCACCAGCGCTGGCGCCTGGTGGTGGCTGGCCAGGAGGACGGCGAGGTGCTCTACACCTTCGAGAACGTGCGCAGCGGCATGGTCCTGGAGGTCCCCGACGCGCTGAAGGTGCACGGGACGGTGGTCGCGCAGCACGCCTACCAGGGCGCCGACGCACACCACCAGCAGTGGCGGCTGATCCCCATGGGCCCCGCGACCGACAGCCCCCGGGTGTTCGAGATCGCCAACCGGCACAGCGGCCTGCTGCTGCGCGTCGACGCCACCACCCCCGCGGCCGTCCAGCAGCAAGGGGCCGACGGCGACCACCGCAACCGGCAGTGGCAGCTGCTCCCCATCTGACCGAATGCCGGGCACCATGACCGAAGGAATGACGATGACCACTCCCAACAAACAGTCCGTCCCTCCGATCACCACGGCCGCGGGGACGGGCACAGCAGGGTTCACCGGGGACGGCGGGCCTGCCGCTTCGGCCCAGCTGAGCTACCCGCTGGGGCTGACGGTGGACAGCGCGGGCACCCTCTACATCGCCGACTACAGCAACAACCGGATCCGGAAGGTCACCACGGACGGCCGGATCAGCACCATCGCCGGCACCGCTTCCGCGAGCTTCAGCGGTGACAACGGGCCGGCCAACAAGGCCCAGTTGAACCAGCCGCGCGGACTGGCGGCAGACCGCGCGGGCACCCTCTACCTCGCCGACGCCGCCAACCAGCGGATCCGGAAGATCACGGCCGACGGCACGATCACCACCATCGCCGGAACCGGCTCCGCCGCCTCCACCGGCGACAACGGCCCGGCCAACAAGGCCCAGCTGAACTACCCGTTGGCGGTGACGGTGGACAGCACCGGTGTCCTCTACGTCTCCGACTACAACGGACACCGGGTCAGGAAGATCACCACGGACGGCAGGATCAGCACGGTCGCGGGGACCGGGGTCGGGGGCTTCAGCGGCGACAACGGCCCGGCCAACAAGGCCCAGCTGAACTACCCGCGCGGGCTGGCGGTGGACAGCGCGGGCGCCCTCTACATCGCCGATGGCTACAACCACCGCGTCCGGAAGATCACGGCCGACGGCACGATCACCACCATCGCCGGAACCGGCACCGCCGCCTCCACCGGCGACAACGGCCCGGCCAACAAGGCCCAGCTGAACTGCCCATTGGCGGTGGTGGTGGACAGCACCGGCATCCTCTACATCGCCGATCACGCCAACCACCGCATCAGGAAGGTCGCGACCGACGGCACGATCACCACCATCGCCGGCACCGGCACCGCCGGCTCCACCGGCGACAACGGCCCGGCCAACAAGGCCCTGTTGAACCTCCCGGCCGCGCTCGCCGTGGACAGCGTCGACACGCTCTACATCGCCGAGTACGGCGGCCACCGGATCCGGAAGATCGCCTCGCCGCTGATGGCCGGCCTGCCCGCGTCGGGCACGGTGGTCTCATGGGCCAACGTCCACAGCAGGCTGCGGATGGGCGTGCTGCGTGAGTCCACCAAGGACGGGGCCGAGATCCACCAGTCCCTCGCCGTCCCCCGGGAGCACCAGCGGTGGCGGCTGGTGGTGGCGGGCCAGCAGGACGGCGAGGTGCTCTACAGGTTCGAGAACGTGCGCAGCGGCAAGGTCCTGGAGATCCTCGAAGCGGAGGAGGCCGCCGGGGCGGTGGCGGCGCAGCGCGCCTACCAGGGCGCCGACGCGTACCACCAGCAGTGGCGGCTGATCCCCATCGGCCCCGCGACCGACAGCCCCCGGGTGTTCGAGATCGCCAACCGGCACAGCGGCCTGCTGCTGCGCGTCGACGCCACGGGGCTGGCGGCGATCAAGCAGTACGAGGCGGACGGCGACCACCGCAACCGGCAGTGGCAGCTGCTCCCCGTCTGACACGAGCTCTGACACACGCGGAGGGGGTCAGGGGCGGCAGCGCCCCTGACCCCCTCCCCAATCGACCGCTACTGGGAGCTCGACGGGTCGGCCGCGGTCGGCTTGGTGGCCTTGGGCGTCGCGGGGGGCTCGGGGGCCTCCGCGGTCGGCTGGGTGGCCTCGGGCGTCGCGGGGGGCTCGGGGGCCTCCACGGTCGGCTTCTCCGGCTTGGGGGGCTTTTTGTAGTCGTCCCTCTTCGGCCTGCTCGCCAAGTCCGGGGCCTTCTGGAGATCGTCGTTCTGGGCCACCGTCGGACTGGCCGCCTGCATGCGGCCGGCCGCGGCCGTGGACACCGAACCGGGGTCCTTGGCGTACTGCGCCTGCGTGCCGGCCGACGCCTGGGTGGTCTGGACGAAGGAGCCGAGGAAGCCCAGGATGGCCCGTGCTTCGGGCGACTGCTCCTGCACGATCTTCGCCCGGTTGTTGGCCCCGTGGATCCCGCTGGTGAACAGGCTCGTGGTCGTGTCGTCGTACGTCTCGTCGTCGGAGTCCTCGAAGTCGACGTCCGCGCCGGGCTCCGGCTTGTCGCCGTCGGAGATCACCGAGAAGAGCCCCGCACCCTTGCCCGCGGATTCGAAGATGTTGCCGAACACCATGGTTGTCACCTCTGGTCGTCGTGGCGGCGCCGCGCGCCCGTTCACGGCTGCTGGAACAGCTCGGTCAGGGCAGCTTGAAAAGATCTCGTTCGCTGTCGGTCAGGCTCTCGCCGTCGAACATCGTGTGGTGGACCTCCAGGGCGGAGACCACCTCGGCCAGCCCCTTCATCCGGAAGCCGCCGCCCGCCAGGTCGAGGTCGGCGATGTCGCGGGCCACCAGCTTGGCGAGGCCGGGGTAGTCCCCGGGCTGCGGCGGCGAAAGCACCGCCACCGGCACGTCGTACTGCACGGCGAGCAGCCCGGAGAAGGTCACCGGGATCTCGTAGGAGTACTGCTTGCGGGTGCGCCGCTGGCTGGCGATGGTCGCCATCCGGGTGGTCGGTGGGACCGTGCCGGAGATCTGCGAGGTGGACTTCCAGCTGGTGGTCAGGGTGCCGCCGACGGAGGCCGTGATGCCCTGCATCAACTGGGCGTTGAGCTGCGCGCTCCCGGTGGCGCTGCCCGTGGTCGTGAACGCCACCGAGTCCGTGATCGAGGATGTCGCGGAGGCCGTGGCGGAGGCCTGCGCCGTATTGGACATCGTGTTGGTCACGCCGTTCTCGGTGGCGTTCGCATTGTCCACCCCGATGTTGTCCTTGCTGTTCTTGTTGGTCACCGTGGTGGTGCACTTGTTGGCCATGGCGTTCTGCAGCTGGGCGCTGAGCTGCCCCTGGAGCTGCCCCTGGAGCTGCCCCTGGAGGCTCAGTTGGAGCTGGTTCTGCAACTGCAGCTGGAGTTGCGCGCTGACGTTGCCGCCGAAGGTCAGCTGGGACGACCCCTGGAGCGACCAGGTGACGGCGTTCGAGACGGTGAAGTCGACCGTGTCGGTGAAGCTCATGTCGGACGTCAGGCTGCGGTTGACGTAGCTGCGCGAGGAGAACATGTCGGGCGGCGGCTGCTGGATGTCGCGCCGCTCCTCGATCAGCGGCTCGCCGAGGTTCATGTAGGCGAGCCAGCCGAGTTGGTGGGCCGTACCGGGGAAGGTGCCGAAGCTCGCCTTGTTGACGGAGAAGCCGACGGGTTTGTGCTGCACGCCGTACTCGTCGACGTAGACCAGGCTGGGGTGCTCCAGGATGGCTTGCCAGGTCTGCTCGATGCCCAGTTCCCGCAGGTTCTTCTTGGTCAGCGGCTGGCGCTTGGCCCGATCCAGGTTGTATGCGTTGGAAGGCATTCCCCGTCCTCGGATGATGTCCTCGAATGATCCGGTCGAACCGCGTTCGGTGAACTCGGTGAAATGGGAACAGAGTTCTGCGCACGTTCCGGCGACCGAAGCTAGCACGGGCCTTACCACTGGAAGCGGCCCGTCCCGGCATGACACTCGATCGGGTGAACCAAGCTCCGTATCCTGCCCATCAGTTGGCGATTGTGTGACTCTGGCGCCGCCGACAGTTTCCGTGCGATGCGCTCCTGCACTGAGCTTCCGTGCAATGCGCTCCTGCACTGAGCGTCCGAGCATTGTTCTCCCACATCCAGAACAGGTGAGGTTTCCGCGATGTACACCCAAGAACGCACCGCGATGGCGAATTTGGTGGTCGGCGGCCCGGTGGCGGTGAACAGCTACGACAACGCGATCGTGGCGGCGCTGATCGAGAACCGCCCGGTCATGCTCGTGCACGCCTTCAACGGCGGCTACTTGCGGCCCGTCGAGCTCAAGGACTCGGTCCACGACAAGGGCGTCAAGCTGGCCACCGCGCTGGACCCGGACACCAAGGACGCGAAGGGCCACCTCTGGTACATCACGCCTGGCGGCTTCTTCGGGCAGCGACCGCTCTACTTCCTGGAGAGCGCCGCCGGCCAGACGATGCCCGCGCCCGTCGATCCGGCCGGCACCGCCGCCGGGCGCGGCGACGACGGCACCCCGAAGCCGCGGCGCCGCCGCATCAGCGTCCACCAGGACGCCCCGAAGGCCGCGACGGCCGACACCGTGCAGGTCGGCCTCCCCGACAAGGTCGGCGACAAGTGGCGCGGCAAGAACGGCGCCCCCGAGGACACCCAGCTCTTCGTCGTCTCGGTGACGCCGTGGGGCGGAATCACCTTCGTGCCGATCACCCACCCCGACGCCATCCTCGGTTTCAAGGACTACGCGGTGACGCCCGACAACGAGGTGCGCACCACCTACAACTGGGGCGGGGACTTCACCGGGACGATCATCAACACCTTCTACCCGCGGCTGCCCAACGAGTGGAACGTGCCGTACCACCACGTCTTCACGTGAGCCGCGCCCACCGCTGCGCCACCACCGTCCCTAGCCAACCCCCGTACTGCCTTGAAGAGTTGGAAGAGGCACCACGATGCCCGTGCCCACGCAAGAACTGAAGCTGGAGATCGTCAACGCCGCCACGGGGAAGACCCTCGGCGCCCCGCCGACGCCGAGCTCGGACGGGGCGCTGGTCGTCCGCGGCTTCCCCGAGGACGGCCCGAGCCCGGAGCAGTGGCAGCTCGCCCCCGTGCAGACCGCGAACGGCGGGTTCGAGCAGGACGACCAGGGCTATGTGATCCGCAACGCGGCCGACAGCAAGGCGCTCGAGCCCATCACCAAGGGCGGCGGCGTCCGCCGGTCGGCCGCCGCAGCAGGCAAGAAGGACCAGCAGTGGCACGTCGTCCCCATCGAGGGTGAGGCGGGCCTCTACTTCATCGAGAGCGTGACCGACGGCACCGTCCTCGACCTCCCCGACCGCGACGAGGACGACGCCGAGGAGCCCGAGATCCGGGTCGTCCTGCGCAAGTACGACGACGCCGCGAAGAGCCAGCGCTGGCGCTTCGTCACCGCCGAACCCGAGCGCACCAGCGACCTGGTGCTGCGCTTCGCCCAGCGCGACCACTGGAACGGCCGCCGGTCCTGGCCCCTGGTCCGCTCGACCGCGCTGCGGATGGTCCCCGGCGCCACCCCCTCCTTCAGCGACATGCTCCTCGTCCTGGAGCAGTTCGGGAGCGACAAGACCGCCGGGGAGTGGACCGGCGAGGGGCCCAACCGCGTTCCCGGGCAGCCGGGTTGGTGGGCCGGCGCCGGTGCGCGGTTCCTCGCCGACCGCACGGGGGCGGGGCGGCACGACATCGTGGCACTGCGGCCCGCCAAGGGGGCCGTGACGGCGCCCAGTCGGGGCGACGGCACCTTCGACGACGAGCAGGCCCTGTACAAGTCCGCGCCCGCCCTGGCGCCCACCGACCTGTGGACCCTCGCCGACACCACGGGCAGCGGCAAGCCCGATGTCGTGGTGCTGGCCGCCGACGGCGTCCGGGTGTCCCTCCAGGGCGACGGCGGCAAGTTCGCCCCCGCCGCCGGCAAGTTGGTCCTCAAGGCGTTCGGCAGCGACCCGAAGGCCGGCGGCTGGCTCGCCGACCAGCACCCCCGCTTCCTCGCCGACACCACCGGCGACGGCCGCCTCGACCTCGTCGGCTGCCACGAGGACGGCGTCCGGGTCTCCCTCCAGGCCGACGACGGCACGTTCGCCGATCTCCCCGATGAGCCGGCTCTCAAGGCGTTCGGCCACGGCGAGGAGGCGGGCGGCTGGCTCCTCGACAAGCACCCCCGCTTCCTCGCCGACACCACCGGCGACGGCCGCCTCGACCTCGTCGGCTGCCACAACGAGGGCGTCTGGGTCTCCCTCCAGGCCGACGACGGCACGTTCGCCGAACCCTCGCTCGTCCTGGGCGACTTCGGGACCGTCCAGGGCTGGAAGTCGGTCGCGAAGCACCCCCGCTTCCTGGTCAGGACCACCGCCGACGGCCCCATGGACATCGTCGGGTTCGGCCCGCAGGGCGTCGCGGTGTCCCGCGGGCGCGGCGACGGCACCTTCGAGCCCGCCAAGCTGGTCCTGAACGACTTCGGGACGGCGCAGGGGTGGACGCCCAAGAAGCACCTGCGGTTCCTCGCCGACGTCACCGGCGACGGCACCCCGGACATCGTCGGCTTCGGTGACGAGGGCGTCTGGGTGTCGCACGGCCTGGGTGAAGGCCGGTTCGAGCAGCCCCAGTTGGTATGCCGCGGCTTCGGCTACAGCGACGACGCGGGCGCCTGGCGGGTCGACCGGCACCCCCGCTTCGTCGGCGACATCACCGGTGAGGGGCGCGTCGACCTCGTCGGCTTCGGCGGGCCGGGGGTGTTCGTGGCCCGGAACCTCTACCGCCGTTTCAGGACCCGCTGACCGCACCACCGAGCCATCAGGAGATCATCCCGCTGCCCCCGTTAAAGCGGGATGGTCTTCTGATACTTCGGCCAGATCGTGGCCGGCCAGTACGGCAACGTGAACCTGGTGCCCCAGCGATGACCGCGCCCTTGATGACTCCCGCCGAAGCCGTGCACCAGCTCAACGCGCTGCTGGACGACGACGTGTCCGACATCAGGCCGCCGATACTCTCGAGCGGACCTTCACCTGGCTTCACCAGCACCGCCGGTGCACAGCACGGCGGCACCGGATCCTCGACGGTGCGGAGCGGACGTCAGGCGGCGTGCAGCGCCTCACGCAGCGTCTGGATCGCCAGGGTGATGGCGGCCTGGGCCGCGCGTGTCTCGCGCAGGGCGTTGAGCATCACGAAGTCGTGGATGATGCCCTGGTAGCGCACGGCGGTGACCGGGACACCGGCCGCCCGGAGCTTGTTCGCGTACGCCTCGCCCTCATCGCGCAGCACATCGGCCTCGCCGGTGATCACCAGGGCGGCGGGCAGTCCGGCGAGTTGCTCGGTGGTGGCGCGCAGCGGGGAGGCGGTGATCTCGGCGCGCTGGGCGGGGTCGGTCGTGTACTGGTCCCAGAACCACTCCATGCCGTCGCGGCGCAGGAAGTAGCCGGTCGCGAACTGGTGGTAGGAGTTGGTGTCGAAGGCGGCGTCGGTCACCGGGTAGAAGAGCACCTGGTGACGGAGCGGCACGTCGCCGCGGTCCTTGGCCATCAGGGTCAGCGCGGCGCTCATGTTCCCGCCGACCGAGTCACCCGCGACGGCGAGCCGCGTGCCGTCCAGCCCCTTGGTGGCACCCTCCCGCACGATCCACTGCGCGACCGCGTAGTTCTGCTCGATGGCCACCGGGTAGCGGGCCTCGGGCGACAGGTCGTACTCGGGGAACACCACGGCCGCCCCCGTACCGACCGCCAGCTCCCGGACCAGCCGGTCGTGGGTGTGCGCGTTGCCGAAGACCCAGCCGGCGCCGTGGATGTAGAGGATCACGGGCAGGATCTCCCTCGAACCGGCCGGCTTCACGATCCGGGCCCGGACGCTGCCGGTCGGTCCGCCCGAAACGGTGATCCACTCCTCGTCCACTACCGGCAGCTCGGCCGGGCCCGACTGGACCTCGTCGACCGCCTTGCGGCCTTCGGCGGGGCTCAGTTGGAACAGGTACGGAGGCTCCGCCGTGGCCTGCGCGAACGCCGCGGCCGCCGTCTCCAGTACGGGCTGGACCGGCTCGAAGTCGTGCGTCATGTCCGTCTCCTCAATGGTGCGGGGTGGTCCACCTCGGCCGGCGCCGACCGCGGCGTTGCCCGGCCGGCCCCGGAGTCCCGAAGCGCGATCGCCAACCTAGAACCGCTCGACCAGGCCGCGTTGTCCGACGGCGCCCCGGCTCTGCTCTGTCCGCGCATGCACCAGGGTGCCCGGCAGGCGGGCAGGCGGGCCAGCAGGCGCGCTGGGCCGCCACCCGGGTCCGGCAAGTCAGTGCGCAGGCTGCGCGTCACCCAGCGCGTCGCGCAGTTGGGTCCGGGTGGTGATGCCGAGTTTGGGAAATATCCTGTGCAGGTGGAAGCCGACGGTGCGCGGCGAGAGCAGCAGCTTGGCGCCGATCTCCCGGTTGGTCAGACCGGTGGCGGCCGCGCGGGCGATCTCCAGCTGCTGCGGAGTCAGGTCGGCCGTGCGGCTGACGGATTCCGTACGGGCGGTCGGTACACCGGCGGCCCGCAGCTCCGACACGGCGCGCTCGGTCCAGGGACGGGCGTCGAGCCGCTCGAAGACACCGAGGGCGGCGCTCAGCTCGGTGCGTGCCTCGGTGACCCGGCGATGGCGGCGCAGCCACTCCCCGAACTCCAGCCGCACCAGCGCTCGTTCGAAGGGCCACAGGTCACCGGCCGGGTCGGCGAGGGCCGCCCGGAAGTGCTGCTCCGCCTCGTCCGGCCCGCTCAGCAGCGCGCGGGCCCGGTTCACCACCACCTCCAGGCGCGCGGAGCGCAGCTCGCCGAGCGCGCGCACGGCCACCCCCAGCACGGCCCGCGCGTCGTCCTCGTGACCGGCGCGGACAGCTGCGGCGGCGAGGTCGCCGAGGTAGTAGTACGACGCGTGGTAGTGCACCGGGGCGGGGTGGAAGTCGCGCGAGAACACGGCTCGCAGGTGCCGATACGCCGCGAGGTGGTCACCCTCGACGAAGGCCGCCAGGCCGAGCGCGTGGCAGGACCGCACGAACAGGCTGGGCGAGCAGGACAGGTCCACCCCGGCGACGGCTGTCTCGACGAGCCCGCGCGCCCCGCTCGCGTCGCCGTGCAGCGCCAGCAGCGTGCCCTGCAAAATCGGCGATCCCGCCACGACGTTGTCCGAACCGACCTCGACGGCGATCCGGTAGGCCTCCTGCGCGGTGGACCGGGCCGCGGACCACGCGCCGCTCTCGAAGAGCGCCAGCGCGAGCGCCTGCGCGACCACGGCATTGCCACCGGCCGTGGGGGTGCGGCGCAGGTGGTCGATCACCCGCCCGAGGATCCGCACGGCCGTCTCGGTCTCGTCGAGGATCCAGGCGGCGCCGCCGAGTTGGGTCAGGTGGAAGAGTGAGTCCTCGGGTGCCTCGGCCAGTGCTCGTTGCAGGGCGGGCACCGCCCACGCGCGATCCGTGAGCGGTTCGGTGGCGGCCCGCAGCCAGACCCGGGCCGGTTCGTCGGGCTGCGGCGGCACCAGGTCCGCAAGGCGGCGCAACTCCGTGCGGTAGAACGCGGATCCGAAGTTGTACGCCGGGGTCGCCGCCGTCCCGAGCGCGTTCATGGCGAGCTCGGGGGCCTGCTCGACCATGGACTGTGCGACGGGCACCAGGAATCCCAACGATTCCTCGTGCCGGGTGGTCACGGCCAGGGACCAGCCGGCCCGCATGGACGCCTCGGCGAGCAGTTCCGGGTCGTCCGCGGTGGCGCAGACCTTGACGGCCAGCTCGCCGACCCACTGGGGGCAGCCGCCGAGCATCGCCATGGTGGCGGCCTCGAGCAGCCTCCGCGCCCGCTGGTCCGCGTCCGGGGTCAGTGCGGCCGCACGTTCGAGGGTGGCCGCGGCGGCAGCGTAGCCGCCGCGTTGGCGTGCCCGCTCCGCGCTGGCGGCCAGTGCCTTGGCCACCTCGTCGTCCGGTCCGAGGGTGGCTGCGGCGAGGTGCCACGCGTACCGGTCGGGGTTGTCCACCAGGGCCTCGGCGAGTGCCTGGTGGGCGGCCCGCCGCTCCTCGAAGGAGGACGCCTGGTAGACGGCGGAGCGCACCAGCGGATGGCGCAGCCGGGCCTGCCCGGACTCCAGCCGCACCAGGCCCGCCTGTTCGGCGGGTAGCCACACCTGCGGGTCCCCCGCGTCAGGGGTGGCCCGCAGCACCTCGGAGAACTGCGCGGTGCCGGCCGCGGCCGCCAGCAGCAGCACCTGACGAGTCCGCTGCGGGAGACCGGCGAGATCCGCCGCGAAGATGCGTTCCAGGCGGGCGGTGAGCGGAAGGGATTCGGCGGCGTCCGCCCCCTGCGCTCCCCCGGGCTCCAGGGCGACCGCTCGGGCCAGCTCGATCAGCGCCAGCGGATTGCCGCCCGCCTGCTCGAAGATCCGCAGCCGGGCGCGGCCGCGCGGCGGCCGCGGCTGGCGGTCGAGCAGCAGGCCCGCGGCCACTCGGTCCAGCGGTGTGACGGCCAGGACGGCGAACTCCCGGTCGAACTGCCCGGGAAGGCCCTCCTCGCGTGCGGCCAGCAGGACGGCTATCGCCTCACCGTCCAGTCGGCGGGCGATGAAGGCGAGTACATCCACACTGCCCTGGTCCAGCCACTGGACGTCGTCGACGAGCAGGAGCAGCCGCCGGTCGGTGGCCGCGTCGGACAGCAGGCTCAGGGCGGCATAGCGGATCAGCAGCGGGTCGGGCTGCGGGTCGGCGGTCGCCGCCTCGTGCCCGAAGGCGGCCAGCAGCGCTTCCCGCTGCGGGGCGGGCAACCCGTCGGCCTCCCCCAGCAGCGGGCGCAGGAGCTGGTGCAGCCCGGCGAATCCGAACCCTTCCTCGCCCTCGCCGGCGCGAGCCCGCAGCACCCGGAAGCCCCGGCTCGCCGCCCGGGCAGCGGCCCAGTCGACCAACGTGCTCTTGCCCGCACCCGGTTCGGCGGTCAGCACGAGCACCTGGGCGCCGACTGCGCCACGGCTGTCCACCGCGTCGAGCACCCCCGCGATCTTCGACAGTTCACGCTCCCTGCCGACGATCTCCGGGACCGGCCCCGACTCACGGACGCTCTCCATGTCCACCGCTCCTCACTCGATGCGTGCCACGTCCGAGACCGGTCATCTGACAGAAGCGCCACCATGCCGGCCGCTTGCAAAATGGTGCCAGGTCAGCGGTGGTGACTCCATGCCCGACGCCCACCGGTCGTACGCCGTTCCCGCTCCGGAGGTCGTTCTCCAGGGGCCTCGCAGGGCGTTCGAGCACCGACGACGAGGGGAGCCCCCGTGCCGACCACCGTATCCACCGAATTGCTGTCCCCTGCCGAGCGTGCCGAGTTCTGGCACGAGGCCGTCTCACAGGCGTTCATCCCGCTGGAGCTCAGGCTCCTCGAACGGGAGCCCTCCTCCGGAATCCTCAGCAGCGACCAACTGGGCGTCGTGCAGATCTCCGGCGTGGCCGCCGGACCGCAGGTGGTCACCCGCAGCCGCCGGACGATCGAGGCCGGCGGCGAGGGCTGGGTCGCGCTCACGATTCAACACCAGGGCCACGCGAGGATCTCCCAGGACGGTCGGGAAATCATGTGCGGTCCGGGCGAGTTGGCTCTTTGCGACTCCAGTCGCCCGTTCACCAAGGAGTTCCCGGGCGCCTTCGGGTTCACCGCGTTCCGACTGCCTCGGCACGTCCTGCATGTGCACGACCGAGATCTCAGGGCGGCCACCGCCTCGCCGTTCGAATCGGCGTCCGGATCCGTCGCGCTGGTCATCACCTACCTGCGGCAACTGGCCTCCGGGGCCGCGGAACTCGACCCCTGCATGGGTAGCCGGCTCGCCGACACCGCCGTCGATCTGCTGGCCCTGCTCATCCAGGAGCGCAGCGGCAATCTGGACCCGACGGCACCGGAGATGGCGCCGGCCATGCTCGCGCGGATCAAGGACTACGCGATGTGCCACCTCGGTGACCCGTCACTCTCACCCGAGCAGCTCGCCACCGCACACCACGTCTCGGTCCGATACCTCCACAAGCTCTTCCAAGGCGAGGAGACCACGGTGGCCCGCTGGATCCAGCGCCGCCGACTTGATATGTGCGCATACGATCTGTCCCGGCGCGCCTTCGCCACACCGACCGTGTCAGCCGTGGCGCGGCGCTGGGGATTCGTCAGCCCGACCCACTTCAGCCGCGTCTTCCGCGCCGCCTACGGCGTCACGCCCCGCGAATGGCGCGCCCGGGCAGGGGGCGACGATCATCCGCTCACCCCGGCTCGGTGACGGTGTGCGCCCAGGCCGGGCGCGGAGGGGCAATGATCAGTGCGCTTCGGAACAAACCCGCACTTCGTGCGCCCATAGCTTTGAGCGAGTCACTGGACCGTGACCGAGTCACCGGACCGCGAAGGCCGAGGGAGTTCCCATGAGCAGTTCCGACCACCCCAACATCAGCGGCAACAGCCAGCCACTGCTGCACCAGAAGGGCAAGGAGATCCAGGAGTTCGGAACCGTCAACCAGGTTCCGCTCGGCCTGTCCCACGATACGCGCCTGTACGCCTGCCAGCGGCTCAACCACATACTCGCCGACACCCGGATCCTCTACACGCTCTACAAGAAGCACCACTGGCTGATGCGGGGGGCGACCTTCTACCCGTTGCACCTGCTGCTGGACAAGCACGCGGACGAGCAACTGGCGCTGGTGGACGTGCTCGCCGAGCGGGTCCAGTCCCTTGGCGGAGTCGCGGTCGGCGACCCGCGGCACGTCGCGGAGATCACCTCGATCCCGCGTCCGCCGGACGGCGTCGAGGAGGTGCCGGCGATGCTGTCGCGGCTGCTGTCGGCGCACGAGGCGATCCTCGTCGACGCCCGCGATGCCGCCGGCCGGGTGGCGGCGCTCGGCGACGACGGGACGAACGACCTGCTGGTCTCCCAGGTCGTGCGGACCGGCGAGGCCCAGGTGTGGTTCCTGGCCGAGCACCTGGTGGACACCCCGCTGGTGCGGCTGTGACCCACCCGCTCAACCCGCACCCCGCCGCGCAGCGCTGACAGGAGTCGCCATGGCGTCGTCCGCGACGGTGGAACTGTCCCGCTGGCAGTTCGCCATCACCGCCATCTTCCACATGACCTTTCCCGCCCTGACCGTCGGGCTGTCGATCCTGCTCGCCATCGTCTACACGGCCTACCTGCGTACCCGCAATCCGCTGTACCTGCAGATGTTCCGCTTCTGGCGGAAGATCTTCGCGGTCGGGTTCGGTCTCGGCGTGGTCGCCGGAACGGTGATGACCTTCGAGTTCGGCCTGAACTGGGGTAGTTACGCGCACGCGGTCGGCCCCATCCTCGGCGTCACCATCGGGATGGAGGTGATCACCGCCTTCTTCCTGGAGGCCGGCTTCATCGGCATCATGCTCTACGGCGAGGGGCGGGTGCGCCCGCGCACCATGGCCTTCGCCTCCTGGATGGTCGCCTTCGGCACCCTGCTGTCCACCACCTGGATCCTCTCCGCGAACAGCTGGATGCAGGATCCGGCCGGCTACACCGAGGTCGCGGGCCAGTTCCAGGCCCGCGACTGGTGGCAGGTGCTGCTCAACCCGGCGTTCTCCTACCGCTTCCCGCACATGCTGCTCGCGGTGCTGATCAGCGCCGCCTGGTTCGTCGGCGGCATCGCCGCCTGGTACCTGGTCCGGCAGCGCTCGCTCGCCTTCGCCCGCCGCACGCTCTCCCTCACACTCGGGGTGCTGGCCCTCCTGATGCCCCTTCAGCTGTACGCGGGCGACGAGACCGCGGTGTTCATGGGGCAGCACCAGCCCGCCAAGCTGGAGGCCTTCGAGGGCAACTGGAAGACCGACAACAACGGCTACAACCTGGTCGTCGTCCCCGACCCCGGGCGGGGCAAGGACGACCTGCGCATCGAGATCCCGCACCTGGGCGCGGTGATCGGCAAGGACCTGACCGGCCAGGCCCACGTGCCCGGCCTGCTGCAGACCCCGCCGGACCAGCGCCCGAACATGTGGAGCGCCTTCTACGGCTTCCGCGCGATGTACTTCACCGCGCTCACGATGTTCGCGATGGCCTTCGCCGGACTGGTGCTGCGCCTGCGCGGGCGGCTGTTCACCGCCCGGCGCTTCCACCGGCTGATGGTGTGGATGACGCCCGCCGGCCTGGTCGCGATCTCCGGGGGCTGGATCACCGCGGAGACCGGACGGCAGCCCTGGGTGGTCTACGGGCAGATCCGCACCTCGGACGCGGTCTCACACCTGTCCACGGCCGAGGCGGCGCTGAGCCTGGCCGGGTTCGTCACGGTCTACGCCGTGCTGGTCGCGGTCTGGATCCGCTACATCGTCCGAACCGTCAAGGCGGGGCCGGAAGCCGTCGACTCGCCAACCCTGTTGGAGGCCACCCATGGCTGAGTACGCTTCCTACGGACTGGTCCTGTTCGCGCTCGGCGCGTACGTCGTGCTGGACGGCTACGACCTCGGGATCGGGATCCTCGGCCTCTTCGACCGCAGCGACGAACGGCGCAAGGAGTACACCGAACTGGTCGCGACGGCCTGGGACGCCAACGAGAGCTGGATCATCCTCGCCGCAGTCATCCTGTGGGCCGCGCTGCCGGGGGTCTACGCCACCGTGCTCCCCGGGGTCTACCTTCCGCTGGTCGTGGTGCTGCTGGCCTTCGTGCTGCGCGGCCTGGGGCTGGAGATGCAGAGCTCCGCACCGGACTACCGACCCGGTTGGGGGCGCCTGTTCGGCGCCTCCTCGCTGGTGGTGACGCTCTGTCAGGGGCTGGTGGTCGGCACCGTGCTCGGCGGACTGCCGCAGCACGGGGGTGTCTTCGACGGCGGCGCACTGCGCTGGTTCACCCCCTACAGCGTGCTGTGCGCACTCGGCCTGACCGCGCTGTACCTGCTGGCCGGCGCAGCCTGGCTACAGGCCAAGACGCAGGGCGGCGCCCGCCGTCGGGCCGCGCGACTCGGGCGCCCGCTGCTCGCGCTGGCGGTCGTGGCCTGCCTGGTGCTGGGTTTCGGCCTGGAGGTGGCCGACCCGCAGCACTTCCGCTTCGACGAGCCGCTGCGCGCCGTCCTGTTCGGCCTCCTGGTGGCGGCCGCCGCCGGGTGCGGCGCGGTGGCCTGGTACGGCTTCGGCCGGGAGCCCGACGCCCGGCCGTTCGTCGCCGTGCTCTGTGCCCAAGTGGCCGGACTGCTGGCACTGGTGACCGCGACCGCTCCGGTCGTCGTGCCGCCCGGCCTGAGCGTCCACGCCGCGGCGAGCCCCACCGGCTCGCAGGTGTTCCTGCTGATCGGTGTCGGCTGCTGCATGCCCGTCGTGCTCGCCTACAACATCTACGCCTGGTGGGTGTTCCGCGGGAAGTACCGGCCGCCGACCCTGGCCGCGCTCGCCGTACCCGCCGAGCCTGTTGCTGCCCGTACAGATCTGACTGGCAGTCAGACAGTCGCGAAGGAAGCAGGTGTGGGGATCCTGGCCCGTCGGGCCGGGTTCGCCCTGATCGGCCTCGGGGTGGTCGCCGTGGCACAGGACGTGTTCGGCGGTCAGGGCGAGTGGATCGCCCCTGTCTCGCTCGTCCTGTTCAGCACCGTCTCGGTGACCGCCTGGCTGGTCGGCGACCGACGGGCCGCGGACGCAGGCGAGTTCGAGATCGACCAGGCGGCCCGGCGGTGAGCGACACCGCCGCCCTGCTGGCGCGCCTGGCCGACGACGACGCACAGCAGGACCAGAAGGAGGCGCTGCAACGGTTGCGCGAGTGGGCGCACGCGCAGGCACCCGCCTTCCGGCGCGCAGGCACGCTGCGCGGGCTCGCCGCCCTCGGCACCGTCGGCTGGGCGGCCGGGCTCGGCTGGGCCGCCCAACTGGCCCTGCAGGGCCAGCGGGCGGCGGTCACCCCGGTCTCGGTGCTGCCGGCGGCCTGCCTGGTCGCGGTCGGGCTCGCTGTGCGGGCCTGGCTGCTCGCGGCCGGCGACCGGGCCGCGGACGAGGCTGCCGCCGCCGTCCGGCACGCGCTGCGCGGCCGACTGCTGGACGCCGCCCTGCCCGCCTGGTGGCAGCGGGTCACCGCGCCGGAGCCCCACCGCACCGACGCCGCCTTCGTCCAGGCCCTCGACGAGGAGGTGGACCGTCTCACCGACTGGCTGACCGGCTACGTCCCGGCACGCCGGACCATGCTGATCGCCGGCGGCATCGTGCTGGCGGCGATCGCTTCGGGAAGCCGCGTGGTCGCCCTGCTGCTGGTGCTGGCGACCCCACTGCTGCCGGCCAACCTCAAGGTCATCGGCATGGGTACCCGCGCCGCCGTCCAGGCCCAGCTGGCCGCCGCCAGGACCCTCAGCGCCCGGCTGCTGGACCAGTTGCGCGGGCTGCCGACACTGGTCGGCCTGGGCGCGGATGAGCGCGCCGCCCTTGCCGTGGAGCGGGACGACCGGGAACTGGCCCACCGCACCCAGGCGGTGCTGCGCGTGGCGTTCCTGTCCACCGCCTGGGTGGAACTCCTGGTCACCGGAACCCTCGCCGTGGTCGCCACCTACTGCGGCCTGGTGCTGCTGGACTACCTGCACCTGCCCGGCGTCCCCTCGGCCATGGGCCTGGGCACGGCGCTCTTCGTCCTGGTCCTCACACCCGCCTACTTCGCGCCGGTGCGGGAACTGGCGCGCGGCTACCATGCCCGTGCCGAGGCGTCCGCCGCCGCCGAGCTCGTCAACGGCCTGCTGGAGGTGGCCGCACCGGGCCCGGCGGCACCACGGCCCGCCGACGCTCCGCGCGGCGTGCGGCTGCGCGGGGTCGGCGTCACCTTCCCCCACCGCGACCGGCCCGCCCTCGACGACGTCACCCTGACCGCGCGCCCCGGTCAGGTGCTGGCCCTCACCGGCGCCAGCGGCGCGGGCAAGTCCACGCTGCTGGCGGTCGCCGCCGGCCTGCTCGCCCCTGACAGCGGGTCAAGTACCCATGATGACGGCGATGCGCGGCAGCCCGCCGACCCCCGGGCCGTCTCCTGGATAGGCCAGCCCTGCTACCTCCTCCCGGGCACGGTGCGGGAGAACCTGCTGCTGGCCCGCCCGGACGCGGACGACGCGGCGCTCGACGCGGCCTTCGCCACGCTCGGCTTCACCGGCCTACGCGCGGCACTGCCGCACGGGCTGGACACCGTGGTCGGCGAACGCGGCAGCGGGCTCTCCTCGGGCCAGCTCCAGCAGCTGGTCTTCGTCCGCGCCCTGCTGCGGGACGCACCTGTGCTCTGCCTGGACGAACCGACCGCCCACCTGGACCCCGAGGCGGAGGAACGCGTCATGGCCGCCGTGCGCACCCTGGCGCGGGACAGAACCGTCCTGCTCGCCACCCACAGCCCCGAACTCCTCAAGATCGCCGACACCGTCGTCGCCATCGACCGGGGCCGCATCCGCGCGGTGACGTCGTACGGCGTGACGTCATACGGCGTCACGTCATGAAGGCCCTCACCCTGCTGTGGACCTCGGCGGACCGCCGAGGCCGGCGCGACCTGCTGCTCGGCGCACTGCTGGCCGCCGGCGCCGAGGTGGCCGCCGCCGGCCTGCTCGGCGTGTCCGGCTGGTTCCTCACCTCCTGCGCCCTGGTCACGCTGCGCGCGAACACCACCTGGTCCTGGATGTACCCCTCGGGAACCGTACGGGCGTTGGCCCTCGGCCGGACCGGACTGCGCTACACCGAACGGCTCACCAGCCACCGCGCCCTGCTCGGCGCGACGGTCTCACTCCGGGCCCGGATGGTGCGGACCGCCGGCGCGCTCCCGCCACGCCAGTTGCGCGAGCGGCGCGACGGCGCGCTGCTCGCCCGGCTCACCGACGACGTGGCGGCCGTGGGTGCGGCTCCGGCCCAGACCGTGGCCCCGCTGACCGGCGTCGTGGTGACCGCCGTGGTCGTGGTGGCGCTGATCTGCCTGGCGAATCCGGCGGCCGGGGCCGCGGAGCTGCTGCTGCTCGCGCTGGCACTCGCTGGTGCCCTGCGGACCAACCGCCGTGCCGCCGCCCACCGGGCCAAGGCCGCCGGCGAACGGGCCGCCGCCCGGTCCGCCCTGCTCAGCGCCCGGGCCGCGCTCCCCGAGTTGCACTGCCTGGACGCCGTCGACCTGGCCCGCGACCAGGTCGCCCGGCGGGTCAAGGTCGCACGGCGGGCTGACGCCGCGTCACTCGGGGCACTGCGCAATGGCCGGCTGCTGCTGCGCCTGCTCGCCGCGCTCGGACAGCTCGCGGTCCTACTGCTCGCCCTCTCCAGCCACTCGACGATCCAGCCGGTCGCCGACGCCATCGGTGAGACGCTGCTGGTCGCCGCCGGCTACGAGCTGGTCGAGACGCTGCCGCAGATCCTGCGTGACCGCGCCGCGGCCGGCTACGCAGCCCTGCGGCTGACCGACCTGCTGGTCCGGGCCCGCCCCCAGCCTTCCGGATCGGCCGACCTCCCTCATCCCGGAGCACCGCTGATCGTCCGTGATCTCCCGGTGGGCCCCGAAGCGGCCCGGACCCGCTGGTCGAGCACTCTGGTCAAAGGCGGCGCCACCCTGGTCACCGGGCCGAACGGAAGCGGCAAGAGCACCCTGCTCAACATCCTGGCGGGACGGATCGACTGTCCCTCCCCCGGTGTCGTCGTGCTCGGCGGCTCTGCGCTGCACACCCTTTCCGCGGCCTCGGTGGCCACCACACTCACCCTCGTCGAAGCCGATGACTGGCTGGCGGACAGCACCATCGCCGACAACCTGCGCCGAGCCGCGCCCGAGGCCGATGACGCGGCGCTGCAAGCCGCCCTCGCCGCCGCGGCGCTGGCGGACCTCGACCTCGACGCACCGACCGGACCCATGGGCAGCACGCTCTCGCAAGGACAGCGGCGGCGGCTCTCGATCGCCCGCGCGGTTCTGCGCGACCCCGCCGTGCTCCTCCTCGACGAACCCACCGCCGGGCTCGACCGGCCGACGGCCGTGCGGCTGCTGAGCGGCATCCGGGCGGCACTGCCCCGTTGCGCCCTCGTCATCGCCCTGCCGGACCAGCACCACGACCTGCTTCCGTTCCCCGTGGCAGCCACCCTGCGCCTGGGACATCCGGCCGCCGGCGCGGCGGCCACCATGGCCGCAGCCACGTCCTGCTGACATCGCGGAAGTCATCCACCGACACCGAATCGAGGAAAGATGCGGAATCCGACGAGCCCGTCCCAGGGGCCGGACCTGCCGGCGGCGGCCGAGTACGACGTGGTGGTGATCGGTGCCGGCCCCACTGGTGAGAACGTCGCCGACCGAGTGGTCAAGGCGGGTCTGAGCGCGGTCATCGTCGAGGGTGAACTGGTGGGTGGCGAGTGCTCGTACTTCGCCTGCGTTCCCAGTAAGGCGCTGCTGCGCCCGGCCGCGGCGGTGGCGGAGGCGCACGCGGTGGCCGGTGCACGCGAGGCGGTGACCGGTCCGCTGGACGTCCCGGCCGTCCTGGGCAGGCGGGACGCTTTCGTCTCCGGACTGCGGGACGACGGCCAGGTCCAGTGGTTGAAGTCGGCCGGCATCGACCTGGTGCGCGGCTGGGGCCGCCTGGCCGGAGAGCGGCGGGTGGCGGTACGCACCGACAGCGGAGAGGCAGCGCTGACGGCTCGTCATGCCGTGGTGCTGTGCACCGGTTCGAGCGCCGTCATGCCGCCGGTGCCGGGCCTGGCCGATGTCGGGGCCTGGACCAGCAGGGAGGCGACCACCGCCGACGCCGCTCCGCGCAGGCTCGTGGTGCTCGGCGGCGGCGTGGTGGGGTGCGAGATGGCCGCCGCCTGGAGCGCTCTGGGCTCCCGGGTGACCATGCTGGTGCGCGGCGAGGGGCTGCTGCCCTCCTGGGAGCCGTTCGCCGCGGCACGGGTCGCCGACGGGCTGCGCGGCGAGGGCGTCGAGATACGCACCGGAGTCGAGGCCGAGCGAGTGGCCCGCGACCACCCGTCCGGCGTGGTGACGACATACCTGTCCGACGGCTCCACGGTGGAGTCCGAGGAGTTCCTGGTGGCCACTGGCCGCAGTCCGCGCACCGGCGGGCTCGGGCTGGAGACGGTCGGCCTGGAGCCCGGCGGCCGACTGCTCGTGGACGACAGCTGCCGGGTCACGGAGCTCGCCGCCGGCTGGCTCTACGCGGCCGGCGACATCAACCAGCGCTCGCCGCTCACCCACATGGGCAAGTACCAGGCACGGGCCTGCGCGACGGCGATCGCGGCACGCGCCGCCGGACGCCGCGCGAACCCCACCCCCTGGACCGCAGGTGCGGCCACCGCCGACCACCGCGCCGTACCGCAGGTGGTCTTCACCAGACCGGAGGCCGCCGCCGTCGGCCTGACCGAGGAGCAGGCCCGCCGGGCCGGGCTCCCGGTGCGGGTGGTGGAGTACCCGATCGGCGACGTCGCCGGGGCATCGCTCCTCGCCGACGGCTACCGCGGGCACGCCAAGCTGGTCGTGGACGAGCAGCGGTCCATCGTGGTCGGCTGCACCCTGGTGGGCCCGGGCGTCGGCGAACTCATCCATGCGGCGACCGTCGCCATCGTCGGTGAAGTCCCGTTGGAACGCCTGTGGCACGCCGTCCCGGCGTTTCCCACAGTGAGCGAGATCTGGCTGCGCCTGCTGGAGCGGTACGGGCTCTGACACCGCCCCCCGGCGGAGCTCCTGGTCTGGGGGATGCACGCCACCATCGCACGCTGAGCCGCCAGCACGGCGTACAGATCGGCGGGGGGGGGGGGGGGGGGGGGGGCCCCCCCCCCCCGCCCCACCCGAGTGATAAAACGATAAGGAGTAGGTGGATGTGGGGGTGGGGGGCGCGGCGAACGTCCG